>CABPXT010000001.1:0-50300 GCA_902461405.1 uncultured Collinsella sp.
CCGCCGCAATCGTCGGACCCGGGTCTCCGACCGGCAGGAGCGCGTCGGGGATGCCAAGCGCCGTCTTCGCGATGACCATCGCGTCTCGCTCGTCGGTCTTGGCGTCGCCGGCGAAGAGCCTGGCGGCCCCGTGCGCCGCGAGTCCCGGCAGGTACGCCGCCGACATCCCGGCCGCCCTGGCGCGGGCGAGCGCGAGGGCGCCTATGTTGCGCGACTGGTCGACGACCACGAGCGCATCGGGGAAGCGGCCGAACAGCGAGTCCAGGTCGTCCTCCCTGTTCGCGACGGGGGTGCTCAACAGCACCTCGCCATCTCGAGTCGCGACGCATGCCCAGTGGGACGATTTCCCGACATCGAGCCCGATGACGGCTTCCGGCATTCAAATTGGTGCCACGGTGGTATCCTCCAATCGGTAGGCCGATCGGAACCCCTCCCCGCGACACCCACATTACCTGGCCGTGGCGCTTGCGCCCGGCAGTTTCCTATCAGTCGTCCGGAGCGGCGAGCGCCCCCGGTGGCAACACCCCCCGGGCCCTCTACGGGGCAGGGGCAGACGGCCATCCGGAGGCGCCCGATCGGCGGCCCCTCGGGGCTTGCCCGTATCGTAGGCAATGCGCCGAATGCTCGCCATCGAAATTTATCGATGGCCTATTTCAGACTGTAATGGGCACTCTGCAACCTAAGTGAGTAGACTTTTAGCACTTTGGCGACCAGGCAGTTTTGTAACAAGCTATCTACCTGCGGTTTTGAAAAGCAGGATGACCGGCCTGCTCGGGATGTTCAAAAAAGTCTACTCACTTGCCGCGCAAAGCTCCTGCATGAGAAAAAATGGGGTTTTCAACAGGGCTTCGTCCAGCTCTCGGCAAGCTTTTGGCCAGTTGGGGAGGGCTGTTGAAAACTTGGCAGTCCGTTCGGCGCCATTTTTGGTGCGTTCGCGCCAATGCCTGACTGACTGGGTTGAAATTCGTGTTTTCCTGTGCCTATGAAGGATCTACTTTGTGACATATCAGCTTTTAGGTACTGGCGTTTGCCTCCTCAAGTCCGCGCTTTGTGTCCGCCGCTTCCACGACCGGAAGAAGACCGGCAGCGATATGATCTCGCCCGCAACCCGACGGCTGCGGTCGCGCTCGGTTTTCCGTTGTATACATTGGTTCGGTCGAGAAACAAACGGACTTGTCCTGCCAGCATTAGGCAGCGGCTGTTTCTTGGTGAGCTTCCCAGGGAATCCGTGCTGGGAACGGAGCATGGGGTTTTGATTACGTCTCCTCTACTGACGGCATTCATCATGTTGCGGCATCTGACGGATCTTCAGCTTCTTTTGGTATTGGCGGAGATGTGTGGCTTGTTTGCGGTGTGTGCCCTGCCGGCGGCACTTGAGGCGGAGCTTTCGCGTGCAATTGATTCGGGCGCGATTTCGACAACGTTCGGTTGGGTGCGCTGCCCGTCCGAGGATGGCACCGCCTCAAATTTATGGCGTCGAGACGCTTTGGTTTTGGGCGGAGACCTTGACCGTTTTTGTTCAGATGTTTGCGGGATGCGTTACGGCAATAGATTTATAGCGGTATCGCAACTCGTTCCATTGGGCGCCGCGTCGCCTTTTGAGGTCGAGGCGTATTTGCTACTTGCACTGCCGCGATCCCTGGGAGGCGAAGGTTTTTGCGGCATAGAGCTTAATGTTGAAGTGATGCTAAGCACAAGTGCTCGAGCGATTGTGGGAAAGTCCCGTGTATATATCGACCTACTTCTTTCTTCGCCGGACGGCAGGCGACAGGTGGCCATTGAATGTCAGGGAAAGGCCTCGCACGGACGCGCAGGGGATGGCTTGCGTGACGCTGACCGCATGACGGCCCTTCAGGCCATGGGCTACGATGTACTTCTCCTGACACACAGACAGATATCCGATGAGGATAGATTCCGCGCGATCGTTAAGGCCGTATGCAGGATGCTCGATGCTGAATATCGTGATAAAAGCTCAGATGAGCAAAGGGCTGAGACATTACTCCGGTCTGAACTATTCGTTGACTGGACAAAATTGGGAGTAATCGACGGAAAGATGCCCGTTAGACGCAAAACAGCTCGATCGTGGACGGCTGCGGTTCTAAGTGAGTAGGCTTTTGGCACTTTGGCGACCAGGCCGTTTTGAAACAAGTCATTTACCTGCGACTTTATAAAGCAATACGGATGGTCTGCTCGGCAAGTTTCGAAAAGTCTACTCACTTAGTTTTTGACGAGAGACCGATGCCGAAGATAGCTCTATTTCAGGGCGTTAACGAGTCCTCGAGACACAAAAAGGCCCGAACCAATACGGTCCGGGCCTTCTTCGAGCTAGAGGTTATGTCTCAGGCAGTTGGCTTAGCCAAAGTAGCGCTTGAGCAGGCCAGCGAAAGCCTTGCCGTGGCGGGCCTCGTCGCGAGCCATCTCGTGCACGGTGTCGTGGATGGCATCGAGGCCAGCGGCCTTGGCGCGCTTGGCAAGATCGGTCTTGCCGGCGGTGGCGCCGTTCTCGGCCTCAACGCGCATCTCGAGGTTCTTCTTGGTGGAGTCGGTCACGACCTCGCCCAGGAGCTCGGCGAACTTGGCGGCATGCTCTGCCTCCTCGTGGGCAGCCTTCTCCCAGTACAGGCCGATCTCGGGATAGCCCTCGCGATGAGCGACGCGAGCCATGGCCAGGTACATACCGACCTCAGAGCACTCGCCCTCAAAGTTGGCGCGCAGATCGGCAACGATGTCCTCGGAGACGCCCTCCATCTTGGCGACGCCCACGACGTGCTCGGCAGCCCACTCGAGCTGGCCCTCCTCCTGCTTCAGGAAGCGAGAGCCGGGAACGCCGCACTGGGGGCACTTGAAATCCTCGGGCAGCTGGTCGCCGTCGAACTCTTCCACATAACCGCAAACGGGGCAAACAAACTTCATGATTCGATCCTTTCGATCGATGGCGATGGTGCGCTCGTCCGGTCCCGTAAGGGCCCTCTCCGGACGTGCGTCTTGACGAGTTCTATTATCCATAAATGAGACCGAATGTGAAGCCTATTAGGAATGATTTTTAATAAAACAATTTAAGCATGTGAAGATGTTGATTGATTAACGATTGGCAAGCCATATGCGACCTCCGATGAGTACAATCGGTCGAGCAAATGTTGACCAATCAACAAATGAAGGAGCTTCCTTTATGCATCTAGCCCGCCGCGCCTGGTGCCGAACGTATCAAACGGTTTTTCGCATCGCATTGCCGGTGCTGCCCTATACCGAGCCACGCATTTTAGAGCACGCTGAGGAAGTGCCCGCAGTGCTTCAAAAGCGTTCAATACACCATGTTCTTATCGTGACAGATCCCGGCATTGCCCGTCTGGGGCTCACGGCACCGCTCGAGACAGCGCTCGCGTCCAAGGGAATTAGCGCTGCGGTCTATGCCGAAACACGTGCGAACCCCACGGTCTCAAACGTGGAGGAAGCGGCATCTCTGTATCGAGAGAGCGCCTGCCAGGCCATTATCGGCTTTGGCGGCGGTTCGGCCATGGACTGCGCCAAGGGCGTGGGCGCGCGCATCGCGCAGCCAAAGAAGCCCATCAACAAGATGCGCGGCCTGTTGCGTATCCATCGTCGCCTGCCGCTGCTCATCGCCGTTCCCACCACGGCGGGCACGGGAAGCGAGGTCACGCTTGCAGCGGTAATTACCGACGACGAGACGCACTACAAGTATCCCATTAACGACTTTGTGCTGATCCCGCGCTTTGCGGTGCACGACCCCGAGTTTACGCGCGGCCTGCCCGCCTCCATTACGGGGCAAACGGGCATGGACGCCCTGACACATGCCGTCGAGGCCTTTATCGGGCGCAGCACCACGCCCTATACGCGCAAGATGGCGCGCCAGGCGGTGCAGCTCATCCACGACAATTTGCTCGAGGCCTATGAGTGCGGTGGCAACATGCGTGCGCGCCGCAATATGCTTTCGGCGGCGTATAAAGCGGGCGTTGCCTTTACGCGCTCTTATGTTGGATACGTCCATGCCATCGCGCACAGCCTGGGCGGGCGTTACGGGATTCCCCACGGCTTGGCCAACGCCATCATCCTGCCGCACATGCTTCGCGCCTATGGCGAAGCTGCTGCTCCCAAGCTCGCCGATCTCGCCCGCATGGCCGGCATTGCGCCGGCTAATGCGCTGGACAACGTGGCTGCTGAGGCCTTTATCGATTGGGTCGACCGCATGAACGCCGCCTTGGGCATACCCAAATATGTGACGGGCATTCGCCGCTCCGACATTCCTGAGATGGCGGCGCATGCCGTTGCCGAGGCCAATCCCCTGTACCCCGTTCCGCTTTTAATGGACCGTTTGGAGCTCGAGCATATGTACGAGGTCGTTGCGGGTGGTATGTTTGAAGACGAGAACTAGGAGGGCCCATGAACACCGAGGAAATCGCGCGCATCGTTGCCGATCAGCGCGCCTATTTTAAGACGCACGCCACGTTTGATGTCGATGCTCGACGTCGTGCGCTCGTGAGTTTACGCGATGCGGTGCGGGCCCACGAGGCCGATATTGCCCATGCGCTCAAGACCGATTTGGGAAAGTCGCATGACGAGGCGTATATGTGCGAGATCGGCACCTCGCTTTCCGAGATTCGTTATCAGATTGCGCATGTGGCTCGATGGAGTCGCTCGCGCCTGCGTCCGTGTGACCTCGCCAACGCCGTGAGTGTGTGCAAGACGCAGTCCGTGCCCTATGGCGTCACACTCATCATGGCTCCGTGGAACTACCCGTTTTTACTGACGCTCGAGCCACTCGCCGGCGCCCTTGCCGCGGGCAATACCGTGGTCATCAAGCCGAGCGCCTATGCTCCGGCATCGAGCGCGGTGCTCAAGCAAATCTGTGAAGAGGCATTTGATCCGCGCCTGGTGATGGTTGTCGAGGGCGGGCGGGCCGAAAACGAGGCGTTGCTCGATGAGTGCTGGGACAAGATCTTCTTTACCGGTAGCGTTCCGGTCGGCAAGCTCGTCATGGAGCGCGCAAGTAAAAACCTTACGCCTGTGACGCTTGAGCTGGGCGGAAAGAGTCCCTGCATCGTGGATGCGACGGCAAACTTGAAGGTCGCGGCACGCCGTATCGCCTTTGGTAAATGGCTCAACGTGGGGCAGACTTGCGTGGCGCCCGACTACCTGCTGGTCGACACGCGCGTGCACGACGAGCTGCTGGGTCTCATCAAGGAAGAGGCCCGCCGTATGTTTGGCGAGCATCCGCTCGATAACGAGGATTACGGGCATATCGTCAACACCAAGCATTTTGCGCGTGTGCGCGGACTGATCGATCCCGATAAGGTCGTGCTGGGAGGCGCCGCGCGCGAGGCTTCGCTCAAGATTGAGCCGACGATTTTGGACGGCGTGGCGCCCGATGATGCCGTGATGCAGGAGGAGATTTTCGGCCCCATCCTGCCGGTGCTGACGTTTGAAAACTTGGACGAGGCCGAGACATTTATTACCGACCGTCCAACGCCGCTAGCCCTGTATGTCTTTAGCCAGGACCGTGCGGTTCAGCAGCGCTTTGTGCGTTACGTGCCCTTTGGCGGCGGCTGCGTCAACGACACGATCATGCACTTGGCTACGAGTCATATGGGCTTTGGCGGCATGGGTGCGAGCGGTATGGGGCAGTACCATGGACGCGAGAGCTTCGATGCGTTTAGCCACAAGAAGAGCATCGTGAACAAGGCAACTTGGCTGGACGTGCCGTTCCGCTATGCCCCTTATGCAAGCTGGAAGCACAAGTTCGTGCGCATGTTTGTGCATTAGAATCGGATGACATAGGGACAAACAAAGTGGCCGCCCCCGCATAAGCGAAGACGGCCACTTCTCACGATGAAAACGTGTATCGGAGTTGGCAAGACCCGCTGCAACGGGTGCCATCCGTGTTCCTATCTTATCTGCAAGCGTTCTGTCGCGCAAGCGTTGCGGCGAGCGATTGAAAGACGCAGGTAGGATGAATTTGTGTCCACACGGGCCCGTAGACTTCTCAATTAGGTTACTTGCCGGTTTACCCGGCCGTTAGAGGAGCGGTCATGTTTGATGACGACGATCTGTTCGATCTGGTAGACGATCCGTTTGAGTGGGATCTGCTGCTCGATGACGATGAGCTGGAGCAGGACCGTAAGAAGCGGCAGGACAAGAAAGCTCAGAGTGACGCTTCGAAAAAACAAGACAAGCGCCGCCGGGGTCTGTTCGGCGGGCTCTTTGGGTAACCGCTGCATCGCTGCGTCTGTATACTAAACAGGTCTTATACGCGTTGCGAAATGAGGACATGGACGATGATGTGGTTTACCGCCGACCTGCATCTGGGCGATACGAATATCTTGCACGATATGGACCGACCGTTTGGCTCGGTCGAGGAGATGAATCGTAAGGTCATCGATGCCATCAACGAGTACGTGGCTGCGGACGATCGTCTCTATATCTTGGGAGACTTTACGTATCGATTGCCCATGGCGGAAGCGGTACTCCTGCGTGGGCGCATCGAATGTCAGAACATAACGCTCATCCGCGGTAACCACGACGGCGACTGGGAAGATCCGGACGCGCCGCACATTTGGGATGAGGTGCGCGATTATCTGGAGGTCGCTCCCGGTTACGCTAAGGGTCATCGCCTGGTGATGAGCCATTACCCGATGCTCAGCTGGAATGGCAAGGCGCGCGGCGCCATCATGCTGCACGGGCATATCCACAGCATGGGAGACCGCGCCAACGCGCGCAATCGCGATCGCGAGCGCCCGATCCTTCGCTACGATGTCGGTCTTGACGCCAACGATTACAAGCCCGTAAGCCGCGACCAGATCCTTGGCTTCTTTGGACTATAGCTGCAAGTGCAGGTAGAATGAACGCGCCGCGCGGATGGTCTGCGCGGCGCGTTTTAGTAGGAGCGATGATTCCATGAAGGCTATCCAGCGCATTAACCACAACGCTGCCATCTGCGAAGACGGCGCGGGGCGTCAGCTTATCGCGCTGGGTCGTGGCATCGGTTTTGGCGAGATGCCGCACGAGGTCGATCTGGACGTTGTTACACGCACCTTTTACGGCATCGATTCAAAGTACCTGGCGTTTATCGACGAGGTCGACCCCGAGGTGCTGGAGTTTTCTGCTCAGCTGGCCGATATCGCAACCGGACAGCTTTCGTACGAATTGAGTCCTAACCTTCCCATTACATTGGCAGACCATATTCAGTTTGCCATTAAGCGTGCCCGCGAGCATATGGTCGTGTCGTTGCCGCTCGAGCGCGATCTGGAGCAGCTGCATCCCATCGAATACCGCTTGGGCGAGCTGGCTGTTCGGGGCATTCAGAAAAGCTTCCGGGTGCGTATGCCCCGAAGCGAGGCCGCGGGCATTGCCATGTCGATTGTTAATGCATCGGTTAGGCCGAGCGAGCGACGCGTGCTTGCCGAGCAGCACGAGGAGCAACTGCTCGATATGACGGTCGCGATTATTCAAGAAGAATTGGGCGTGACGGTCGATCGCTCGTCGTTTGCCTTTACTCGCTTTGCCACTCATGTGCGCTATCTGCTCGACCGCGTGGCAAAGAAAGAACCGATAGATACTGAGAACTCCGGTCTCTACGACGTGCTCGTGGAGCAGTATCCGGCGGCGTCGCGCTGCGCTCATCGTGTGGACGATCTGATTCAAGAGACCTTTGGCGAGCCATTGGCCCAAGAAGAGCTCGTCTATCTGATCATGCATGTGAATCGCGTGGCTCCTGCCAACCCGGATAAATAAGGTCTCCATCATTCCCTTACCGTCATGGTGACCGTTCGCGGGCTGTTTGCTACCGCTCGCCGGTAATCTGAGCCGCGACGAACGTAACCGCCGCATATACTCCCCCTGTGTTGGGTGTTACTCACGGCGCAGCTCCGAGAGGCACTACCGATTCTGTCGAGACCATTATTGGGTCTCTGTCGGTTGTGCGCGGGGCTTTTTTCATGTCGATCCACCCGGGAATCACATGCAATGAAATCTCTTGCCAACGGGCATCGCGCGCTGCGCAGGCGCGAGCGGAATCGTGTGTCTTGGTGCCATGAAGCCCCACGAGCCTTTAGTTGGAAGAGAAGGGATTCGACATGGCTGTCGATAACAAGAAGATTGCCGAGGACGTGCTCGCTGCCGTCGGCGGCGCCTCCAATGTGACGAACGCGACGCACTGCATGACCCGCCTGCGTCTGAACCTCAAGGATCAGTCCATTCCCAATGACGATGAAGTGAAGAAGATCAAGGGCGTGCTGGGCGCACAGTGGTCTGGCGGCCAGTATCAGGTCATCATTGGCCAGAACGTGCCGAAGGTCTATGACGCCGCTCTCAAGCTCGGCGTGAAGGGCGAGGGCGCAATCGCAGAGAACCTCGATGCGAGCGCCAAGGAGCCGCTGACGCTCAAGACTGCGGGCAAGAAGACCCTCAACTACCTGTCCAAGACAATGGTTATGACGATTCCCATCATCATGGGCGCCGCCATGTTCCGTACCATTGCTGTGCTTTGCGGCGACGGCATGCTCGGTATCTGGTCTGCCGATTCCGACATCTATAACTTCTTTTACAACTGGATTTACAACGCCGGCTATTATTTCCTTCCCGTTTATCTGGGCTGGGCTGCCGCAAAGCAGCTCGGCTGCAGCCAGCCGCTCGGCATGATGCTCGGCGGCGTGCTCATTGCCCCCGAGTTCATGACGCTGGTCAACGCTGCGGCAGATTCGGGTGCTACGACCACGATGATTTACGGTGTGCTGCCGGCTCAACTGAATAACTATTCCTGCACCGTGCTCCCCATGGTTCTGTCCATGCCGGTGCTCATGGTTGTTGAGAAGTTCATGAAGAAGATCATTCCCGACATGCTCTCTACCGTGTTTGTGCCCGTGTGCACCCTGGCCGTCATGATTCCCGTTTCGCTGTGCGCGCTGGCTCCGATTGGTTCTATCTTGGGCAACGCGGTTGGTAACTTTATGTTCGGCCTCGGCAACACCGGCGGCATCGTCACGGTCATCTCTCTTGTCGCCATTGCCGCGCTTTGGGAGTTCCTGGTTATGACCGGTATGCACCAGGTCCTGCTTACCCTTGGCATTGTGCAGCTGCTCACCATGGGCTCTGACTCCTGTGTTATGGTCGCGGGTGCTATTGCTCAGTTCGCTACGTGGGGCATGGCCTTCGGCGCCTTCCTGCGCCTTAAGGAGACTGACGAAAAGGGCGCCATGCTTGGTTTCTCGCTCTCCGGCATTGTCGGCGGCGTGACGGAGCCCGCGCTGTATGGCTGCGGCTTTAAGTACACCCGCTGCCTGGGTGCCATGGTTGCCGGCGGCGCTATCGGCGGCCTGATCGCGGCTCTTACCAATGTGACGACGTATGTTTTGGGCGCGACGAATATTCTGGGCATCACCGGATATGTTGCCGGCGGAACTGCCAATCTCGTCTGGGGATGCGTTGCATCGGGCGCTGCATTTGTTGCCGCTGCCGCCATCGCCTACTTCTTCGGCTTTACCAAGGAGCAGCTCGATGAGGACGCTGCTGCCGCTAAGGCTTAAAGCATCTGTTCGGTAAGATAATTGCCTGGGGCACTTGGTTGCACTTCAAGTGCCCCTTTCCATAGATGGGGGTCAATATGAAGCAATTGCTCATTCGTGCCGACGATATCGGTTATTCGTATGCCGTTAACCTGGGGATTGCCCGCAGTATCAATGAGGGCCTGGTGCGCTCGGCGGGACTTATGCCCAATATGCCCGAGGCCGAGCGTGGCTGGTCGCTCGTGGCGGATGTCGGCATTGCGGTGGGTCAGCACACCAACGTGTGCCTGGGCAAGCCGTGTGCCGACCCGGCGCTCATTCCGAGCATGCTCAACGAGAACGGCGAGTTCCATAGCAGCCGTACCTTCCGCGATCATTTTAAGCGCGGCGAGGAGTTGATAGACTTCGACGAGGCCTGCATCGAGATCCGCGCGCAGCATGACCGCTTTGTCGAGATCGTGGGCCGCGAGCCCGATTACTTTGAGGCCCATGCCGTCATGAGCAAAAACCTTAACCGAGCGATCTCGGCGGTTGCTCAGGAGCTGGGCCTTAAGGAGCAAAAGGCGAGCTTCGACCCCGCGGCTGTGGTGCATTGCGGAGATACTGATCTGCGCATGGTGATGCGCTCGATGGAGCCGGGCTACGAGCCCAAAGAGGCAATCATGCAGACGGTTCGCGAGATGGTGGACGGCGAGACGGTCGTCTTTGTGTGCCATCCGGGCTATCTCGATCGTTTTATCCTGGAGAACAGCTCGCTCACGACCGACCGCACCAAGGAAGTCGATGCGCTGATCGACCCCGAGCTTCGCACTTGGCTTGAGTCTCAACCTGATCTTCGCCTGATCGACTACCGCGGCCTGTAAGGACCCAAGTCACCACAAAGGGGACAGGCACCTTTGTGGTGGTTCTGGCGCCGTTGCCATTATGGCGGCGCCTTTTTGTCCGTGCGGCGCGGTAGAGTGTAGGCGGTTGAAATTTGCGTCCATCGAGGAGCTGCTATGAATGAGATCAAGTGCCCGCATTGTGGCGAAGTTTTTAAGGTCGACGCGTCCGGCTATGCGGATATCGTCAAGCAAGTGCGCGATGCCGAGTTTTCGCGCGACCTGGATGAGCGTGTGAAGGCAGTCCAGCGCGAGGGCGAGCAGGCGCTGGAGCTTGAACGCTCGCGCTCGACGGCTGCTTTGCAGGAGGCAGAGTCCCAGCGCAGCGCTCAGCTTGTCGAACAGAAGAACACTGCGGATCAGAAACTGGCGCAAGAAGTCGCCAAGCGCGATGCTGAGCTCGCCGAGCTGCGCGCCAAGCTCGAGGGCGCTGCCGCAGAGCGCGAGAGCGCAAGCCAGCGCGCGGCGGTTGAAGCCCGTGCCGACGCTCAAAAGGAGAACGCCGAGCTTCAGCGCGAGATTGATAGCTTGCGTGCGCAGCTTGGGCGCAAAGATGACGAAGCAAAGCTTGCCGAAGCTGCGGTACGCAATGCGACTCAAAATGACCTCGCCGCGCGCGATGCTCAGATTGCGGAGTTGCAGGCAAAGCTTGCCGCCGCAGATAAGGCTCAAGAAATGGCACTCGCAACTGCTGCGGCCGAGGCGCAGCGTAAGCTTGAGGCTGCGCAAAACGAAGCGAATCGTAAGCTTTCCGATTACCAAACAGAAGTGCGTGAGAAGTTCTCGAATGCTAAGACTCAGTCCGAGCGCGAGGCCGAGGGCCTTCGTGCACAGCTTCGTGAGCAAGAACTTTCTGCAAAAATGGAGCTGTCGAAGGCGGTCGCCGCGGCGGAGCGAGAGCGCGATGAGGCGCGTGCCAAACTGACGAGCGAGCTGGCGGTGCGCGATTCTCGCGAGGAACAGGCCAAGGCGGCACACGAGCTCGAGCTTGCGCAGGCCAAGCGCGCGAGCGATGACCTGATTCGCTACAAGGACGAAGAGATTGAGCGCCTTAAGGACATGAAGGTCCGCCTGTCCACCAAGATGGTGGGCGAGTCGCTCGAGCAGCACTGCGAGACCGAGTTTAACCGTCTGCGCATGACGGCATTTCCCAATGCATACTTCGAGAAGGATAACGATGCGTCCGAGGGCACCAAGGGCGATTTTATCTTCCGCGAGTGCGACGCGAGCGGCAACGAGGTCATTTCGATTATGTTCGAGATGAAAAACGAGAACGACGAGACCGCGACCAAACATAAAAACGAGGACTTCTTTAAGAAACTCGATCACGATCGTCGCCAGAAAGGCTGTGAGTACGCGGTGCTCTGCACGCTGCTCGAGCCCGAGAGCGAGCTCTATAACGCAGGGATAGTCGACGTGAGCTATCGCTACGAGAAGATGTACGTGATCCGTCCGCAGTTTTTCATTCCCATGATTACGCTGCTGCGCAACGCCGCCATGGGTTCGCTGCGCTATAAGCAGGAGCTAGCGGAGTACAAGCAGCAGAATATTGACGTCACGAACTTCGAAGCCAAGATGGAGAAGTTTAAGGATGGCTTCTCGCGCAACTACAATCTGGCGAGTAAGCAATTCGAGTCGGCGATCAAGGAGATCGATGCCGCCATTAAGCAGCTCGAGAAGACCAAGGACGACTTGCGCCGCAGCACCGAGAACCTGCGCCTTGCTCACAACAAGGCCGATGAACTTACCATTCGTAAGCTCACGTGGGGTAACAAGACCATGAAGGCGGCGTTTGACGAGGCGCGCGGTGCTGCGACAGAGACAAACGATGAGCCAGCCGAGGCGGATTCGTATGAGGTCGAGGATGCCGAGTAAGGCATAGCGCATAGTGCAAAAGCGGGGCCACTGGCGATGTTGCCAGCGGCCCCGCTTCGTTTCGTTCCAGTATGTGCGGCTAGTCCTCGAGCAGGTCCTCGATAAAGCCGACGCGGTAGTTTTTGAAGATGACCTCGCCCCCGTCTTGCGTGGCGTCAAGATCGACATCGCCCATGATGCCAAAGTCGTGGTCGCCGTCCTCATCGGCAAAGATCTGGTGCACGTGCCATACGTGCGCGGTCTTCTCGTCGGACTCGTCGATGGAAAACATCGCGGCGCTGCGGGCATCTCCGTCGGTGAGGATCTCCTCGTGTTGTTCGTGGTAGGCATTGAGGGCCTTTTGCCAACGGATCTCGCTCATGCCCCAGTCGTCGTCGAGCTCGCCCAGGTCGCGAACGTGCTCGCGGGCGGCAAGGGTCACGCGGCGGAAGAGCGCGTTGCGCACCAACAGCGTGCAGCCGCGACGGTCTGCCACGACCTCGTCGATGCCCTGCGGCGGCGCGGCATCGAGGGCTGCCGGGTTGCCGGCGTTCTCCCATTCGTCCACCAGGCTCGAGTCCACCGAGCGCACCACAAAGCCCAGCCACGAGATAATGTCACACAAGCGCTCATCGCGCTTCTCAATGGGCACGGTACGGTCGAGAGAACGGTAGGCCTCTGCCAGGTAGCGCAGCAAAATGCCTTCGGAGCGGGCGATGCCGAGCTTTTGAATGTAACCCTTAAAGTCGCTCGCGCTCTCCAGCATGTCGCGCAGGACGCTCTTGGGCGAGAGCTGGTAGTCGTTGGCCCAGGGTACTTCCTGGCAGTACTTGTCGAAGGCGGCATCGAGCAAGTCCTCGAGCGGCTTTTCGTAGGTGACATCCTGGATGCGCTCCAGGCGTTCCTCATACTCGATGCCGTCGGCCTTCATTTCGGCCATAGCGCGATCGCGTGCGGCGCGCTCCTGTGCGCGTAGCACCTGTTTGGGGTCCTCGAGCGTGGCCTCGACCATCGAGATGAGGTCCATGGTATAGGCCTCGCTCTCGGGATCGAGCAGCTCCAGCGCGGCAAGCAAAAACGGCGAGAGCGGCTGGTCGAGCGCAAAGTCCTCGGGCAGGTCGACCGTCAACGCGTAGTCGATGTCCGGCGCGGCGTCAGCCGGAGCGTCGGGTGCGGGCGGCACCTCGGTGCGCACGACGACGCCGGAGTCGATGAGCGTGGCGAAGATCTCGTCGGCACGAACCTCGAGCTTTGCCTTTTCCTCGGGTGTTTGCAGGCTTGTTTCGATGAGGTCGTGCACGCGGGCGCGGGCGTCGCCGCCCTGCTCGACCACGCTAATCACCATGGAGTGTGTGATGCGAAGGCGCGGCTTGAGCGTTTCGGGCTGCGTCTCGATCAGGCGCTCAAAGGTCTGCTTGTTCCAGGTGACAAAGCCCTCGGGGGCCTTTTTCTTTTTAATCTTACGGAGTTTTTTGGGGTCGTCGCCCGCCTTGGCCATAAGCTTAGCGTTCTCAATCTCGTGCTCCGGGGCCTCGGCGATGACCATACCCTCGGTGTCAAAGCCCGAGCGACCGGCGCGACCGGCGATCTGATGGAACTCACGGGCGCGCAGGCGACGCATCTTGTAGCCGTCGAACTTGGTGAGCGCGGTGAGTACCACGGTGTGGATGGGTACGTTGATGCCGACGCCGAGCGTATCGGTACCGCAGATGACGGGCAACAGGCCCTGCTGCGCCAGGCGCTCGACCAGCAGGCGATAGCGCGGCAACATGCCAGCATGGTGCACGCCGACGCCGCATCCAAGCAGGCGCTTGAGGATCTTGCCGAAGGCCGTCGAGAAGCTCGTGCCCTTGGCCGCCTCCTTGATGGCCTCGCGCTGCTCCTTGCTGGCGATGCCAAAATTGGCGAGAGACTGTGCCGTCGCAAGGGCGGCGTCCTGGCTAAAGTGCACGATATAGAGTGGGGCCTCGCCGCGGCGCATCGCGAGCTCGACGGTGCCTTCGAGCGAGGTCGTCACGTAGTCGTAGCTCAGCGGCACGGGGCGTGGGGCATCGACGACCAAGTCGCAGGTAGCGCCGGTGTGTTCCTCGAGCGAGGCGGCGATCGCGGCGACATCGCCGAGCGTGGCGCTCATGAGCATAAACTGCGTGTGGGGCAGGGTGAGCAGCGGCACCTGCCAGGCCCAACCGCGATCGGGGTCGGCAAAGTAGTGGAACTCGTCCATGGCCACGCAGCCAACATCGGCATCTTCGCCCTCGCGCAGTGCGTCGTTGGCAAGGATCTCTGCCGTGCAGCAGATGACGGGCGCTTTGGTGTTGATATGCGTGTCGCCGGTGATCATACCGACGTTATCGCGGCCGAGCACCTGCACAAGGTCGAAAAACTTCTCGCTGACCAGAGCCTTGATAGGAGCCGTGTAGTAGCAGCGCTTGCCCTGCGCCATGCCCATAAAGAGCATACCTAGCGCGACAAGCGACTTGCCCGAGCCGGTCGGCGTGCCCAGAATGACGTGATCGCCGGCGGCTAGATCCATGAGGGCCTCTTCCTGGTGGTCCCACAGCTCAATACCGCGATTGCTCGTCCATTCAAAGAAGCGCTCGAAGGCCTGGTCGGGCGTGAGCCATGGCTCGGGCTCGCTGCCGTCCTCGGGCTCCCACCAGGTGGGGGAGAGCGCGCCGAGCGAGCCGAACTCGGCCTCGGTTCCCGTGCCGCCCGAGAATGAGCTGGCGGCGCCGGCGCCAGAGACGGTGCTGGCGGCGGTATCTATCGTGGTCTGTGCCATGTGTTTGCTTTCTCTCGCGATTGTCCGCCAACTATTATGGCGTAGCGGCGGCGCGGGGTGCCAGCGCGCGAGAAAATGCAGGAAATGGGCGTTCTGCCCGGCCGTTTGGTGCAGTTGTCAGTTAAGTGAGTAGACTTTTTGCAATATCGCGAGCGCATGACTTTTGCGCAAGGGCTTTACCTGCGGTTTTATTTCTTCCTATGCAGACTGTGCTCGGCTATTGCCAAAAAGTCTACTCACTTAGATTTGAGGACCGTCCGTCGGCGCCTATTTGCCGCTTGGTTGCCGGCGTAGCGACCGCCGAAAGACCCTATGACTCCTGCGGCAGGCGCTTCTTGCCCTTGCGGGCGCGGTTCTTAAAGTTCTCGACGGCCTCTTCCATACCCAGAGGTACATAGGTGAGCTCATCGAGGTTTTCGGGCAGGTAGCACGCAAGGCTTTGCTCCTGCGCTCGGCCTGCTGCGAGCTGCTCTTCGGTAGGCTGCTCGCCGGGTGTGGCGCAAATGCCGTAGACGACGGCACCCATCTCGCGCGTGCGGCGCTCGTATTCGGTCTCGGGATGCTCGGGATGGTCGCGGCGGACATCGTCGCTTACCCAAAGCGTGTCGTAGCCGGCCGCGGCAAACTGCCCCAGGGCGTAGTCGCGCAATGGCTTGCTGTCGGTGCGCAGCGTGACGGTAGTGTCGGCTGAAAAGAGCGGGCGATAGAGCATCAGATGGTCGACATGGACGAGTCGTTTTTTGGCGTACTTGGCCTTGGGCTGCGGCGTGGGAAAGTTGATGGAGATGGCATCGAGCTCGCCTGCGGCAAACAGCTGCGGCAGCGATGAGGCGCCTCGGGGCAGCACAAGCGCATTGGGCAGCTCCTGCTCGCAAATCTTCTGGGCGGCATAGGCAATGCAGATGGGCTCCTGGTCCATGCCGATAAAGAGCGTGTCGGGCTCACGGTGGGCTCGCTCAACCAGATAGGTGCCTTTGCCGCAGCCCAGATCTAGGTGAAGGCGGGCGAAGGGCTTGCCACCAGCCGGCGTACATGCTTCACGCCAATGACCGGCATAGCTCTCGGGGTTCGTCTCGATGGCATCGGCGTAGCGCTCCAGGCGCTCCTCGAGCACAAAGTTCTTAGGCGTGCGAACGTGGACGGCTCCCATGAGGCTCCTTGGTCATAGGTATGGAACGCGTGGCTGCACGTTCCGGTGATGGGTTAGAGGGGGGGCGATTTGCCCGAAAGTTGCGGTGCGGCTCGGCGGCAAGTCGCCGATTTCTACAGGCGCTTGAGAATCACATAGCGGTTGAGCTCGCCGCTGCGACCATCGGCATGGAAACGCTCAAGCTCGCGCACGGGGACCTCGCCGCTCTTGTAGAACGTACGGACTCCGCGCACCAGGTCGGTGATCTGCTGATCGTCAAAGTGATGGCAATAGCGGTAGGCATGGCGGTCTTTTTGCCAGCCGATGAGGTGGTCGCCGGCTTCAAACTGCGCGGAATCGTAACCCTCAAACGGCGGGGGGAGCTCGGCGCGGGCCTCGGCGCGAACGGCCTTGCGCGCCATGCGCTCGTCATTCATAAACTCCCAAAAGCTGATGGCGATGATGCCGCCCGGGCGCGTCTGGCGTACTAGGGCGTCGAGCACGCGAACGCGGTACTCGCACGACGGCACGTGGTGCATAAAGCCAAAGCAGACCGAGATGTCGGCGAGCGGGGCGTCGAAAAGCACATCGGGTGTCTCGGCGGGGTTGAGCTTCATGAGGGCATCGAGCACATCGAGTTCCTGGAAGTGCAGGTTGGGAATGCGCAGCGCGTGGCCATGTGCATCGATGGCCAGGTCTTGGCACGAGTCGACGCCGTAGAACTCAAACGGGCAGCTGGCATCTGCCGAGGGGTTTGCGCCGTCGACGCCCTTGGCGGCAAGTGCGCCGCCGGCGGCAAAGTTCTCGAATCGCATATTGCCGCAGGCAAGATCGAAGACGCGGACGGGATGCTCAATCGTGGCGACATCGAGCTGTTCGAGCGCGATGTCCATGGTGCGCACCCAGCCGGGCCACGGTGCCTGGCGCGTATCGGAGAAGGAGGCGGAGTGCTCGCGATAGAACGTGTTGTTGAGCTGGATGAGCGATGAGGCGAAATCGCGGTTCACGGCGCGGAACTCCCTTCGTTGGCGGTGCGGAATAAACAGTACGACCATACTACCGTTAACGCCGCAACGGGGACAACCAAGCTACGGGTCATTGCTTTGTTTGGACACATTTCCGCAGCTCATATGCACTCGCAACCGCCGGTTGTCAAAAATCTCACTAAAATAGGTGGCGTGCTTTTGGCGGTGGCGGATAGATTTTTAACTGTGCAAGGCGCCTTAAGAACAAAAACGGTCCAGCGGCACGGCTGGCATCACATAGGAGGAACCATGAATGTAGAAACTGCGCAGCGGCTCGCCGACCTTCGCCGCAGCAAAGGCTTTAGTCAAGAAGGGCTGGCACGAAAGCTGGGACTGTCGCGCCAAGCGGTCAGCAAATGGGAGCGCGCGGAGAGCTCGCCCGATACCGAGAACCTGATCTCGCTCGCCAAGCTCTATGGCGTGAGCCTGGACGAGCTGCTCAATCCGAGCGATGAGATCGAGGACGATATCGAGTTTGAGAACGAGGACCGCGCCCGCCAGCGCGAGGCCGAGGCGGCAGAGCGCGCACGCACCCATGAGGCGGCGGCACGTGCCACCGAGGCGGCAACACAGGCGAGTGATGCCGCCGCCAAGGCGGCGCAAGCGGCAAGCTGGAGTGCGCAGGCCGCCAATGCTGCTACGGCGCAGGCGACGAGTGGCGGCGCAGTTGGCTCGACTCCGGTGAAGGGCCCGTTCCAGTCGTTCCCGTATTGGGCCGTGTGTTGGCTGCTGTTCTTTTTGCTGATGTTCCCGTTTGGTGCCGGCCCCTTGGCCGCGCTGATCTTCTTTACGATTCCCATTTATCACTGGGTGGCGCGTGCGCTCGATGGCGATTGGGCGCGTGGGAATATCCAGGTTGGTCCGGCGCCGGTGACAACTAGGGCTCAGAATGTTTCCGCTTCGGTTGATGCTGACGTGGCTACCGCGACCACCGCTGAGCCGATTGCCAAAGAGGGTGATGAATGATGAAGCTTTCGCATGAATCCAAGGTACGCTTGGGCGTTGGTATCGGGGCGTTTGTACTCATCATTGGGCTTGTCTTTGGCATTTCGCGGCTATTGGCTCATTCCGATATGGTGCGTACGACCGGTATTCTATCTGGCAATTTGTCTGATTTTGACGACATGTTTGACGACGATGATCTCTTGGATAGCGGTAACTATTCCGCTCGGCCTCAGCAGCTTTCGAGCACGACTTTTGATGCCGATGAGTTCCGCTACCTCGATTTCGATATCAATGCGGCTTCGGTGGACGTCAGGGTTGTTGATGGCAACAAGGCTCGCGTTATCGAGCGGGGGCGCGTTGCCGAGGGTATGGATGCCTCCAAGGCCGCGACGCAAAACATCGCATCCGTCGAGGACTCGACGCTCAAGGTTTCCCAGTTTGGAAGTGATGACGGTAAGGCAATCGATCGCTCAGTTACGGTCGAGCTGCCGCGCCGTGTTGCCGAACATCTGAAGGGAGTCAACGCGCACGTGGGCTCGGGTGATCTGCAGATTGCCGGTGTCATCTGTGACGGTTTCGACCTTTTCCTGGGTGCGGGAGATGTAGAGTTTACGGGCAGCGTGACTGATACGCTCAGCGCTGAGGTCGGTTCGGGCGATGTGACGTTCGAGCTTTACCAGGCCCCCGCGAAGTCGATGGACGTGAGTGTGGGCTCGGGCGATGTGGAGATGACGGTTCCGAACTCGACGGGCTTTAAGGCGAGCCTCACCTTGGGCAGCGGCGACTTCGAGAGCGATTTCCTTCCGCTTGGCTACGACGGCGAGACCATTTTGAATCTTGAATTCGATAACGGTGACAAGTCTGCCACGTATCGTTTTGAGGTCGGTTCGGGCGACATGTCGTTTGATTCGGAGTAGTGAGGCAGACGAAAGCCTAGGCGCAGATATAGACGCGCTGTTTGATGAAGGCGCCGAAGCCGAGATCGGCTCCGGCGCCTTTGCCTTTACAATGGGGGTATGGAACAGATTATCTTGAACATACTCGAGGCTCTGCGTCGCGGCGAGACCGTGGATGACAAAGCGCTCGTCAAACTGATACATGCCGAGGCGCGCCGTGAGGGTGCCGACAAACGCGATTTGGCCAAGCGCCGTCTGCTGCCGTTTTACCAGCGGGTAAAACGTGAGGAGCCGGCCCGGTGGGCTGCGTGGAATGTCGATGCCGAGCTGGAGCGGCAACTGCTGCAGGTGCTGAGGATGAAGCCTCGTCGCACGGCTTCGGGCGTGGCGACCATTACCGTTATCACCAAGCCCTGGCCATGCTCGGGCGATTGCCTGTTTTGCCCCAACGATCTGCGCATGCCCAAAAGCTATCTGCACGCCGAGCCGGCGTGCGCCCGTGCGGAGCAAAATTGCTTCGATCCGTATCTGCAGGTGAGCGCCCGTTTGACGGCGCTTTCGCAAATGGGGCATGCGACCGATAAGATCGAGCTCATTGTGCTTGGCGGTACCTGGAGCGACTATCCGGAAGGCTATCAGACATGGTTTATGTCGGAGCTCTTCCGCGCGCTCAATGACGATGCCGTGGCCGGCGTGGCGGCCAATCCCATGTTGGCGCGTCCGGGTATCAGCCGTGCCGAGGCGGGGCGCCTGCTCGACGATGCGCCTGCCGATGCCCTGCCGCCGGTGGTAGCGGAGCGCCGCGAGCGCTATCGGGCTGCCGGTATTGCGACCGACGAGGCCGAGCTCGCTGCCGGCGTTGCCGACGAGCAGGGGCGTGTGGATGCTAGCGTGGGCGGCTACAACCGCGCGGTGCGTCGTCTGTACGGCCCTGGCACGCCGTGGGGCGAGGTTGCCGAGTGGCAGGCGGCAACGATGGAGGAACTTGAGCGTCAGCAGCGCATCAACGAGACGGCGAAGCATCGCGTGGTGGGTCTCGTTATCGAGACGCGCCCCGATGCTGTAACACCGCAGGCCCTCACGCTCATCCGCCGCCTGGGTTGCACCAAGATTCAGATGGGTATCCAGAGTCTCGACCAGCATCTGCTCGATATCAACGAGCGTCGTATTTCGGTGGCGCAGATCGAGCGAGCGTTTTCGCTTGCGCGCCTGTTTGGCTTTAAGATCCATGCGCATTTTATGCTTAACTTGCTGGGCGCCACGCCGGAGGGGGACAAACGCGACTACGAGCGCTTTATGACCGAGGGAGCCTTTATGCCCGACGAGGTCAAGGTCTACCCGTGTGCGCTCATCGAGGGCTCGCGTCTGGTGGGCTGCTATGAGCGCGGCGAGTGGCGCCCCTATGCCGAGGAAGAGCTGCTCGATGTGTTGGCCGACGACATCGTGGTGACGCCGGCGTTCTGTCGTATCAGCCGCATGATTCGCGACTTTAGCTCCGACGACATTATGGTGGGCAACAAGAAGCCCAACCTGCGTCAGCTCGTCGAGAACCGCCTAGCTGCTCGGGGTGACGGTGCGACGGTGCGTGAGATTCGCTATCGCGAGATCAGCACGGCGGGTGCCGACTTGGATGAGCTGACCCTTGACGAGGAGGTGGCGTACGAGACGCCGGTGACGCGTGAACGCTTTTTGCAGTGGGTGACGCCCGAAGGCAAGATCGCCGGCTTTTTGCGCCTGTCGCTGCCCGACCATTCGTTTGTTGCCGCGCATGCGGACGAGTTGCCGACGACGCCGGACGAGGCGATGATTCGCGAGGTGCACGTGTATGGCATGGCGGCGCGCGTGGGGGATCAAGGCCAGGCAGCCCAGCACCATGGGTTGGGGCGTTTGCTCGTAGAGCGTGCGTGCGAGATTGCCCGGGATGCGGGGTATACGCACATCAACGTGATTAGCGCGATTGGCACACGCGAGTACTATCGCCATCTTGGATTTTACGACCATGGCCTTTATCTGCAAAAGGAGCTCTAAATGAACAAGCCGAGTGTTTCTGCCGGCGTCGTTGCCGGCGTTGCTCTGGGAGCCGCGGCGCTTGGTGCGGCCGCTGTCGCTGTTCGTGCTGCCTGTCTGCAGGTTGCGCGAACCCGCAATGGGTTGGCGCGCGTGAAACGCGTGCACGATGAGGGCGGCGATGAGATTCGCGTGCTCGTGCAGGGCGGCGTCTACCAAAGCGCAAGCTATGTTGGCGATCGTTGGGCGGAGCCGGTCTTTGCGTACTATCGTGCATTTGACGATGTGTTTGAGGCCGAGGACGCAATGCGTGACGCTTATGGTCACGGTATCGACCGTACGCTTATGCTGGGCGGCGGTGGGTTTGCCTATCCCAAGTTCGCGCTGATGTCGCACGAGAGCTTGCGCATGGACATCATTGAGTACGATGCCGAGATTACGCGCCTGGCGCGCCGTTGGTTCTACCTGGACGAGCTGGAGCGCGCGGTGGGCGACCGCTTGCGGGTGATTACCGCTGAGGCTCGCTCGTATCTGGGCGTGACGAGTGTGGGCCATCGTCGCTACGACGTGATCGTGGGCGATTGCTTTGGCGGTGCCGAGCCCGTACGCGAGCTGGCGACGGTTGAGGCGTTGCGTTTGGTGCGGGGCAGCCTAAATGTCGGTGGCGTCTACGTTGCCAATATCGTGAGTGCAAACGAGGGGAGCGATGTGGCGTTCCTGCGCGACTGTGCCGCCACGGCGCTTGAGGTGTTCGACCATGCTTGGGTGGTCCCATGTGGCGATGCGGAGTTCGGCGGCGAGGAGAACTACCTGCTAGTCGCCAGCGACGGCGACTACGCCTTCGCCGAAGCCGTGCCTTTCGATGCCGACTTCCTCGGCACCGTCCTTCACGACAAGTAAGTCTCCCCGTCCCAAAAAGACCGGTCTTAGGCGCGGTCGCGCCAGCTGAGGACGCGCTGCTTCATGCCCTCGATGTCGAGCACGCCTTCGCCGAAGCCTTTGCGCACGAGCTCCTCGGGAACGTACTCGTCGTAGCGATCAAAATAAGGCACCTCGCCGGGATAGACGAGCTCGATGGGGTCGAAGTCCTTTTCGGCCTCGGCTGCGAGCACCTCAAAGAACGTCTCCTCGTCGGCCTTCATCTTAAACTGCATAAAGTATGGACGCGACGGATCGAGCCCGCGAAGGCCAAGCTCCGCGGCGCATTTAATCTTGAGCATGCGCTCGAGTGCCAAAAAGGCGTAGCTGCCCAACCAGGGGAAGAGCACCCAAGTGTCGCCACCCAGGTTGATGAGCGGCTTAGTTCCCGCGCCCGAAATCTCGGCGGTATGACGAGCCTGCGCCAAGCGAGCCCGTGCGTTACCCATAAGGTACGGATATGCCGCGTGCTCGTTGAGTGCCTTGCGCATGCGCTCGAGCACATGCGTGTTAATGTCGCCGGGGCAGTCGCCAAAGTAGGCCGGCACCCGGCCTTTGACCTGCGTGGCAAAGACGGTATGGCGCTTCCAGTCCACTTCTTCGACAATCCAGCAATGTCCGGCGATGGCGATGCGCTCACCGGGCGGTGGCGGGTTGACAATCGTGCCCAGCTCGGCCGATTCACTGCGAACGGTAAACTCTTCGTTTTCCTGGAACACAGCGTAGAACTTAAAGTTGTTAATGATGCGCTCGCCCGCGAGACCCACGATGAGCCCACCGCCCTCGGTGACCTGGGTGTGGTCGATCTTGATGAGGTGGCGCAGCAGTACGCGATAGTCATCGGCCGAGACGCGGTGGAAATAACTAAGCGTGAGCACGCGTTGGGCAAGTTCGGCCGGCGTGAGCTCTCCGGTGCTGGCGAGCGTCGACATGGTCTGGTGATAGAGCAGACTGTAGGGGAGTCGATCGAGCTCGGGTGGCTCGACCCACTTTTCTTCGCGATAGAGTTGTACGAGTGCGATGCCCTGTAGAAGCTTCCAGGGTATCGTTTCGGGCATCATCGTGCGGGGCTCGGGCTCCTCCTCGCGCATGACAAACCACATCTCGGGCGGAAGATCGCGGCGGCCTGTGCGCCCCATGCGCTGCAAAAAGGAGCTGACGGTAAACGGTGCATCGATCTGGAACGCGCGCTCCAGGCGACCGATATCAATGCCAAGCTCCAGCGTGGAGGTGGTGATGGTCGTCTGTGCCTGCTCCTCGTCGCGCATGAGCTCCTCGGCCGTCTCGCGCAGCGATGCCGAGAGGTTGCCATGATGGATAAGGAAGCGGTCGGGCTCGTGCCGGCTTTCACAGTAGCTGCGCAACATGGAGCACACAGCCTCTGCCTCCTCGCGCGAGTTGGCAAAGACCAGGCACTTGCGGCCGCGCGTATGCTCAAAGATATAGCCCATACCGGGGTCGGCGTTGTCGGGCGCCGTGTCGGTGGGGTTGAGAAGCGCCTGCTCGGTCGCTCGTGGGATGTCGACTTCGCCCTCGGGGGCCGAGGAAGTGCGACGGTCTTTGGGAGCGGCCTTGCCCCGCGCCTGCTCGCGACGTTGACGGCGTTCCTCTTGTGTAAGCTGTCCGCTGTGGCGCATGTCTTGTCCGGATGCGGGCAGTGCCGCGGGTGCCGCTGCCTCAATGCGCTCGCACGCAAGCACTTCGGCCTCTTGAGGACCCATGCTCTCGAATCCCCGCTGCTGAGCCTGGGGACCCGAGTTGTAGAAGTGCTCCATGGAGATACGCCACACGCGGCGTGGCTCCTCAAAGCGGGGGATGACGCAGTCGCGTCCCGTCCCCTGCGACAGGAAGGCACCCGTGCGTTCCGGGTCCCCGATGGTAGCCGAAAGGCCAATGCGGCGAGGTTGCACGCCGGCCATGCGCGCGAGACGCTCGATAAGGCAGAGCGTTTGCCCGCCACGGTCGCCGCGCATGAGCGAGTGGACCTCATCGATGACCACATAGCGCAGGTCGCAAAACATGCGCGGAATCGCCATGTGCTTATGGATTAAGAGCGCCTCGAGTGACTCGGGCGTAATCTGCAAGATGCCGCTCGGTTTTTTGATAAGCTTTGCCTTGTGCGACTGGGAGACATCGCCATGCCAGTGCCAGATAGGGATATCGGCCTCTTCGCAGAGGTCGTTGAGACGGACGAACTGATCATTGATGAGTGCTTTGAGGGGGCCAATGTAGAGGGCACCAACGCTTGCGGGCGGGTTCTCCCAAAACTCGGTCAGGATGGGAAAGAAGGCCGCTTCGGTTTTGCCGGAAGCCGTGGATGCCGTCAGGAGCACATTATCTTGCGTGTTAAAGATGGCATCAGCTGCTGCAACCTGGATGGAGCGCAGGCTCTCCCAATCGTGGGAGTAAATGAAGTCTTGGATAAACGGGGCGTAGCGGTCAAAGGCGTTCACGGGGCCTCCCTTCAAAAGCGAATCTCTCAACGCGGTGGGCAGTGGCTTGCTGCATTGCTGCTTCAACGTTTGCCCAGATAAAACCTGCCAAAATAAACCTGTCCCTTTTTGGCAGGTTAGATGGTGAATTCGGCGAAGTTACGGTCGTCGCCTGCGGTGCCGGTGTTGCCTGTTGCGGCTGCTGGCGCCAGCGCATCGCCGCCGACGCTTTGTAGCAGCTCGGCTACGTTGGCGTCGGGATTCTGGCACAGGATATCGAGCAGCTCGATAAAGTCGCGGATGACCTCGCGAGGCGTCAGATGCGTGTCGGCCCCCACGCGGCCAAACTCAATCTTGAGGAAGTCCACCAAGTCGTTCTCGGTAAGCGTGGGCGTCCAGCCAAAGTAGCCGGCATGGATCTGCATGAGCTTTTCGATGAGCACCAGCAGCTCCTCATAGGTGAGTGGCTGCAGGCGAATGATGGGCGCGAGCATGTCCTTAAGGTCTTCGCGCGCAAACCGACCCTGAGCGAGTCGGCTGCGCAGGGCTTCGTAGGAGAACACGCCGCGGCGACGGTCCTCGATAGAGGTCGGCGTGCCGCCCATGATCATGCCCAGGTACTGCGCTTTGCCCTGGAGCGTGTCGTTGTACATCGTTAGGATTTTCTCGTAGTTGTACTGTCGCGTGATCGCGTTGGGAATCTTATACAGATTCACGAGCTCGTCGATGAGTACCAGCATGCCCTTGTAGCCGCTGCAGACCAAAAAGCGCGCAATGAGCTTAACGTAGTCGTACCAGTCGTCGTCGCTGATGATGGTCGAGGAGCCCAGCTCGGCGCGAGCCTCGCTCTTGGTGCGGTACTCGCCGCGGATCCATTTGGTCACGCGGCTCATGGCCTCTTCGTCGCCCTCGGATACGGCCGTGCGATAGCGGCGGAGCATGCGGATGAAGTCGAAGCCGTGGACCATCTCCTCAATCGGGGCCAGTTGGGCATTGACGGCAGACTCGTCGACGTCGGCACACGAGGCGACCCAGCGATCCAGGATAAGGTTGAGCGCACCGCCCTCGGGGCGCGTCTTGGTCGATATGTTGCGGATGAGCTCGCGATAGGTGGCGAGGCCCTGGCCCTGGCCGCCCTGTAGGCGGCGCTCGGGGGAAAGGTCGGCATCGGCGACCACGAAGCCCTCGCCCATGGCATGCGTTCGGATGGTCTGGAGCAAAAAGCTCTTGCCGGCGCCGTAGCGACCGACTAGGAAACGGAAGCTTGCGCCGCCGTCGGCGATGAGACTTAGGTCGGTGAGCAGGGCGCGGATCTCGACCTCGCGTCCTACGGTGATGTAGGGAAGGCCAATGCGCGGGACAACGCCGCCCTTGAGCGAGTTGAGAATGACGGCGGCGACGCGCTTGGGCACACGGGGTGCTGCGGATGCGGTATCACTCATGGTCTAAGTATCCTCTCACGTCTGCTTCGTAGTCCTCGATAATTTGCGGTCCTGCTGAGCCAAATTCAATAACGGTGTCGCCCACCAGGTCAAAGAGCGCTTCGTTGATGCTATCGACGAGCATGTCCTCACTCTGCTCCGACCTCTCCACGGCCGATGTCGCTTGCGCTGCGTTTTGCTCGAGCAGTGCGCGCAGGAAGGCATCTGCGGCAGGCGCGAGTTTGTTCGCAGCTTCGGTGGGCGCGGGCGTTATGGGTGCGGGTACAGACACGAGGAGCGGTGCCACGACGCCAAACTCTTCGGTGGAGACAGTCGGCTCGTCGGGTTCGTCTTGCCCTGCGGCCACCGTGACCGGTTCGACAAACGCGTCTGCTGCGGGCTCGGCTTCCGGCTGCTCGGAGTCCACCGTATCGACCTCTGCGAGCACATCGTCCTCGCGCTCCTCATCGATCAAAAGCGCCTCACGCGTTTGTGCGGCGGCGCTCCGAATGTGTCCCAGCTGACTCAAATCGATATCGATCTTGACGGGCTGGTGCGCGGCGTCCCACGAAAGCCATGCCACGATCTCGTCATCGATGATCTTGGCCAGATATTTGGGGATCTTCTCTTCCTTCAGGGGGTGGGTGGGGTCTAGGGCCAGGCGCAGGCGTTGGTCGCAGGCGCGCATCATCTCGCCAAGCTTGCTGCTCTTTTGCCTGCTGCCGTGAATCCGCATGCATTCCCAAAAACCGTTTTGGCAACGGTAGATATGGATGGGATCCAGGCGGTATTCGCAGTCCTCGTGGCGATTGGGCGCAAAGAACACGGCCGAGGCAAACATGGTATAGGGCATGGCCGTCTCCTCCCCAAACAAGCTCGCCACGATACCGGTCTTTCGGTGCGTGTCATAGTAGCGCGCCATGCGGACATACACGGCGCATGCCACGTGGCGCAGATCGCGGTGGTGGTTGCGGTCGAGTCGCGAGTTATTGAGGTTGTACGTGGAGAGGGCGTTGATAGCGGCCATGAGTCGCTCCTCGCGCGCCTCATCGGGCGGAAGGGGGAGCGTGGGCTCGGAGGTTTTGCGACGCTTAGGGGTCTGGCCGGACGGCGCCGGCGCTGGTACAAGGTCTCGTGCTGCGCGCCGCAGCTCGATAAGGGCGTTGTCGAACATGACGGTTTTAGAATCACGAAGCAGCTTGGGATCGAGCCCGTGAAAAACGGCGTAGTCCTGCAGCCACACGCGTGCAAACCGGTCGATGCCGGGCTCAAAGGCGCGATAGGCATCCCAAAAGGCCTTGATTTTGTTGAATCCATCGAGTGGATTATCCACGCCAATGCCACAGATCAATTCGTAGAGATACAGAAAAGCAAACGAGGTCGACGTTTCCTCGACAGTTCCGCGGCGCACTTGGGCACGCCAAGTAAAATAGCCACGTAGCTGCCGATCGCTCATAGCGTTGTAGGTTGGGAAGTACGACTTGAACGTACCGTTGTAGGGGCAATCGTCCTCAAAGTTGGCCATCAGCAGGCCTTGGCGGTAGAAGAGCTCGGCTTCCGAAAGCCAGCGTCCCGCACCGCCTTTGGGGTCATCCTGCCAGCGCGATATCTCGCGCATCTTGCGGTACTGGTCGGGAAGGAAATTCTGCATTTGACGACCGGTTTTGAGAATTGGCTCGTCAGCATAGACTTCGTTTGAGAAGCGAGCAGACTGATGAGTCCGGGCCTCGGCCATAATGCGCTCGATGAGCATCTTGATGTCCTGGTCGGCCACCGTCTCTCCTCTCCTAACGCAGTTACGATGACCTCATATCATAGCACAGCATCAAACAGATGTTCGAGATATCACTATGCAGATAGTTTAGAACAGGAGGGCGTAGATGACGGCTATGACGACGGAGGGGAGCATGTTTGCCGTGCGGAAGGTCTGAGGCCGGATAAGGTTGACACCGACGCAGAAGATGAGCATGGAGCCCACGAGCGAAAGGCTGTCGAGTGCTGTGGCGGTCATAATGGGGGAGAGCGCGCCGGCAAAGAGCGTGATCGTTCCCTGGAACACGGCAACGGGCAGGGCCGAGAAGATGCAGCCGCGTCCAAGCGAGGCCGTCATGGTGCAGACGATGATGCAGTCCAGTGCGCCCTTGAGGGCAAGCGTTGACCAGTCGCCGAGCAGGCCGTCCTGGATCGATCCCACAATGGCCATGGCGCCGATGCACACGGTGAGTGAAGTCGAGACAAAAGCGTTGGTGAACTCGTTATCGCCCTCACTGCCAGTCTTGCGCTTGAGCCATTCGCCAAGGTTCTCGATGGCGGCCTCCAAGTTGATGGCCTCGCCGATGAGCGAACCGAGCGCAAATGAGACGATGAGCATGGTGGTACCGGTGGTCGCTAGCGCCTTTCCATCGATGATGAGCATCTTTTGCATGGTGCCGCCCAGGCCGATAAACAGGACGCACAGCCCCGATGCTTTCATGAGCGTGTCTTGGATGCGCGGTGTAATGAAGCGGCCGCCCGCTAATCCCAAAAGACCGCCCGCAACTAAAAGCGCAACGTTGATGATTGTTCCCAAGCCCGGCATGAGCCCTCCTGTATTGATGCCAACGTGGCAATCGTAGCAGAACGAAATGCGAGGCACATCGCGACTCATCTAATACGTTATATAAGTGGTATTAGGAATGATGCGCAGCATTTAAGCCTCAGGTGGTTGTCGGGACATAGGGATAGTATTCAAAGCGCAGTGTCATAAGCCGCTGCGGGGATTCAATAGCCGCGGCGATGATATTGGCATCGCGGGCACGATCAAACCCTTCGAGTTCGATCTGATACGAGACGTCTTGCATAATGTCCAGACGTCGCCAGGCTAGGAGTGTGTCGCCATCGAATTCCAGGGTCGTGCTTCCGTTTGCGGCAACGGCGTATAGACGCAGCTTGGCGGTGGTTGCGGGGTCGACAACTGTGACCTTTTTAATTTCGTTTCGAGTATTCTTGGCGCCCAACAAGGTGAGCAGTGTTGGGGCCACGACCTCGCCCGATGGCAAAAAGACGACTTCGATGGATTCGGGAAATGCGATGATGGCCGACTTGCGGACGGGCTGATTGACGGCGGCAACTTCGATGTTTGCAGCATCGATGACCTCTGTGTGGTCGAGGGCGGCAAGCACGCAGCAGTTACCTTCATCGATCTCCTGAGGATCAGCAAGCCCCAGACTGCCCGCGAGCTCGGGATCGTTTGGACCGGTAGCGGGCTCATTCGGTGCTTCGAAAGAAGCTGGGACGCTGTTTGTCGGCGACGGCGTGTCGCCCGCACCTGCTTCTTTGTCCGTGCTCTCTTCTTGTATGGTTGCGTTGATGGGTTCGTCGTTTGAGGGGAGCGTCTTGGCGTCAAGCGCGGAGGGGACAATCCCGACGGCTCCGGATCCGTTCCACTCCATCTCGAGAAGCGCCGGGTCGGCAAGAATGCGTTGCCTGCCTAGCGTGTGGGTATCGATCGCAATAGGGCCTGCCTCCGTCCCGCGCGTAAGGCCGAGCGATCCGGCCGGCTTCTCGAAATGAATGTCTGTGTCTTCGGTACTGGCGGCGTAGAACAGCAGGGATGCTTCTCCCGCCGCGATGGCATCGGTGCCCGCCTTGGTCAGCCGCAGCGATGCCGTGAATGAGAGGGTGGGCTGCACATCGTCTGCATTCGCGGCGGCGCAGCCCAGACATATACCGCCTCCTTTCTCGAAAAACGCACCGTCGAAGGCGACCTTCGCTCCGTTCGCCGAGTCATCGACCGAAGCGATATCGATGCGCAACCCCAAATCGCACGGATCGCCATCTGCATCGAGCACAATCGAGCGCCACGTGCAGACGGCGCACCCCGCCTGGGAGCCGTTTGCCTTGTTCGAACGATTGATATCCACGACTATCGAGCCGTCCGTATTACGACGAAGGCATCCCGAGGTTGAGATTGCGGCCTGTGCGATCGAAAAACGCTTGCACGCAATGGCGCTCGACGGATTTGGTGCGGAGCTTAGGGCTGCTGGTAAGGAGCCTGCCATGACGGGAGTCGCCCAAGCGGCGACAGGCGTTCCGGTTGCGAGCGCGCCGCAGAGTGCGATGACGGGCAAAAGGTTCTTCGATGCCATGGGGTCTCCTTAGCTAATTTAGTGCGGCCTGTCCGTGTTTCGTTTCTGGCTGCGTTTGATGTGCAGACCGAGGCCGGCGGTTCCCGCGCCTGCTGCCGTGGCGCCTGCTGCCAAGAGCCATCGTCTGTCGTCTGTCTGTGCCAACGGTTCCTCGCGGTTGCCGCGGTCGAGCTCCGAGAGGTCGACCGTTACTTGCGTGGCGGCCTGCGCCTGTTCTTGCTGGGCAAAGGCCATGGCTGGCCCAAACGCTAGGATGCTGACGGCGGCGGCCAGGGCGACGACCTTATGCCGTGTGTGCACCGGGCTCGACCGTCCAGGTGATCGTTGCAACCTGATCGCCTTCGCCGGTTACGTGGAAGATGTCGCGCGTGACGCGGGCGACGTTTCCGCTTGTCTTGAGCTTAATTTTGTCCGTGCCGCCGGCAATGCCCTGGTAACCCATGTCGAAGGCTGCATTCTTGGAAAGATCGAGGCCCGTCCCCTGCATTGCGGCGCTGGCGTTCTGGAGTGCGCCGTCGGGGCCGACCTTAAAGTCGATGGAGTTCTGCGCGGTTCCGGCCTTGGCGTCGGCGGCAATGGTCCAGGTGTTCATGGCGTCGATCTTCATGTTGGTGACATGGATGCCGTAGGCCGAATGATTGTCGATGGTGGTCGCGTCTTCTGAGGGGCCCTGAAGCGTGCCGTCGGCCTTGGCGACGAAGGGAATAACCGTCGGAACTTTGAACTCAACGTTGTCAATCTCGGTCCTGACCATTACTTTCGTGGTTCCAGCGCGCCCGGCTGCCAGAGCTGGCGTCGGGGCGGCGCCCATTGCGAGCGCGAGCGCGAGCCCTGCGCCCACGACGAGCGCTCGGGCTCCGTTCATGTTCCTGGTGATGTCCATGGTCGTTCCTTTCTATTCGCCGCGGGCCGTCCCCGCGATGATTGGACGAATGCTGATGAATTGCGCACGGTGCCGCGTCGGCCGAAAAAGCTAGTTCTCGGCTTGCTCAACCCGTACCTTGACACGTGTCGGATTGCCGTGGCTGTCGAGGGTCTTGGCATCGAGTGCCTGGATCTCGATGTACGCCTCGCCTTCTTTGATGTCGCCGGCGGGGCACGTCTCGATTGTCTTGCCGGTCTCGACCACACCGGATTCGTACATGGTCTCGTCGTTTTGGATGACGCGGAATCGCTGGGGAAATTTATTGTCTTGGACGTTTTGCACGTTGACGCGCAGCTTGCCGTTCTCCTGCAGCTGAGCGACCGGCGCGACCGAAATCGTCATCATGTTGTCGCGGACGATGGCATCGAGCTCATCTTGGATTTCTTGGCGCGATTTACCCTCTGCCGTCGTGACTGAGGCGCCCGCTTCGGGCACGGGCTGCGACTGCCAGGCGTATAGCCCTACGGCGACAAGGGCGCAGACGATGGCCAAGCAGGCAACGATGAACTTCTTGCGACGACCCAGTCCTGCAAGGCAGGGCGGCTTCTTCGCACTCATGCGGCGTCCTTGGTGGTGTAGACACGTGCGAACGTGGACGGGTCCGCTCCAAAGAGCATGTGAAGCATCAGGCGGCGCGAGTAGATGAGCTCGTCAAAGTCGTGAGGGAGCTCGATGTCGTGGATACGTGCGATGTGGTGGGCGAGCGCCGAGAACGACTCGGGGTCGCAGATAACATCGGTGGTGACGTGGTAGACCGCCGTATCGGGGAACGCCTCTTCGTCGAAAGGCAGGAGATAGGGATCGTCGTCGACCTCGATGGCGACGCCGTACTGGGGCCAGTAATATGCCATGGGAACCTCCCTGCTTCTGGGGCCAAAACTTCTATCGGTTTTGGCTGTCGACGCCGACCGTATCAGCCGCTACTTGACCAATTTCTGACCAAATGCTTGACGGATTGACATCTCCGCAGGTAAAAGGTGGCAAAAAATACTTCAACTTTTTTCGAGCGACATTTACGCGATCGGCGACGGCGGAGCGATATGTGTCAAAAGCATCGTCTGCCGAGGAAGCCTTGCCGTTCGCCGAATTGCACGAACGTAAAAATCGCCAATTATGGAGACGGTCTCGAACACGTCGACGAAACGATGCGGTAACATCTCCCTGCAAACACTGTAGTTAGCTAAAGGGGGAGTTCGCGTGTCTGCAACCATCAAACCCTTCACCGACGAGTTCGAAGAGTATGGCCGCGATGAATCTCGCGCATCGGGCGAAGCATCGAGCATCTCGTTTCCGACAACGGAAGACGAGGTCCGTGCCATTTTGGAAACGCTCCATGCCGAGCGTGTCCCGGTAACGGTTCAGGGCGCCCGAACCGGCCTTGCCGCCGGTGCCGTGCCCCACGGTGGGCATATCCTCAATACTTCCCGTATGAATCGCTACTTGGGCCTTCGCCGCGATGAACAAGGCCAATTTCTGCTGCGCGTGGAGCCGGGCGTTGTGCTCTCGGAGCTGCGTAAGCAGCTGAGCAAGAAGGTACTGCCGACCGCTGGTTGGGACCAGGCATCGCTTGAGGCCTACGAGGAGTTCCAAGAGTCCCCCGAGCAGTTCTTTCCCACCGATCCCACCGAGGCATCTGCCTGTCTGGGCGGCATGGCGGCATGCAACGCCTCCGGCGCCCGCAGCTACGCTTACGGTCCCATGCGCCCGCATGTCACGGGACTCCACGTCGCGCTGGCTGATGGCGATTTGCTTGAGCTTCAGCGCGGCGAGGCTTTTGCCCAGGGCCGCCACCTGTCGCTCGTGACGGCAGAGGGTCATATATTCGAGCTTGATCTTCCTGACTACACCATGCCCAAGACCAAAAATGCCTCGGGGTATTTTGTTGCGGACGATATGGACGCCATCGATCTTTTTATCGGTGCGTGCGGCACGCTCGGCGTCATTACCGAGCTCGAGATCGCCCTGCAGGCGGCACCTTTGGTCGTATGGGGCGTGAGTTGCTTTTTCGATAGCGAAGACAAGGCGGTGTCCTTTACCGATTCCGTGCGTCCCGTGCTGTCCCATGCCGCCGCTATTGAGTATTTCGATGCTGGCGCCCTGGATATCCTGCGTCGCCAGCGCGAGCAGTCGACAGCGTTTGCCTCGCTGCCGGCGCTCGACGACGAGGCAAAGGTCTGTATCTACGTGGAGCTCGACTGCGATGACGAGGCGCAGGCGACCGAGGAGCTGTACCACCTGGGATGGGTGCTGGAGCTTGCGGGCGGCCGCGACGATGCGACATGGGTCGCCCGCACCGAAGTCGATCGCGAGCGCCAGCGGTTCTTCCGCCACGCGGTCCCCGAGAGTGTCAATATGCTCATTGACGAGCGTCGCCGCATCGACCCCACCATTACCAAGCTGGGATCGGATATGTCGGTGCCCAATGCACGCCTTGCCGATGTCATGGCCCTCTATCGCCGCACGCTGGCCGAAAGCGGGCTTGAGTCTGCTGCCTGGGGACACATCGGGAACAACCATCTGCATGTGAACATCCTGCCGCGCGATGCGCAAGACTACCGCCGTGGTGGAGAACTCTTTGCCCAGTGGGCTTCCGAGGTCACGGCCATGAGCGGTGCCGTTTCTGCCGAGCACGGCGTCGGCAAGATCAAGGCGGGCTTCTTGGAGACGATGTACGGCCACGAGGCCATGGTCGAGTCGGCGCGTCTCAAACTCCAGTTCGATCCTGCCGGCCAGCTGGGTCGCGGCAACCTGTTTACGGAGAAGCTCTTGGATGAACTCATCCAGAAAGGGGGCGCGTGAAGATGAGTGATTTCCATATGGTGGTGTGCGTCAAGGCGGTGCCCGGAAGCACCGAGGTCAAGATGGACCCCAAGACCAATACTATCGTGCGTGATGGCAGGCAGGCGGTCATTAATCCCTTCGATGCAAGTGCCCTCGAATGTGCGCTAGCGCTGAAGGACGACTTTATCGGCTTTGGCATGGACGTGCGTGTGACGGTGGTGTCGATGGGCATCCCCGCGACCGAATCGCTGCTGCGCGACTGCATCGCCCGCGGTGCCGACGACGCGCTGCTGCTGACCGACCGAGCCTTTGCGGGCGCCGATACCCTAGCCACCACCTATGCCCTCAAATGCGGCATCGAGGCACTCGATGAGGACTTTGACCTGCTCATCTGCGGCAAGATGGCAGTGGACGGCGATACGGCCCAGATCGGCCCCGAGCTGGCCGGCGCCTTTGAGATCCCCTGCGTGACCGACGTGAGCTGTGTGCAGAGCGCGGGATTTACGACGTGTGGCTCGCTGGCGCTCGTTCACGGCTGCGATGCCGGCGAGGAGACGGTGTACCTGGAGATGCCGTGTGCGATGACGACTGCCAAGGAGATTGGCCAGCTGCGCATGCCGAGTATTGCCGGTATTCGCGCGGCCGAGGATGCAGACGTGCGCGTGGCCAGCGCTGCCGACGTAAACGCCGACCCCTCGCGTTGCGGCCTTGCCGGATCACCGACGCAGGTCGTGCGCTCGTTTGTGCCCGACCGTGACCAAACGTGCGAGGCCGTTGAGGGAACGGCGTCCGAGCAGGCGGTAAAACTTGCCAAGATTATTGAGGGGATGGCATAGATGAGCGGGCTGATTATCGATAGCGAAGCCTGTATCGGCTGGGGTCGCTGCGTTCGCGCCTGCGCCTCGGGCGGCATTGTGGTGGAGGGCGAGCGCCCCAATCGCTGTGCCCACGTAACCGACGGCTGTGTCCTGTGCGGCGGGTGCGTCGACGCCTGCCCCGTCAACGCCATCTCGATCGAGCGCGATGGGGCCACCGGTGCGGTAGACCTTGACGCGTATCGAGACATTTGGGTCTTCGTGCAGACTGACGAGCACGATGCCGTGGCTCCCGTGGCCTACGAGCTTATGGGCAAGGGGCGCGAGCTTGCCGATGCCCGCGGCTGCCGTCTGGTGGCACTGGTCGGCATGAGCCCCGAGGGCTCGCTCGGGGACCTCGAACACCTGGTTTGTGCCGGCGCGGACGAGGTCCTAGTGTGTCGCGACGAGCGCCTGCGCCAGAACGATGCGGAGGTCTACGCCCGGCTGATCTGCGATTTGGTGGCCGAGCGCAAGCCCGAGGCAATTCTGTACGGCGCGACCGCGTTTGGCCGCGAGCTGGCGCCCGGTGTGGCCGTGCGCTTGCAGACGGGTCTTACGGCCGATTGCACGGTGCTTTCGATGGATACGGAGACGGGCTTGCTGCAGCAGACGCGCCCGGCGTTTGGTGGCAACTTGATGGCCACCATCATTTGCCCCAACCACCGTCCGCAGATGGCAACGGTGCGCCCCGGTATCTTTAAGGCGCCCGAGTTTGACTATAGCCGCTCCAGCACGATCACCCAGGTGATGCTTGCGGAAGACGTTAAGGCCCGTGTCGAGATCTCGATTCCCGCCGAGGAGTGGGGACAGCAGGCCTCAATTGCCGATGCCGAGCGTCTGGTCGTGGTGGGCCGCGGCATCGGCTCCAAGAAGAATCTGCCCCTGATGCGAAAGCTCGCCGATGCCCTGGGTGCCGAGCTTGGTTGCACGCGTCCCATTGTGGAGACAGGCTGGTTGGAGTATCGCCACCAAATTGGCCAGACGGGTGCATCGGTCTCGCCCAAGCTCCTCGTGAGCATCGGTGTCTCGGGCGCTATCCAGCATCTCGCCGGCATCGGTGGGGCGGAGTGCATTGTCGCCATCAATGAGGACCCGGATGCCCCCATCTTCGGTGCTGCCCAGTATAAGGTCGTCGGCGATGCCGTTGAGATCGTTGAGGAGCTGCTGGCTCAGCTTGAGCGCTAAGCGCGCGTCAGCCAGTCGCGCATCTCGTCCTTTAGGCGGCTCCAGGTTGCCTGCGTGGCGGGGTTGGTAAAGGGCCGCGTAATGCCAAAGGGCGCGTTGAGCAGGCGGTAGATATCGCCCTGCTCGCGCGCCAGCGCGCGGCTTGCCGGATAGACGAGCTCAAACATAAAGCAGATAAGCCCCACCAAGAAGTCGGCAGGCTCATCGCGCTCATCGCGCGTGACGCAGCGGTGCTCGTCAAAGGCGGCCAGCGTCGGTGCCGAGAAGTGGCTGGCGAGAAACGTGTCCTCATCCACCTTAAGGATGGTCTCGACGGTGCTGTCGGCGATGGTGCGCATAATGTCGATCTTGTCACCATCGCGCACGATATCGCAGAAGCTCCGCGTGCGCACGTCGAGCTGCGCGGGTAGACGGAAATCGCTGTGATAGGCAATGCTCGCTCGGATGAGCTCATCTTCTGCTGGGTCATCGATAAAGTCGCGGATGCTCGTTACGGCGGATGCATCGGCGGGATTCTCGCCAAAGAGGACCTCGATGCCCAGCGCTGCATGGCTCATGCTCTCGGCGTCCTTAAAGGTGTCCCAGCGTCGCAGCTGCTCAAAGCGGCCCATATCGTGTAGCAGGCCGCAAAGCCATGCCAGGTCAATATCTTCTGACGACCAGCCCTGCTCGCGCGCTACGGCATCGCATGCCTCGGCCACGTGGTACGTATGCTCGATTTTGAGCGCGATGCGTGGGTTGGTGACGTCGTAGGCATCGGTGTAGCTTTTGAAGGCCGCGCGCGCCCGGTCTCGATCGATAGCTGTCATAATGACTTCCTAAAAAGTTGTGTCTTTCGATCCGGTGGCAATTGTAGGCGAACTTTATTGCCACCGGTTGATATTTCTGCTGCGTTGCGAGGCGCGCTGCAGACGACTTACCAGAATGGGAGTGGCATGGTCCTTAGGATCTTTAAAATCGTCTGGCCAGTGATGCTTACCTATGTTGCAATAGGCGCGCCGTGCGGAATGATCATGGGGCAGACGGGAATGGAGCCCTGGATGGTCTTTGCTCTGAGCAGCACGTTTGTGACGGGCAGCGGCCAGTTTATGATCTGCAATCTTTGGCTGGCGGGCGTACCGGCACCTTCGATTATCGCGAGCGTCGCCGCCATCTCCTCGCGCTTTGCGCTTTACTCGGCATCGATCGCACCCCATCTGGCGGGCGCCTCGAAGCGTCAGACGCTGGCTGTTGCCGCGACACTTACCGAGGAGGCATATGGCATCTCGCTTGCCAAGTTGGTTGAAGGGGAGGATTGGGGACCGCGCGAGTCCTTTGTGCTCAACGTGATCCTTATCGCAACATGGGGCGTATCGTGTACGACGGGCGCCATCGTCGGCGCCGTTGTCGATGTTCCCACCGCCATTGCAGCCTTTGTCTGCACCTCGCTCTTTATCTGCCTGCTCTTTTCGCAGCGGCTGTCGCGCGGCAACGTTGTCGCGGCGGTTTCGGGCGCGGTGTCCGTCGCCGTATGCAAGTTCTTGGGCCTCACGAATATTGCCGTGCCGGCAAGCGTCGTGGTCGGCATTGCCATTGCGCTGGCGTGCGATGCTGTATTAGACGGAAGAGGTGCCCGCGATGCCCGTTAACGAGTTCTTGGTTCTGTGGCTGTCGTCGTGGGCTGCTATCGCGTTCTTTCGCATCGCGCCGGCGTTTGCCTTGCGCGGGAGAACGCTGTCGCCCCGCATTACCGAGGCCCTGGGTTATATCCCGCCCGCTGCCTTTGCCGCGCTGGTCGCCAACGACTTGGTGAGCCCCGGCGCGTTCGACGCGGGACCCTGGCCTGCCTTGGTTCCCTGGATTGCGGCTGCCGGCGTCGTGGTGGTGGCAATCAGGACAAAGTCGATGTTGTGGTGCTGTGTTTCGGGCATCGTGCTCTATATCGTTTTGAGCCTCGTATAAGAGCGGGACACGTTTAGCATCCCGGCCAACGAATCCAATTTTTCACCGAGCTGGTCTATTTCTTCTGGTACCATGGTCAAACTTTACTGTAGCAAAGCGTGACGTGGGCTTTTGTACCCCGTCAGCGGAAATGGGGGTTTCATGGCACAGGAAGCAACCGCCAACGAGCAAAAGAAATTCAAGGTCCCGCGCATCCCGGGCGACATCATGATTTATCCGATGATCGTCGGTCTTTTGCTCAACACCTTCTGCCCGCAGGTTTTTGAGATCGGCGGATTCTTTACGGCTGCCTGCCGCGGTGGCTCCAATACCATCGTCGCCGCGATCCTGCTGTTTGTGGGCGCCGGCATCAGCTTTAAGTCCACGCCGGGCGCTATCAAGACCGGCATCGTCGTGCTGATTCCCAAGCTGGTCGTCGCAGCGGCTCTCGGCCTGGGCGTGGCATATTTCTTTAACGACAACTTCCTGGGTCTGAGCTCCGTGTCTATCATCGGCGGCATCACGTTTTGCAACATGGCGCTCTATACGGGCATCATGGGCGAGTTCGGTGATGAGTCTGAGCAGGGCGCCGTCGGTATCCTGTTCTTTACGGCCGGCCCCGCCGTCACGATGATCATCCTCGGTGTTTCCGGCCTCGCCAACATTCCCATTGGCACCATTATCGGCTCCATCTTGCCACTCGTTATTGGCATGGTTCTGGGCAACCTGTTCCCGTTTATCAAGAACCTGCTGGTTCCCGGTGCCAATCCCGCGATTGCCGTCATCGGATTTCAGCTCGGTGCGTCCATGAGCCTGTCGAGCTTTATCACCGGCGGTATTTCCGGCATCTTGCTGGGCCTTGTCACGCTGTTTGTCGTCGGTCCCATCACCTTTGCGTTCGAGCGTCTGTGCGGCGGCAATGGCAAGGCCGCTGTGGCTTGCTCCACCATTGCCGGCACGGCTATGACCACACCGGTTGCCCTCGCCGAGGTCGCACCGCGCTACGCCGAGCTTGCGCCCACCGCGTACGCTCAGATCGCCACCGCCGTTATCATCACTGCGATCATGGCCCCGATTCTGACCGGCTGGGTCGACAAGAAGTTCTGCCAAGGCAAGGAGGATCTGTCGCCTGTCGGTGTCGAGGCCATCGAGGAGGCCGTCGCGACTGACATCGATGGCGAGTAGCAATCGATACTCATCAATGATGCCGACGTGTGCAATTCGCGCCGTATGGGCGCCCGAACAGAAACTGTTTTGCAGTGATGTTCGGGCGCTCTGCTATTATCCCCTTTACCCCTGCGGAGTAAAGGGGTGTTTATTGCCCTGATTCGAATTGGGCGATTCTGACCACTTGGATATTGAAGGGATGGCGCTAGTGGTTAAGGCACTCAAGATTGAGATATTCGTGCTATGCATGATTGTTCTTATCGGGCTTGCCGTGCGAAGTCGTCGCTCCTTGTTCTCGAGCACCCAGCAGTTATTGTTTAGCATGCTTGGCTACACCTCTGCCGCGTACATATTATTCGATATGATCTGGACGCTTTCGGACGGTGTGGACGGCACGTTGGGCATTGCTGCCAACTGGATTTCCAACGCGGTTTCGTTTTCGCTCTTTGCTATCGCGTGTCTCATTTGGTTTATCTATTCCGAGACGGTGCAGGGTTCTCGCCTTTTGACCTCGCGCTATAGGGTGGTGCTTGTAGCGTTGCCTACGGCTCTGGTGGTCGTGCTGGCGTTTACCAGTTACTGGACGCACGCCCTGTTCTATATCGATTCGCAGGGCGTGTATCGTCGCGGCTTTGCCTATATGATCCAGCCCATCGTCAGCTACTGTTACGTTATACATACGTCCCTGCATGCGTTTGTGCAATCTCGCAGGGTCGAGAGCCTGCAGACGAAGGCCATCTATCGAACCTTGGCATTTTTCGCCATTCCGGCCCTGGTGGGCGGTACCTTTCAGGTCGTATACTCGGTGCCCGGCCTTTGTGTCGGCATAATGATTAGCATGTTGCTGCTCTACATCATCTACCAGGAGCAGCTCATCTCGACCGACCCGTTGACTGGACTTAACAATCGCAACCGTTTTGAGACCTATATGCTGTCGCTCTTCTCAAATGTTGATCAGGCCGAAGATGTATATCTGCTTATGATGGACGCCGACGGCTTTAAGCAGATTAACGATCGCTACGGGCATGTGGAGGGCGACCACGCTCTTCAGGTCATATCCGCTGCGCTCAAAGAAGTCTGCTCGGCGTCTGGCGGCTTTATCGCACGTTATGGTGGCGATGAGTTCGTGGTGCTCCAAAAGGCAGTGGCGGAACAGGATATCATGCATCTGTGCGCGACAATCAACGACGAGCTCGCGCGCGCCGAGGTTCCGTATCTGTTGCGGATGTCCATCGGCTACGCACGGGTTGGTGATGGCGTCGATACCTGGCAAGACTTGCTTCGTGCTGCCGACGCGGAGCTCTACCGCGTCAAGGCCGAGAAAAAGAAAGCCGGCGTCCAGATACGCTAGAAAAAGGGGCGCACGCTTGCGTGCGTGGCGGCCCTCAGCTCACCGATGTACTCCATTAAACTAAAGTATGTGAATCTCTCTGCTAAATAAGGGCAGTTCGCTAGGCTTTTTTGGGTTTGTTGACGATGATGATGCCGCCGCAGACCAACAGCAGGGCAACGATGACGGTAACGGGGCTCGTGCCAGCGCCCTCGCCGAGCAGCAGTGCGCTCAGAGCTACGCCAAAGACGGGGTTCATAAACCCAAAGACCGAGACGCGGCTGACGGGGTTGACGGCAAGCAGGCGCGACCACAGCGAGTACGCGACGGCAGAAATAAGTGCCATATAGATGATGAGTGCGATAGCGGGGACGATTGCGGCGGGGGATAACGTGCCGCCCATCAAAAACCCGATGGCGGTAAGGACCAGGCCACCGACTAAAAACTGCCAGCCGGCGAGCAAGACGCCGTCATGTTCGCGCGAAAAGATACCGATGAGACAGGTCGACAGGGCACCCGCAACCGTTGACGCCAAGATAAAGCCCTCGCCGTCGAGCGTAAAGCCAAAGGTGCCATCCGCGCCCGAAAGGTTGACGAGTGCGACGCCGGCAAAGCCCAGCACACAGCCAAGCACCTTGGCCGTATTGAGCTTCTCGGTGTGAAATGCCAGGGCGGCAAAGAGGATGGCTAGGAAGTTGGCGCTGGCCTCGATGATGGAGCTCGACATGGCGCTGGCGCGCGAGAGGCCCAGATAGAAAAAGAAGTACTGCCCGATAGTCTGGAAGAGCGACAAGACAAAGATGGGCTTGATGTCGCGAGCCTGCGGAACGAGCGGACGGCGCTGGGCCACGCTCATGCCAACAATGACCAGCATGCCGGCAAGGGTGAAGCGCAGACCCGCGAAGAGCAGCTGCGAGGCGCTATCGTGCGCCGGGATACCAAACAGCTCGTAACCGATCTTGATGCAGGGGAAAGCCGACCCCCAGAGCGCGCAGCAGACGAGGCAACCCAGGATGAGTCCGGGCAGGGTGGCGAGATACGGCTTGCGGCTTTCCATGATGTCCTTCCTACATGCGCGAAGCAAAAAAGAACCCGCCACCGGGCGTGCCGGTGGCGGGTGATGTTACCCGAAGGGATTGTACCCGATGGGAAAGCTTTAAGCGAAGTAGGCTACGCCGCTCTCAAAGATCGGCATGAACTTATCGCCGGGGACATGCTCGGGCACGTTGCGGTACAGGTTGTCGCCGCGACGCTCGGCATGGCCCATCTTGCCCAGGACGCGTCCGTCGGGGCTCGTGATGCCCTCGATGGCGAGTGCGGAGCCGTTGGGGTTGACGGAAAGATCCATGCTCGGCTTGCCGTCCTCGCCCACGTACTGCGTGGCGACCTGGCCGTTGGCAATCAGCTGGGCGAGTACCTCGTCGTTGGCGACAAAGCGGCCCTCGCCGTGGCTGATGGCGACGGTGTAGGGGTCGTCCAGGCTGCACTGCGACAGCCACGGGGACAGATTGGACGAGATGCGAGTGCGCACCAGGCGGCTCTGGTGGCGGCCGATGGTGTTGAACGTCAGCGTGGGCGCATCGGGCGTGGCGTCGACGATGTCACCGTAGGGCACCAGGCCGAGCTTGACCAGAGCCTGGAAGCCGTTGCAGATGCCCAGCATCAGGCCGTCGCGGGCCTTGAGCAGGTCGCGGACTGCCTCGGTGACCTCGGGAGCGCGGAAGAACGCCGTGATGAACTTGGCGGAGCCGTCGGGCTCGTCGCCGCCCGAGAAGCCGCCGGGGATCATGACAATCTGGCTTGCACGGATGCGGCGGGCAAGCTCGTGGGTGCTCTCGGCGACGGCCTCGGGCGTGAGGTTGTTGATCACGAAGGTGTCGGCCTCGGCACCGGCTGCGCGGAAGGCGCGGGCGCTGTCGTACTCGCAGTTGTTGCCGGGGAACACGGGGATGATCACGCGCGGGCGGGCGATCTTGGCGCCGCCGTACACGTGGATATCCTTGGCGCGGAAGTCGATGGTCTCGACCTCGGGGGTCTCGCCGGCGCTGCGGTAGGCGAAGACGCCCTCGATGCCGCTCTCCCAGGCCTCCTGGAGCTTGGCGAGCTCGATGACCTCGGAGCCGGTGTCGATGACATAGCCCTCGACGGTGGTGCCCAGGGGCTCGACGACAACGCCGTCGGCGACCTCGGGCAGCTCGGCGTCCTCGGCGAGCTCGACGATAAAGCCGCCGTAGAGCGGGGTGAAGAGGCTCTCCACGTCCACGTCCTCGGCAAGCTCGATACCGATCTGGTTGCCGACACACATCTTAAAGAGGCTCTCAGCGCCACAGCCGTAGCCGGGCGTGGAGACGGCCAGGGCGTTGCCGTTGGCGGTGAGCGCCTCGACGGCGTCAAACGCGGCGAGCAGCTGCTGAGCGTCGGGGCGGTAGTCCTCACCATAGGTGGCGGGGGCGATGCGCACGACGCGATGCGTCAGACCCTTGAACTCGGGCGAGACGGCACGGGCGGCCTTACCCACGGCAACAGCGAAGCTGATCAGGGTCGGCGGAACGTTGAGCTCACCGGCCTCGTCCTCAAACGAGCCGCTCATAGAGTCCTTGCCGCCGATGGCGCCGGCACCCAGATCGACCTGGGCCATAAGGGCGCCCAGGACGGCTGCCATGGGCTTGCCCCAGCGCTCGGCCTCGGTGCGCAGGCGCTCGAAGTACTCCTGGAAGGAGAGGTAGGCGCGCTTGTGCTCAAAGCCGGCGGCCACGAGCTTGGCGATGGACTCGACCACGGACAGGTAGGCGCCCGCAAACTGGTCGGCCTCCATCAGGTAGGGGTTGAAGCCCCATGCCATGGCGCTTGCCGTGGTGGTCTCGCCGTCCACGGGGAACTTGGCGACCATGGCCGAGCTGGGGGTGAGCTGCGTCTTGCCGCCAAAAGGCATAAGCACGGTCGCGGCACCGATGGTGGAGTCGAAGCGCTCGGAAAGGCCCTTGTTGGAGGCGACGTTGAGGTCGGTGACCAGCGAGGTCATGCGCTCGGCGAGCGTGGTGCCGGCCCAGCTGGGCTGCCACACGCTGCGGGCGCACACGTGGGCGACCTGGTGCTTGGGCGCGCCGTTGGAGTTGAGGAACTCGCGGGACAGGTCGACGATGGCGACGCCGTTCCAGGCCATGCGCATGCGCGGCTCGGCGGTAACCTCGGCGATAACGGTCGCCTCCAGGTTCTCCTCGGCGGCGTAGCCCATGAACTCCTCGACGTCACCGTCGGCGACGGCGCAGGCCATGCGCTCCTGGGACTCGGAGATAGCGAGCTCGGTGCCGTCCAGGCCGTCGTACTTCTTGGTCACGGTGTCCAGGTCGACATACAGGCCGTCGGCAAGCTCACCCACGGCGACCGAGACGCCGCCGGCGCCAAAGTCGTTGCAGCGCTTGATCAGGCGGCAGGCGTCGCCGCGGCGGAAGAGGCGCTGCAGCTTGCGCTCGACCGGGGCGTTGCCCTTCTGGACCTCGGCGCCCGAGGTCTCGATGGACTCGGTGTTCTGGGTCTTGGATGAGCCGGTGGCACCGCCGATGCCGTCACGGCCGGTGCGGCCGCCCAGCAGGATGATTTTGTCGGTGGGGGCGGGGCACTCGCGACGCACGTGGTTTGCCGGGGTAGCGCCCACGACGGCGCCAACCTCCATGCGCTTGGCCACGTAGCCGGGATGATAGAGCTCGTTGACCTGGCCGGTGGCAAGGCCGATCTGGTTGCCGTAGCTGGGCGCCGAGTAGCCGGCGGCGGCGGGGGTCACGAGCTTGCGCTGCGGCAGCTTACCCTCGAGTGTCTCGGACACGGGGACGGTGGGGTCGCCGGCGCCGGTAACGCGCATGGCCTGGTACACGTAGCTGCGGCCCGAGAGCGGGTCACGGATAGCGCCGCCCACGCAGGTAGCGGCACCGCCGAAGGGCTCGATCTCGGTCGGGTGGTTGTGGGTCTCGTTCTTAAAGAGGAACAGCCAGTCCTGGTCCTCGCCGTCGACATCGACCTTCACCTTGACGGTGCAGGCGTTGATCTCCTCGGACTCGTCGACATCGGTCATGACGCCGGTCTTCTTAAGGTACTTGGCGCCGATGGTGCCCATGTCCATGAGGCAGACGGGCTTGGCGTCGCGACCGAGCTCGTGGCGCATTTCCATGTAGCGGTCGAAGGCCTGCTGCACCACGGCGTCGTCGATCGTCACGTCGTCCAGGACGGTGCCGAAGGTGGTGTGGCGGCAGTGATCGGACCAGTAGGTGTCGATCACGCGGATCTCGGTGATGGTGGGGTCGCGGTCCTCATCGCGGAAGTACTGCTGGCAGAAGGCGATGTCCGCCTCGTCCATGGCAAGGCCGCGCTCGGAAATAAAGGCGGCAAGGCCGGCCTCGTCGAGCTCGCGGAAGCCGTCGAGCACCTCGACGGGCTGGGGCTCGGGGGTCTCCATGTACAGCGTCTCGGGCAGGTCGAGCGAGGCGATGCGTGCCTCGACGGGGTTCACCACGTAGTGCTTGATGGCATCGATGGCGGCTTCGTCCAGAGCGCCCGAGATCATATAGACCTTGGCGGAGCGCACGGCGGGGCGCTCGCCCTGGCTGATGAGCTGCACGCACTCGCTGGCGGAGTCGGCGCGCTGGTCAAACTGGCCAGGCAGGAATTCGACGGCAAAGACGGCGCCATCGCTTGCGGGGAGCTCGTCGTAGGTCACATCGACCTGGGGCTCGCTAAAGACGGTCGGCACGCAGGAGCGGAAAAGCTCCTCGTCGATGCCCTCGACGTCGTAGCGGTTGATGATCCTCAGGGCCTCGATGCCCTTGATGCCGAGAATTTCGGTCAGCTCGCCCTTGAGCTGCTGAGCCTCGACGTCGAACCCGGGTTTCTTCTCCACGTAGATACGAGAGACCATTGGTTCCTGCCTTCCTGATCGGTTGGGCGTACGGTACGGTATGCGGCAGCGGTCGGTTTACGGGGCAAGCCTCGCGGTCGCCTTGAGCCACATGTTTGTAAACCTCACTATGATACGACAGCTCGCGGCGCGTTGAGGACGGCGAGGGTGCTACAGTGAAGCGCAAACAAGAGAAAGGCATCACATGGCATTCGTTTCGCTCGCCATCATCGCACTCGTGGCCTTTGCGAGTCCTTTTATCGCCTCGGCGATTCCCGGAAAACCTGTTCCCGAGACGGTCTTTTTGCTCGTGCTCGGCGCGGTGCTGGGACCCCATATGCTCGGCGTCATCCATGTAGATGCTGAGGTCTCGCTTGTGTCCGAGCTGGGCCTGGCCTTTTTGTTCCTGCTTGCCGGCTTTGAGATCGACCCCAAGAGCATCACGGGCGTCGAGGGGCGCTACGGCTTGGCGACGTGGGCCGTCACGTTTGGTATCGCCTGGCTTGCCGTGCGCTTTACCCCGTGGTTCTCGGTCAGTCATTTCGACGGTATCGCCGTGACGCTTGCCCTCACTTCGACGGCGCTCGGCACGCTCGTGCCCATCATGCGTGAGCGCTCGCTCACTGGCACGCGTGTGGGCGACTCGATTCTCGCGTATGGCACCTGGGGTGAGCTCGGCCCTGTGCTCGCCATGTCGGTGCTGCTGTCTGCCCGCACTGGCATCCAAACGCTCGTAATCCTTGGCTTGTTTGCGGTGGTTTGCGTGTTGCTGGCTGTGGTCCCAAGCCGCTCCAAGCGTGTCGGCAGCCGCTTCTTTGCGTTTGTCGAGGAACGCGCCGATACCACGTCGCAGACCTTCGTGCGCCTGACGGTGCTCATCCTGGTCACACTCGTGGCGTTCTCGGCCGTCTTTGATCTCGACATCGTGTTGGGTTCTTTTGCCGCCGGCTTTGTCTTGCGCTATATCATCCCCGAGGGCAACCATACGCTCGAGACCAAGCTCGATGGCCTGGCCTACGGCTTTTTGATTCCGGTATTCTTTACCGTATCGGGCGCAAAGATCGATCTGACGGCCGTGGCGTCGCGCCCGGGTCTGCTCGTGGGCTTTATCGTGGCGTTGTTGATTATTCGTGCCGTGCCCATTCTTATTTCTATGAGCATTTGTCCTGCGACGCGCGATGTGTCGGCGTATGGTCGCATTACCGTGGCCCTGTACTGCACCACGGCCCTGCCGATCATCGTTGCCGTGACAAGCGTTGCCGTCAACGCGGGCGCGCTGTCGCAAGATATCGCGTCGGTCATGGTTGCCGCCGGTGCCATCACGGTGTTCTTGATGCCGTTGCTCGCGCAGCTCTTCTACCGCGTGGTCGACGCCGCGCCGGTCGCCGCCGTGGCAGAAGTTGCCGAGCATCCATCCGATGCGCTCGACATCCTGCGCGCCCATCACGATTTGGCGAGCCTGCTCGCACGTGAGCACGAGCTGCTGACTTCGCATGGCCATGGTCGCGTATTCGAGGGCTTGCCTACGCTCGATACGATTGCCGAGCGTCTTTCCGCCGAGGCGGCGAGCGGCCACATCGATGCCCGCATCGTGGACGCGGCGCATCTTCTTGCCGATAAGACCTATGGTGATGAGGTCGACCCGTCCGAGCTGACCCCGCGCGAGCGTCGCCGCCTGGAGCGCGCCAAGCTCGCCGTGCGCGAATACCGCCGCCGCATGCTGGAGCTCTATGCAAGAGAAGAAGCCGAGGACGACGACGGCAAGTAGTCGATACTCTCTCGGGGAAGCCGCGTCCCGCTTTGAAGGCTCGGAACGGGATGTGGTTTCCGAAACGGGGGCCGTTGGGAAACTGTGTCCCGGAATGGGCGCTCAGAGTGGGATGCAGTTTCTGCGAGAGACCCGTTGCGGAAACGGTATCCCAGAATCGGCGTTCAAAACGGGGCACTCTTTCCGAAACATGGCCCTGAGGGAAGCTGCGTCCCGGTCTGAGTCGGAATTCCGGGGCACAGCTTCCCTTTCAAACAGAAGAAGGCGCGCTGCCTGCAGTTGATGCAGACGGCGCGCCTTCTTTGTTGGACTATGTTGAGGCTGGGAGCTGAGGCTTGTGGTCCCTTAAGAGCGGGCGGCTCCGTCGACGGGGAGCACGGCGCCCGTGACGTAGGAGGACATGTCGCTCGCCAGGAAAACAAAGGCGTTGGCGACATCCTCGGGCTCGCCCATGCGACCCAGCGGAATGGTGGCGACGATGGGCTTAATAACCTCTTCGGGCAGGTTGGCGACCATATCGGTTTTGGTTACGCCGGGTGCAACGGCATTGACGCGAATGCCCACGGGGGCGAGCTCGCGCGAGAGCGACTGGACCATGCCGTTGACGGCGAACTTGGACGTGGGGTAGCCAACGCCGGAGGGCTGACCGTACTTAGCGACCATCGAGCTCGTGGTGGTGATGGTGCCGCCGTGGCCGGCCTCGGTCATGATCTTGGCGGCAGCCTGGTGGCCATTAAAGACGGCGACGACGTTGAGGTCCATAACCTTAGCGAACTCCTCGGCCGTGTAGTCCAAAAGGGGTGAGCGCTGGGAGATGCCGGCATTGTTGACGACTGTATCCAAACCGCCCATATCGGCTGCAGCCTGGGTAAAGGCCTCGGTCACGGCCTCGAGCGAGGTGAGGTCGCAGGAGCGGCCCCAGACCTTGGCGTCGGGATAGGCGGCTGTCAGCTTCTCAACGGCCGCATCGGCGGTCTCTTGACGCGAGCCAAAGACAGTGACGGAGGCGCCCTCCTCGATAAAACGGCAGGCGATGGCATAGCCGATACCGCGCGTGCCTCCGGTGATGATTGCTTTCTTGCCCTCGAGCAACATGGTATTTCCTCTCATCGCGGGCGGACATTCGCAGCACAGCGTAGCCGTAACCGGAATCGGCCGTGTTTGCATATCGGTGAACGGTAGCCCGCGTTACCGATGAGTGGCTCGCGCAAATGTGCCCTGTCGTTGTGCTTAGGGCAGGAGACAAAAAGGCTCCCATCCCACATCGGACGGGAGCCCTTCGAGCAAATGCGTTGTGGGGTGTAAACCGAACTAGTTGGCCATGACGCCTTCGGTCCAGGCCTCAACGTCCTCGATGCGCAGGACGTTGGCGACCTCGGCTACGCAGTCGACGCCGGCAAGCTCGGCGGTGGCAGCCTGGACGTCCTTCTCGAGCGCGCGGTGCGTCAGGAAGATGACCGAGCAAGTATCGCTGGCGCCCGACTTGCCGTCCTCGACCTGGTTGATGAGCGAGATCGAGATGTTGTGCTTGGCAAAGATGTCGACCGTCTCGGACAGGGCACCCACGCGGTCGGCGACCTTCAGGCGCACATAGTACTTAGTCTGGAGCTCGTCCATGGGCTTAAAGGCGAGGTTGTGACCATAGGGCTCAATCTCGGGCAGCGGAGCCACGCCGCGGCTGATCTGCTCGGAGAGCGACAGGATATCGCCCACGACGGCGCTCGCGGTGGGGAAGGAGCCTGCGCCGGCACCGTAGAACATGGTTTCGCCCACGGCATCACCCACCACGTAGACGGCGTTCATGGCGCCGTTGACCTTGGCGAGCATATGGTCTGCCGGGATGAGCGTGGGATGCACGCGGACGTCGACGCCGGCGTCGGTGTTGTGTGCGATGCCCAGCAGCTTGATGGTGTAGCCGAGTTCGCGTGCCTGGGCGATGTCCTCGGCGCCGATGGTACGGATACCCTGTTGGTAGACATCGTCGGTGGTCACGCGGGTGCCAAAGCCGATGGAAGCGAGGATTGCCGTCTTGCTGGCGGCGTCGAAGCCGTCGACGTCGGCGGACGGGTCGGCCTCGGCATAGCCCTTGGCCTGCGCGTCGGCAAGCACATCGGCGTAATCGGCGCCCTCGGCGTCCATGCGCGACAGGATATAGTTGGTGGTACCGTTGAGAATGCCGGCGATGGTCAGGATCTTGTTGCCCACCAGGTCGTGCTCGAGCGTGCTGACAATGGGGATGCCACCGCCGCAGCTGGCCTCGCACTTAATCTGCACGCCGCACGCGCGCGCCTTCTCGGCGAGCGTCTCGACATGACGGCCCAGCAGGGCCTTGTTGGCAGAGACGACATGCTTGCCGTTCTCGAAGGCGGTGGTGAAGATTTCGGTCGCGGGGTGCTCGCCGCCGATGAGCTCGACGACGATATCGACGGCGGGGTCGGTGACGACGTCGTGCCAGTCGCTCGTAAAGGCCTCGCGCTCAATACCGGCGGCTTCGGCCTGCTCCCAGGCAAGCGCGCAGGCGCGGGTCAGCTTAAGGTCGATGCCGTAGGCTGCCAGGTACTCATCGTGGTGGCTCTTGATCAGACGGGCCACGCCGCCGCCGACGGTTCCCAGACCGATGAGGCCGACGTTCACGGTGCGCAGGGGTTCGCTCATAGATAGCTCCTTCGTGCATCTTATGGATGGATTAACCGCTTAAAGGTTGAGTGCATTCTAGCGTGAACCGAGAGCGCGTGCTCGCTAGGCAACAGGAGTCGCACAAAACGGCACCCCCGAAACGCTGCGGAAACATTGGAAACATGCTCGCTACATACGACCTACAGCCTATGTGATTCAGGACGGCAAGTACATCGCCGCCTAAGTGCGCATAAAGCGCGACCGGTGAGGCCGTTTTATTCAGGGCAGGGACGCCTGTAACAGAACGGAAACATTACTTTTACACAATAAAGTGGCATTACTGCATAAAGTAATAGAAATACGCAGAATTATGGATAAATGAACAAATCCAAAGAAAAGTTGAAATAATCGCCACTTTCCTTAACTAAAGCGTCTAGTATTTTGCGAACGCCGAACACGGCGAAGGATGGCCTGTCGGGTAACCGAAACCCGACGAGATTTGAGAGGAGAGCCGCATGTCGAGCCTCACCGGTAAGTCATTGAACCCTGTTATGAATCGCAGGAGCGTTATCGCGAGCGCAGCAGGTCTGGGGGCGATGTCCATTCTAGCTGGCTGCTCCTCCAACGGCGGCGACAGCGGTTCCGCTTCGAGCGACGCTTCGTTTAAGATCGGTACCATCGGCCCGCTGACCGGCGCCAACGCGTCCTACGGCAAGTCCGTTACCCAGGGTGTCGAGCTTGGCTGCAAGGATTTCTCGACCAAGGAGCTGCCGCTTGCCAGCAAGGCCGAGGATGACCAGGCCGACGGCGAGAAGGCCGTCAACGCCTTCAACACCCTGCTCGACTGGGGCATGCAGGCCCTCGTCGGCCCGACCACCACGGGTGCGTCGGTTGGCGGTGCCGACGGGGGGGGGGACGCGCAAGGTCTCCT
>CABPXT010000002.1:0-32402 GCA_902461405.1 uncultured Collinsella sp.
GCCGTCAAGCGCATCTTTGCCGATAAGGAGCTTGCCGAGCGTCTAGAGGCAGCCGGCACGGTGCTTTCGAGCGCCAACTCCATCAACGTCGGCCGTCTGGTGCCGCAGGTCGTCTACTACTTTGCCGCCTATGCGCAGCTGCTGCGCGCCGGCGCTATCGAGGCCGGCGACGCCGTAGAGTTCTGTGTGCCCACCGGCAACTTTGGCGATATCTTGGCCGGCTACTACGCCAAGCGCATGGGCCTGCCCGTCGCCAAGCTCGTCGTGGCGAGCGACAAGAACAACGTGCTGGCTGACTTCCTGACCACCGGCGTCTACGACCGTAACCGCCCGTTCTTCACGACCATCTCGCCGTCGATGGACATCCTTATTAGCTCCAACCTGGAGCGCATGCTCTACTTCCTGTCCGACGGCGACTGCGAGCTCGTTGCCGGGCTTATGGAGCAGCTTGCCCAGACGGGTCGCTACGAGGTTCCCGCCGACCTGCTGGCCAAGATCCAGAGCGTGTTTGGCTGCGGCTGGGCCAGCGAGGACGAGGTCCGCGCTGCCATCAAGAGCTGCTGGGACGCGAACGGCTACGTGATTGACCCGCACACCGCTTGCGGCTATCACGTCTTTGAGCAGATCGCTCCCGCCGAGGGCGCCAAGGCCCGCGTGCTGCTTTCGACCGCCAGCCCCTACAAGTTCCCGCGCGCCTGCTGTGACGCCTTGGGACTCGACGTTCCCGAGGACGACTTTGAGGCCATGCGCGTGCTCGAGCAGGCCACCAACACGGTCGCCCCGACCCAGCTCGCCGAACTCGAATCCAAACCCGTCCGCTTCGAAGACGTCTGCGACGTAGCCGACATGGCCAGCTACGTAGAGTCTGCAGCAAAACGAATGAGCACCAACTAAACCCCTTATTAAGCGCCGGCGAAAGCCGGCGCACCTTCTTTCATCAGATAACCCCCGGGATGATGACGAACGCGCACAGCGTGCCTGGCTGTTTAGTTCGTCGCGAGTTCCGCACGCAAAGGAAAGCACTTAATGTGCTTTCCGTCTTGCGCAGGACTGCCCGAGCAGCGAACTAAACAGCCAGGCACGCCAGGAGGACTCACATGATCAAGATCACCGTCCCAGCAACCAGCGCCAACTTGGGCATTGGCTACGACACCCTCGGCATGGCCGTCAGCCTCTACTCGCACTTCACCTTCGAGCGCGCCGACAAGCTCACCATCACGGGCTGCCCCGAGGAGTTCCAAAACGAGAACAACCTGGTCTATGTGAGCTTTGTCGATGCTCTGGCCGCCTGGGACGAGCCGGCCTTCCCCGTCGCTATCGCCATTCAAACCGATGTACCCGTCGCTCGCGGCCTGGGATCCAGCTCCACCTGCGTCGTCGCTGGCATCATGGCCGCCGCCGCGCTGACGGGCCACACCGTCGACCGCGCCGAACTCGTCCGCATTGCCACCGAAGTCGAGGGCCATCCCGATAACGTCGCCCCTGCTATCCTGGGCGGCGCCGTCTGCTCCTTTACGCCGACCGATTCGCTCCCCCAGTGCCTGCGCTACGAGGTGAGCGACAAGCTTCGTTTTATTACTGCGATTCCGCCCTACGAGGTACATACGAGCGAGGCGCGCAAGGTCGTGCCGCAGGAGATTCCGCTCTCCACCGCCGTATGGCAAATGGGCCGCATCGCCGGCATGACGCGCGGCCTGGAGACCGGTGACCTTGACCTGATTGCCGCCGCCAACGACGACCGCATCCAGGAGCCCTATCGCCGCCGCCTCATCCCCGACTACAACGCCGTGCGCGACACCTGCCTTAACGGCGGCGCCAAGACCATCTGGATCAGCGGTTCGGGCTCGACCCTCATGGCTGTAACCGACGACACCATCGTGGCAAAGTTCCTGCAGGTCAAACTGCGCGAGCAGTTCCCTAAGTGTGAGACGCATATTCTGACGTGCGACACCGAGGGCGCTCAAATCGAGTACCTGTAGCGCCCTGCCTCATTGCTCTCACCGGTCCCCTTGGGGCTTCCCCTGAAAACGTCCTCGATCATGAATTGCCCCGTCGTGCGCTTCGCGCGACGGGGCAATTCGATCTGCGGATTGTTTTCAGGGGAAGCCCCAAGGGGACCTTCGCAGCCTCGACAGGATAATCGCATTCGCTGATTTAATTATCGCCCGATTCGCGGCGCAATCTATTTATCTCCGCTGCTCAGAACCGCCTCAAGTCTTTGCACGAGAACTCCGACGGTAATTCCAAGTGCCTCTGCATAGGCGAACTGCTCATAAACCCTAAGACTGCGTTCCCCGGTTTCGACTTTCGAGATGAACGACTGAGGTACCCTCAGTTTCTTTGCGAGTTCAACCTGAGTGATACCTTGTTCCCGACGAATCTGGGAGAGGCACTTTCCGCATGTCCTATTAGCATCAACGTTCATACCGTTTACGCTATATTCCATTTTGATATATCCCAAACTAGGATATATTCATGTGAGTATCTGTTTCACTTATCGCAATTGTTCGCATCGCACATTTGAAACGAGAGAGGGGACTCGATAAGCATGGATGACGAGATGAAAGAGCCCAATAGTGAGCAAACGCCCAGTGCATCTGATGAACAGAAGCCGAATATCGAAGGGAAGCAGGTTTCTGATGGTGCTGACGACACCACCTCCCCTGACGATCGATCATCAAATGAAGACGGTGCCACATGCAATAAGGAAGAGGACGATTCACTTCTAACGAGTGCCATTAACAAACTTGGTGGTAATAAACGAGCGGCTATCGCAACTGCTGCGATAGTTGCCGTCATCTTCTGCTTACCCATGCTGTTTCCTCAAATGTTTTGCACCCACAAACTTTGGACCAATGCAAACTGTACAAGCCCTCGCACCTGTAAAAGTTGCGGCAAAACCGAGGGGAAACCGCTCGGACATGAATGGGAAGAAGCAACATGCACGGTTCCGAAGACCTGTCAACGCTGCGGCAAAACCGAAAGGAAACCCCTTGGGCATCAACCAGGTTCTTGGACTACCGAAGTCGATTACGTTGACGCCACCTCGAAGGAAATTCGAGAATGCGGGAGATGCGGAGAGGTCGTTGACACCCGCAACGAAAAGGAAATTACTTCCTTTCTTGGCGACGGATCGTTTTCAATTTCACCTGAAGGCTTTATTGAACGACTTAACGAGGAATTCTCCGATATTCCCAATTGCAGCAGTATGAAGGCGAGTTACGAGTTAGACGATAGCGGCACGGGACTCGAGCTTCAGATAAAAAATGGCTCTACGCTTGCCGGTATTGGAGGTTTTTTCTCGGACTCGAGCAGTCAACTACTATTCAGCTATCTTGGATCAGAAAACTGCTTCAAAAACATAGTCATGTACTTCGAAAATTCAGATTATGCCGCGGCGACAGCATTAGCAACCATACAAGCAATTGATCCAACACTCTCATTTTCCGACGCTAAGGAGATTGGCGCTGCCTGCGTAGGTACGCCAACTGTCAAAAATGGAATTACGTACGCAATCTTAGCTTCAAATGGAGAATACTGGCTGAGCACCCGAATTGAATAATTTACTTTAATTGCTAAATGCAGACGCCTCTTACTCGCGGCATATTAAAGTTCAACCCCTGCTAGCATCGTCAATCGAAATATGCTCCGCCGAGCACTTTAGCTTGGCGGGGCATTTCAATACGTAGGCGGATTTTGATACCTAGAAGGCCCACATGCCCCCACTAGGCAGCCGGCTTCGCTGCTCAAATTGCTCGAACTGCAACTTGAGCAATCAGCGGCCAGCATCTCTTTTAGGCTGCGCTAGTTTCTTTGTATTCAAAGACTGGCTCTAAGATGTCTTCGATGCTGCAGTGCAGGACTTTCGCCATATCCCTTACGGTTGTTACCGATGCTTCGTTGATGTTTCTCTGGCGCTGTTCGTACATTTGGATTGAGCGGAGTGATACGCCCGATTCGTATGCCAGGTCTTGTTGGGTTTTCTTGAGCCTCTTTCTTGCTTGCGCCAGTTTAGTTTGACGAGGTGTTTTCTTCGCCATATCGCAAATAAGACGCGCCACACGTTCCTCTGAGGCTTCATGCCAGGGATAGTACAGACCGCGCAGCGCATCAAATGGAACGACATGCAGCAGATCTTCGAAAGACTCCCCTAAACGCCACTGCAGGTATGCCAGCATCCAGCCCGCCCAATATTCCGGCGTCTTCTCAAATCGATAGGTGCAGTCCGGTATAGGCCTGTTTTGATAGCCCGATCTTTCAGCGATAAGCGCGAACAGCTCAACGCCCGATTTTCCCGATACGACCCATGCGTTGCCGCGTTCGAACTCGCGAGCTACGCCGCTGAGGCAAAAGAGTTCAGCAACTTCCGATCCCTCTGCTCCATAATCATTAACGGCATAGTCAAAGCAGTCGCCTAGGTTGTTCATTGCGTCCTCGAGGTAATAGACGGGATATGTCCTACTCGGCCCACAATCCGTTAACTCTTGGATCATTTAAATCAACCCTCCCTACCATCAAATCCCTAATGTCGACACCCTCGGTGTCAAATCCGTTTATCGTATCCAGATACTTACGTCGAGCATTCTGTTCTCGCTCAAATCGTTTGGGATAAAACTCAGCTCCCGAGGCCTGCTTCCAATCGCGGAACCTGATCGCCGAGAACGCGCGCTCACTCATAAGAGCGTATTGGATGCCCAAATCGCCCAAACGCATAATGAGTTGCAGTTGCCTGAGCGAGATCATGCCGTTAACGAACTGTCTTGCAAACGAAAAGTAGGAATCGTCGGCGCGATAGCCTCGAATAACATCATAGGGAGAAATATCAATCAGGCAGTTATCCAGCAGATAGCGAAGTCCTTCGCGTGCCAGCGGCGTCGAGACATTAAACTCCCGGTTGTCGGCCAAAATCGCAAGCCAATTAAGAATTGAAAACTCCCCGGACTCCAAATCCAAGACCGCGAGACCATCCATATCGAGCTCATATCGATTCGCGATACCATCGGACTCGGTCCGGCATGCCCATTCCATCGCCATTTCCTCATGTGGCGTGCAATAAAACCCACGTCCATAGTCGTTGAACTGCTTACATCTATCCAGCGACGGATGCTCGACAACAACCTCCGACCCGTGCCACAGCTCCATATCGGCCTCCTAAAAACTATCACCACAGTGATAGTTTACCAATAACTATCACTGAGGTGATATAGATAAAAGCTTTTGAGGGGTTGCAGCTCGATTAGAGGCAGGCCTCGGCGATGCGGCGCTTGAGTTCATCGATACCGGTGCCAGTCTGGGAGCTTGTGATGATTACGTTTTCGGCCGGGACGTTGAGCTGCTTTTTGATGGCTGCTGCCTGGCGGGCCTGCTGGGTGCGGCTGAGCTTGTCGGCTTTGGTGAGGCAGACGATAAAGTTGAACTCGTTGCCCTGTAGATAGTCGATCATGTCATGGTCGAGCTTGCTCGGGTCGTGACGAATATCCACCAGCGACACGACCAGGTTAAAGCTACGCTCCGAGTCGAAGAAGTCGCCGATAAGCTCGGCCCAGCGGTCGCGCTCGGCCTTGGAGCGACGGGCGAAACCGTAACCCGGCAGGTCCACGAAATGCACGTCGTCGGCCTCAAAGAAGTTGATGTTGCTCGTCTTGCCCGGCGTACTGGAAACCTTGACCAGGTTCTTGCGGCCAAAGAGCTTGTTCATAATCGACGACTTGCCCACGTTGGAGCGGCCGACAAAGCTCACCTCGGGGCAGGTGGACTCGGGAATCTGCGAAACCTTGCCGTAGCTGGCGACGAACTTGGCAAGCTGGTAGTTAATGGAATCGGCCATGGACACTCCTTGGTCGTAGGTTCTTACAAAAGAGCGCGCTATTGCGCAGCGGCAATGCGGCGGACGATATCGAGCGTGATGTTACTTGCGACACGCGCGTACTCGAACAGATCGAACTCTCGGTCGCAAATTGCATCGTACGCCTCGTCACAATTATCGCTGATAGCGCGCAACACCAGGCAATCGACACCATTTTTGGTTGCGACATGAGCAATCGCCGCGCCCTCCATGCCGACACAATCGGCATGCGTCGCTTCGATAGCGTCGTTACGCATGGCGGCGCCCGTCACAAAGCGGTTACCCGTGGCAATCGTGCCGACCAGGAACTGTTTGGTGCCCTCGTTCGAAGCGACTGCATTTGTCGAAGCGTCAACGAACCCACGCTCAGCAAGCACGTCGACGGCAATATCGACCAGCGCGGGCGTCGAGCCAAACTCCTCAAGCCCCGGTGCAGACTCGGCGATAAGCGCGGTATCGGTATCCAGATAGCGCAGGCGTTTGCCAATGACCACGTCGTCGATATGGAGCTTGGGGTTCAAACCGCCCGCAATGCCCGAAAACACAACAGCCTGCGGAGCATACTTGCTAATGAGGTGCTGTGTTGCAGCGGCGGCGTTCACCGTGCCCATGCCCGCCGTTGTGGCGACAACTGTCAGGCCGTCGAGCTCGCCGCTCACAACGGTCAAGCCTGCCTCCCGTGCCTCGCAAACGTCGCTCAGCTCTTCCTTAATCTGCATGATCTCTTTTTCGAGCGCACCGATAATCGCGATGGTAGCCATACCATTCCCCAAACCTATACGAAATTCTCAACCACGGTATGGTACCAGCATTTTGTTTGACCTCGCCAAACGAACACGCCAAGCCAGTGCAGCTCGCGTATCAAACAGCGCCTTTGCAATCGCGGCCGTAACCTCGCTCTAGCGGTCGCTCCACGGCATCGATGTCATGACGCTCATGACATAGGTACGGCCATCGATGTCGATAGCAGGCATTTCTTTCCAAAGATATTCAGTCGCGTTTAAGGTGTCTCTAAACAATAAACAGGCGTTTCTATGCAAAAACACCGATTCCGTTGCGCATCTTTGCCCAAAACGCAGTTGCGGTGAAATAGTTCCTGCTTGGGCGGCATAAGCCGAAAAACAAGAACTATTCCACCGCAACTTGACGGGGCTCTTTAGCAATCAACTAGGTGCCCGGGGGCACTCATTTAAGTCTGTCCCCAATGAGTGCCGCTAGCCGATGGCGTTTTTGAGTTCGGCGCGGCGCTTTTTCATGCCGGCCATGACGGCGTTGCGCAGCTCGGGCATGCGCGCGGTATCCATCTGGGGCACGCCCTCGAGCTTATAGGGAATACCCAGTTGCTCGTACTTGACGACACCCATCGTGTGATACGGCAGCATTTCCAGGCCCACCACGTTGTGCCATGGAGCGATCAGGCGACCGAGCTTCTCGCATTCCTCCGCCGTATCGGTGATACCCGGCACCACCACGTGGCGAATAACAACCTTAATCTTGCGATGGGCAAGCTCATCGCCAAACGCCAGGATGCGCGCAGGATCGCAACCGGTCAGCTTTTTATGCTCAACCGGATCAGCATGCTTGATGTCGAGCAGCACCATATCGGTCTCGTTGAGAACAGCATCGAACTTCTCCGGATGCTTGGGATCGAACGCATAGCCACAGCTGTCTAGGCAGGTGTGTACGCGGCCATCGGGGTTGTTGTGCATCACGCGGAACAGGTCGGCCAAAAATTCGGGCTGCAGGAGCGGTTCGCCGCCCGAAACGGTAATGCCGCCGCTACGGTAGAACTCATGGTTGCTCTGGAACTCGTCCATGAGATGCTCGACGGTCACCATCGTGCCGCCGTTAACAGACCAGGTATCGGGATTGTGGCAATACGCGCAGCGCATGGGACAGCCCTGAACAAACACCACAAAGCGGATGCCGGGTCCGTCGACCGTTCCCATCGTCTCGATCGAATGCACGCGACCCAGGGCATACGCAGAGTCCTCGGAATGAGCATCCACACCCTCAAGCGTCATCTCAGCCATTCCCGCAACCTTGCCTCTCTTTGGTTTTTGTCAATTAAAATGCCAGAGCCATTCTAGCCCATACGCCTGATGGCGAAACGGTTTAGCGGTCAATTTGATCGTCCTATTTGACTCCACGCAAAAGCGGCGGGAAGGTCGTCACAACCCGCTCGCCGCCGAAGCAATAGAAATCGATAGACGCCAGGCCCTACGCCTTAAGCGTAAGCACCGCGCCAAAGGCGGTCGGGCCGCAGTGGCTCGAGATGACGCCGCCGACCTGAGTCCAGGTAACGTCCTTAAAGCCCAGGTCGTGCGCATAGACTTCCATATCGTCGCGCAGCTCCTCGGAAAGGCCCACCGAATACGCCAAGCCAATGTGCGAATAGTCGATCTCGCCCTTCTCAACCATGTGATCGATAAAGGCGCGGGCGCACTTGAGCATAGAGCCGCGGAACTTCTTGGTGGCCACGAACTTGCCACCCGTCACCTCAATGCAGGGCTTAATCTTGAGCAGATGGGCGCCTAAGAACGCGACGTTGGACAAGCGACCGCCCGCCTTAAGGAAGGCAAGGTCGGTAGGAACAAAGCCCAGCAGCACGCGGTCCATGACGGAATTGGTGAAGGCGAAAATCTCGTCGACGGTGGCATCGGGGTGAGCCTCGATGTATTTGGCGGTCTCGACGACAACAAGCGACTGGCCCACCGAGACAAAGCGCGTATCCATGGAGAAGACGTAATCGCGGCCCTTTGCCGCAATCTTCGACGACTGATGCGAGCAGGTCGTTACCTCGGAATATGCAAGATGCAAAATGGTCGCGTCGGGCTGCTCGGCGTGAATGCGGTCGTACACATGCGCAAAATCCGCCGGCGAGCAACCGCTGGTCTTGGGCATCACGCCAAACTCGTTGCAGCGCGAGTAAATCTCAAGCGGGTCGATCGATCCGTCTTCGACGGTCTCGTCACCAATCGTGACATGCATGGGCACGCGCACGATGCCATAGCGCTCGCAGAGCTCCGGCGTCACATCCGAACCAGACTCAACCACGATTACGTACTTGCCCATTATCATCACAACCCATCTCGACGTTGGCTTTTGAATATGTGACGCACGTCCGCCGTCCTGCTGCAGAACGGCCTCCAAGCGCCAAAGAGACGCCGCCCCTTGCACACAACAAAGGACAGCGTCTCCCTGGAAAACTCCGTGCTTATCTGAGATTCTACACGGTTTATTAAGGAGTGTTACTTATTCCGCAAACGGTAGCTATACGCGATAAACGGTAGCAAGCAAGAATCCAGAACGCTCAACCCATTAGGAGAGTTCCGCCTAAAGGGTGACTACACAGGACCCCGCCGGGGCTGTTTGGGCTACCTCCCAAAATATTCCGCAGGACGCAAGAAGCCCTCGCCGCACGAAGTGCGCAGCGAGGGCTTCTTGCATGTCCGAGGACGTTTTGGGAGGTAGCCCAAACAGCCCCAGCGATCCTGCGGGAGTTAAACCCCTTTAGAACTTGTCGTGGAAGGTACGCGCAATGACCTCGTCCTGCTGCTCCTTGGTGAGCGTGTGGAAGTTCACGGCATAGCCGGAAACGCGGATGGTCAGCTGCGGATACTTCTCGGGGTGAGCCTGAGCGTCGAGCAGCGTCTCACGGTTGAAGACGTTGATGTTCAGGTGGTGGCCACCCTTCTCGGCGTAAGCGTCGAGCATGTGGACCAGGTTATCGGCCTGGGTCTCGGAAACTTCAGAAACCTTCATAATGTGTCTCCTTCGATTAATAGGCGCCGGCCGAAACCGGCGCACTAATCAGTAATCGTTATTGTTAGTATAGCACTAACAATAGTTACTCGCCCAGCTGATCAAGGTCGATATCGCCAAAGAACACCTGATCCTCCTTGCCGAGCGCACTCGGGATGATGGAGAAGGTGTTGGAGATGCCGTCCTGAGCATCGCGGAACGGGAGCTTGGAAACCGAAGACAGCGAAGCGATGGCGCCGTGGCTATCGCGCTTGTGCATGGGGTTAGCACCCGGGGCGAACGGCTGGCCAGCCTTGCGGCCGTCGGGCGTGGAGCCGGTCTTCTTACCGTACACGACGTTGGAGGTAATGGTCAGAACCGAGGTCGTGGGCACGGAGTTGCGGTAGGTGTCGTTCATGCGGATGTACTCCATGAACTGGTGCACAACGTCGTGAGCGATCTGGTCGACGCGGTCGTCGTCGTTACCGTACTTGGGGAACTCGCCCTCGGTCTCAAAGTCGACGATGATGCCGTTCTCGTCACGGACGGGGTGGACCTTGGCGTACTTGATAGCGGACAGGGAGTCAGCCACGACGGAAAGGCCAGCGATGCCCGTAGCGAACCAGCGGTGCACGTGCTTGTCGTGCAGAGCCATCTGGATGCGCTCGTAGCAATACTTGTCGTGCATGTAGTGAATGATGTTCAGCGAGTTGACGTACACGCCAGCAAGCCACTTCATCATGTCGTTGTACTTGGCCACAACGTCGTCGTAATCGAGCGTATCGCCTTCGACGGCGCGATACTTGGGGCCGACCTGCTTCTTGGAGACCTCGTCAACACCGCCGTTGAGTGCGTACAGCAGGCACTTGGCCAGGTTGGCGCGAGCGCCGAAGAACTGCATCTCCTTGCCGATGCGCATGGAGGACACACAGCAGGCGATGCCGTAGTCGTCGCCATGATAGACACGCATGAGGTCGTCGTTCTCGTACTGGATCGAGGAGCTGGCGACAGAAGTCTTGGCGCAGAACTTCTTGAAGTTCTCGGGCAGACGGGTCGACCACAGAACGGTCATGTTGGGCTCGGGGCTGGTGCCCATGTTCTCGAGCGTGTGCAGGTAGCGGTAGCTCATCTTGGTAACGAGCGTACGGCCGTCGACACCCATGCCGCCGATGGACTCGGTGACCCACTGCGGGTCGCCGGTGAACAGGGCCTGGTACTCGGGGGTACGGGCAAACTTGACCATGCGAAGCTTCATGATGAAGTGATCCACGAACTCCTGGATCTGCTCCTCGGTGAAGGTGCCGTTGGCAAGGTCGCGCTCAGCGTAGATGTCGATGAACGTAGAGGTACGGCCGATGGACATGGCAGCGCCGTTCTGCTCCTTGACGGCAGCAAGGTAGGCGAAGTACATCCACTGGATGGCCTCCTGCGTGTTGGTAGCAGGGTTGGAAATATCGAAACCATAGGTCTCGGCCATCATCTTGAGCTCGCCGAGGGCGCGGATCTGCTCCTGCAGCTCCTCGCGATCGCGGATGTTGTCGGCGGTCATGACCGTCGGGGTGGAAGCCTTCTGGGCCTCCTTGTCCTTAATCAGGTAGTCGACGCCGTACAGGGCGACACGACGGTAGTCGCCGATGATGCGGCCGCGGCCATAGCCATCGGGCAGACCGGTGATGATGTGCGCTGAGCGGCAAGCACGCATCTCGGGGGTGTAGACATCGAAGACGCCAGCGTTGTGGGTCTTGCGCTCGAAGGTGTAGCGCTCGACAACGTTCTCGTCGACCTTATAGCCGTGCTGGCTGGCAGCCTGGCAAGCGATGCGGATACCGCCGTTGACATGCAGCGCGCGCTTGAGCGGCTTGTCGGTCTGGAGGCCAACAATGGTCTCCTTGTCGCGATGGGCATTATCGATGTAGCCAGCGGGGTGGCTCACGATACCCGTGACGGTCTTGGTGTCCATATCGAGGACACCACCCTGCTCGCGCTCCTTAAGCAGCAGGTCGAGAACCTCGCCCCACAGCTCCTTGGTACGCTCGGTCGGACCTACGAGGAACGACTCATCGCCCTCGTAGGGGGTGTAGTTCTTCTGGATGAAGTCTCGGACGTCAACCTCTCCCGTCCAGATGCCTTCCTTGAAGCCTTCCCATGCCTCCTGCATTGTGTAACCACGCTCCTAGTTACGTGTAATGCGGCGCTCTCTCACACCGCTGCTTATTGAATTCTTGAATTTTCGGCTTGCACTACCGGCTTCTTCCGTTCTTCACCACACGTTGGTGCAGGAAAAACGTTTGTCCACCTTGGAACTACAACCCAAAACCCAAGATTTCACCCGTCTGAGAAGGATAGCATAGCCACCCTCTCCATCTGGGCTGTTATATGTTTCTTTTTTTATATCATAATGGCGTTTTTTACAAATCCGCAGGAAATGCGAGCGCGAACAACTACCGTTCACCGATTTGTTTAGTTTTTTCCTTGCCTTTGTACGACGTTCACTCTAGCTGTTATGCCAGCTTTAGCAGGGTAAAGTACCTCTGAGTAGGCTTTAGGACATGCCTAACGATCTGCCCCTAACTTTGCTGGCACCGACGGTGTACGGAGGTCGCCTAAAGGTAGTTTTCTAGGCATGTCCCAAAATCTAACGCATAGGGTGCGCGTGCAAGGGTATCATCTTTCACCGAAAATAGTTTCTAGTATTAGGGGTTTTCGGTGGAAGATACCGATTTCCGTGAACTTGGGCGTCAGCTCCTTACCGAGTTCGGCAGCATGCATCAGCGCATTTCGCGTTTTGCGGACAAAGCCCTCGGTGGCGAGATGGCCGTCATGCGCGCCCTCATGCGCGCCGGCGGCTCGCTCACGCCGAGCGAACTCGCTGATCGCGCCTGGGTCTCGAGCGCCCGCATCGCCAATATCCTGCGCGCCCTCGAGGCCAAGGGCTGGGTCGAGCGCGAGCACTCAAAGACCGACCGTCGTCGCGTACACGTCACGGTGACCGACAAAGGATTCCAGGTTATCGAAATCAAACGTCGGGAATTCGAGGACCGCACCGCGGCCTTCCTCGAGCAGCTTGGCGAAACAGATACCCAAGAGATGGTGCGCCTTCTTAGACGTGCCAACGAAATTATCGACCGCAATCAAGAAAGGAGAGATGCCGAGTGAGGATTCTCAAGCTCTTTAAAAAACATATCCTGGCACTGTTCGCAGCTATCGTACTTATCGTAATCAGCTGCAACGCCGATCTGGCGCTGCCTACCTATATGAGCGACATCGTCGACGTGGGTGTGCAGCAAGGCGGCATCGCGTCGCCCGTACCCGACACCATCCGCGCCGAATCGCTCGACGACCTCGAACTCTTTATGAGCGCCAAGGACGCCAAGGCTGTGGAGGCCGTGTTTAGCAAGGCTGACAAAAACGACATTCGAACGTACGAGGGCACCGAGGAAGAGCGTGCCGATGGGGGCAAGATTGCCGACATTATGAGCCTGCCCGAGACTGTTGTCCTTTCGCTCAACCAGGGCATCGACGCCAACTCCATGGGCGACATGATGGGCTCGTCCAGCGAGGCAAGCGATGGCGGCGCTGCCCAGGCCATGCCCACCCCCGAGCAGATGGCTGCCATGACGCCCGAGCAGCTCGCCGAGATGCAGCAGAAGGCCGCAGCCGCGCAGAGCATGCAAAAGCAGATCGACGCCGACGGCGGCAAGATCACCATGAAGACCCTGCGCCTGGGCGTTGAAGGCGGCCTAATCGACCAGGGCAAACTCGCCGAGGGCGCCAACGATATGGCAGACAAAATGGGCTCCATGTCGGGCTCCATCGTGACCCAGCGCGCCGTGACCTACGTACAAGAAGAGTACAAAGCGCAGGGCATCGACCCCGCCGACGTGCAGAACGCCTATCTGGGCCGCATGGCGACCACGATGTTTGGCCTGTGCCTGGTGTCGCTCGTCGCCACCATCCTGACCGGTGCCGTGGCGTCGCGCACCGCCTGCTCCATCGCCCGCGACCTGCGCCGCGAGACCTTCAACAAGGTTATGCACTTCTCGCCGGCCGAGGTGGGCAAGTTTAGCCAGGCCTCGCTCATTACCCGCTGCACCAACGACATTCAGCAGATCCAGATGGCCGCAACCCTGTTTATCCGCATGTGCCTGATGGCCCCCGTCATGGGCATCGTCGCTGTCATGCGTGTCCTGGCCAACCACACCGGCCTGGAGTGGACCATCGCCGTGGCCATCATCGCGGTCTCGGCCGTTGTCGGCGTGCTCATGGGCCTCACCATGCCCAAGTTCAAAAAGATGCAGAGCTTTGTGGACCGCGTGAACCTTACCGCCCGCGAGCTGCTCGACGGCCTTATGCCCATCCGCTCGTTTAACCGCGAAGAGCATGAGCTCGAGCGTTTTGACAAGGCTTCGCTCGACCTAATGACCACGCAGCTCTACACCAACCGCGCCATGAGCTTTATGATGCCGCTCATGATGCTCGTCATGAACTGCATCACCGTGCTTATCGTCTGGTTTGGCGCGCAGGGCGTGTCCGACGGCGTGATGCAGGTCGGCAACATGATGGCGTTTATCTCCTACACCATGCAGATCGTCATGGCGTTTATGATCCTCACCATGGTTTCGGTTATCCTTCCCCGCGCCGAGGTCGCAGCCGAGCGCGTGGAAGAGGTCATCACTTGCCCCACCAGCATCAACGACCCCGTCTCGCCCAAACTGCCCGCGGCCAGCGCGCCGCGCGGTGAGCTCACCTTCCGCGACGTGAGCTTCCAGTATCCCGATGCCCGCGCCGATGTCATCAGCGGCGTGAACTTCACCACGCATGCCGGTCAGATGCTCGGCATCATTGGCTCCACGGGCTCGGGCAAGTCCACGCTCGTGCAGCTGATTCCGCGCCTGTACGACGTCACGGGCGGCAGCATTTCGCTCGACGGCATCGACGTGCGCGACATGACCCTTTCCGAGCTACGCCGACGCATTGGTTACATCCCGCAACAGGGTCGCCTGTTCTCGGGCACTGTCGAGAGCAACCTCAAGTTTGCCGGCGACATGGTAAGCGATGACGACATGCGCCAGGCCGCGCGCATCGCCCAGGCCGAGGACTTTATCGCCGAACGCGAGGGCGGCTACGACTCCCCCATCAGCCAGGGCGGCTCCAATGTTTCGGGCGGCCAGCGTCAGCGCCTGGCCATCGCCCGCGCGTTGGCCAAAAAGCCCGAGGTCGTGGTGTTCGATGATTCGTTTAGCGCCCTCGACTACAAGACCGACGCGCGCCTGCGCGAGGAGCTGGCCAAAAACGTCACCGACGCCGCGCTCGTGGTCGTGGCCCAGCGCATTGCGACCATCATGCACGCCGACCAGATCATCGTGCTCGACGACGGTCACGTGGTGGGCACCGGTACGCACGAGGAGCTGCTGCACAGCTGCCCGGCGTACCTGGAGATCGCACAGTCGCAGCTTTCCGCCGAGGAGCTGGGGCTTACCCAAGAAGAAATTGCAGCCGTCACGGAAGGAGGCGAGCGCTAATGGCAGACGAGACCAAGACTCAGATTTCCAAGCCCACCCGTCAGCGTGGACCCATGGGCCGCATGGGTGGCATGCGCCGTGGCGAAAAGGCCAAAGACTTTAAGGGCACCATGAGGCAGCTGCTCGGCTATATCGGCCAGCATAAGATTGCCGTGTTTGCCGCCGTCGCCTTTGCCGTGTGCTCGGTCATCTTTAACATTGTGGGGCCCAAGGTGCTCGGCCAGGTTACGACCAAGCTGTTTGAGGGCCTGGTTGCCAAGGTCAACGGTACCGGCGATGTCGACTTTAACTGGATCGCCAAGACGCTCGGCTTTTTGCTCTGCCTGTATCTGGCGAGCTCTGCCTGCAGCCTGATCCAGGGCTGGCTCATGACCGGCGTCACGCAAAAGATCTGCTACCGCATGCGCAAGGAGATTGCCGCCAAGATCGCCGTCGTACCGATGAGCTACTTCAACGGCCACAGCAAGGGCGATGTGCTCAGCCGCATCACCAACGACGTCGATACGCTCGGCCAGTCACTCAACCAGAGCGTGACGCAGCTCATTACGTCCGTCACGCAGATTATCGGCGTGCTCGTCATGATGCTGTCGATCAGCCTGCCGCTTACCGGCGTCACCGTGCTCACGTTGCCGGCCGCCGCGATTATCTTGATGGTGATGATTCACTTCTCGCAGCCGTACTTCCGGGAGCAGCAGCAGGTTCTGGGCGCCGTCAACGGCATTATCGAGGAGGATTTTGCCGGCCAGAACGTCATTCAGGTGTTCGACCGCGCCGAGGCTTCGATCGAGGAGTTCGACCGTCAAAACGACCGCCTGTTTATTAGTGGCTGGCGCTCGCAGTTCCTGTCGGGCCTGATGATGCCGCTTATGAGCCTGGTAGGCAACATGGGTTACGTGGGCGTTGTCGTAGTGGGCGCGCAGCTCGCGCTGACCGGCAATGCCACGCCCGGCGACATCCAGAGCTTTATCCAGTACGTTCGCAACTTTACGCAGCCCGTGCAGCAGCTGGGCAACGTGAGCAACACGATGCAGTCGATGGCCGCCGCCACCGAGCGCGTGTTTGAGTTCCTGGCCGCGCCCGAGGAGGAGCAGAAGGCCGACGCGCAGATTCCCGAAAAGCGCCCCGGCCACGTGGAGTTTGACCATGTCAAGTTTGGCTACACGCCCGACAAGACCATCATCCACGACTTTAGCTGCGAGGCGCAGCCCGGCCAGACCATCGCCATCGTCGGTCCCACCGGCGCTGGCAAGACCACGCTCATCAAGCTACTGCAGCGCTTCTACGATGTGGACGGCGGTTCGCTGCGCGTCGAGGGTGTCGACGTGCGAGACTGGGACCGCGCGGCGCTGCGCGGCGAGTTTGCCATGGTGCTGCAGGACACCTGGCTGTTTAACGGTACCATCCGCGAGAACATCCGTTACGGACGCCCCGATGCGAGCGATGCCGAGGTCGAAGCCGCCGCGCGTGCCGCACGCTGCGACCACTTTATCCATACGCTCGCCGGCGGCTACGACTTTATGATCAACGAGGAGGGCACCAACCTGTCGCAGGGTCAGCGCCAGCTCGTGACCATCGCCCGTGCCATTTTGGCCGACCGCCCGGCGCTGATTCTGGACGAGGCGACCTCCAACGTCGATACCCGTACCGAGGAGCTTATTCAGCGTGCCATGGATGCGCTGATGCAGGGCCGTACCAGCTTTGTTATCGCGCACCGCCTATCCACGATCCGCAACGCCGACGTGATCTTGGTAATTCGCGACGGTGACATCGTCGAGAAGGGCACGCACGACGAGCTGCTCGCCCAAGGCGGCTTCTACGCCGACCTGTATAACTCGCAGTTCGACGAGGCGGCGTAAAACCGGCAGCAAACAACCGCAATGCCCAGAAAACGGGGGCGCAGAATGAACTGCGCCCCCGTTTTGTGTTCTTTGGGCCTCGAACCGCCTCCCCTGGGACCTGATTGACAGCCCACTCCAAGCCCTGTGGGCAAAAAATGGCAAATATGAGTACTGTCACCTTTTTAGTAGCATCCAAACCCGCCTCAAATGCTACCCACACGGCTTGCAAGCGCCCCCCAAATTGCTCAAACAGCTCTATAGCCGGCTTATATGTGTTGAGGTTAATGAACATATTTGCTGTTATGTCTATTATCTTATGCCAACAATATGGCACTACGATAGCAACAGTACTCATATTTGGCATTTTTTGCCCACAGGGTGCTTCCCGGGGAACCGGCGACAGTCTTTGGACTCCGCGCGACGCCATTCCCTCCCGGCGAGCGTCAACGTTTGCCCAGATAAAACCTACCAAAATAAACCTGTCCCTTTTTGGCAGGTTTCGGGGTGACAAGGGACTTGCACTTTAGCGTGCGACAGCGGATAATGCCGAGCACTCGACAATACGCCTATTGCTCTTTCTATAGATTGAGGAGGCCCCTATGGCCATGGAATTCAAACGCAAGTTGCCGATCCCCATGGAGATCCGCGAGGAAATGCCGCTTTCTGCCGAGCTTACCGCTAAGAAGCAGGCATTTGACGCCGAGGTCGCCAAAGTCTTTACCGGCGAGGACGCACGCAAGGTGCTCATCATCGGCCCGTGCTCTGCCGACCGCGAGGACTCGGTGCTTGAGTACATGAACCGACTGGCCAAGGTCGCCGAAGAGGTCAAGGACAAGCTCATCATCATTCCGCGCGTCTACACCAACAAGCCGCGCACTAAGGGCACCGGTTACAAGGGTCTGCTGCACAACCCCGATCCCGAGGCGCCCGATGACCTGCTCGAAGGCGTCAAGGCCATCCGCCACATGCACCTGCGCGTCATCGAGGAGACGGGCTTCTTCACCGCCGACGAGATGCTCTACCCCTCCAACTATCAGTACCTCGTTGACCTGCTGAGCTATGTTGCCGTGGGCGCACGCTCGGTCGAAAACCAGGAGCATCGCCTGGTGTCGAGCGGCATCTCGGTGCCCGTCGGCATGAAAAACCCCACCGCCGGTTCCACCACCGTCATGCTTAACTCCATTTACGCCGCACAGGCGCACCAGAGCTTTATCTTCCGTAACTGGGAAGTCGATTGCGATGGCAATCCGCTCGCACACGCCGTCATGCGTGGCTACATCGGCCTCGATGGGCGCACCTACCCCAACTACCACTACGAGCACCTCGAGCGCCTGGCCGAGCGCTATACCGAGCACGCCGGCTACGCCAATCCGGCGGCGGTCATCGACTGCAACCATGACAACTCGGGCAAGCGACCGCTTGAGCAGTATCGCATTTGCAAGGAGGTGCTCGATAGCTGCCGCCGCAACGAGTCCATCTCCAAGCTGGTCAAGGGCTTTATGATCGAGTCCTACCTGGAGGATGGCAACCAGCCGGTCGACGGCGGCGTCTTTGGCAAGTCGATCACCGACCCGTGCCTGGGCTGGGAAAAGACCGACTACCTCATCCACGAGATCGCGGAGCGGATCTAGGTTACGCGGTTTTACCGAACCGCGTAACCAGTCGACGCTGCAAACGCCCCTAAGCGGCAATCTGACGTTCAATCGTCGGTCGCGTACCAAAAGTACGCTTCCCTCCTCTTTCACGTCACCTTGCTCACCTAGGGGCGCTTTCGCTGACTTATGCTCAACTTACGATAATTCCGAGCTGAACGAGTTATTCGCTATAACGGGTGGCGATGGCGGCTTGTACCATGCCGGTGCTCATGAGGTAGGTCACCAAGAAGTAGCCGCCGTAGGCCGCCAGGAAAATCGCACAGGTGAGACCCACCGTGCCGCCGATGCTCATGTTGCCGAACGTGCTCACCAGCTCGATGATCACCTTGAGCGCCACAAAGGAGTGCGCCAGGCCCACTGCCAGCGGGAACAGGAAGAAGACCGCTTGCTGCGCCATCACCGAATGGCGGATCTGGCGGGCGTCACAGCCGATCTGCGCCAGCACACGATAGTTACGGCTGCCGTCGGCCACGTTGGAGAGCTGCTGGATCGACAGTATCGCCGCGCACGCAACGACCAGTACAAAGCCAATGTAGATGGCCAGATAGCTAATCATGCCGTTCATCTGCGCCGCCTGCGTATAGATCTCGGAGCGCGTCATGAAGACTCCCCACGACCCCGTCTCCTTGCCATCAACGAGCAGATTGTCGAGCAAGGTGTATTTAATGCTCTTGTCCGCCTCGGTCGCATCCATCCCCTGTTTGTAATTAACGAGCAGATTACTGGCATACGGCTGCAGATTAAGCTGGGACAGCAGCTCATCGGCTACGACCACGGGACCGGGATTGCTGCCGAGCGCCGAGTTGGCGGTGGGCGCCGTGTCCTCGTCCGACTTATCGGTTGCGGGCTTGAGCTCATGGCCGCCCAGGGTGAGGGTATGACCGCCGGCCATGTACTTGGTGTACAGGTCGCCCAGTTCACCGCCCATATCACACGTAAGCAAGTACTGGTCCCGGCCAATGCTCACCGGCTCCTCGCCCATCATCTGGCGCAGCTTGTTGTACTGGCTCGCCGGCGTCACAAACAGACCCATCGCATCGGCGTTGCTTCCCTCGAGCGCCCTGGGAAGCTTTTCGCCCATGGTCTTGCACATCTCGCCTGCCACCACCGAGGGACCCGAGCCGCCAAGCGGGTAACTCAGATACGAATCGATCTGCACATGCTCACCGGCAACATCGGCGATATTGACCTTCTTGCCGGTCTCGTCGTTGTTGTCCGCCGACTTGCACTCGCCATGCCATGCAGCGTACAAATCGGCCGTTGCATCAGCCAGCACCATGCGATCGGCCTCAGACGGATTGACATACTCCTTATAGTAGTCGAGCGTTTCGGGCGTGTAATAGATATACGTCTGCGACATATCGGCCGGCGTATAGCGCTCCAGATTCTCGTTCATCACGTTGGCAATCGACATACCGCAGGTCACCGAGGTAATGGCCAAAAACAGAATCATCGCGATGACGCCCATCGAAAAGCACACCGTGTTGACCTTGGCCGCAAGCTGACGCACGGTAAACATATTGAGACCGCGCCAATACACGCCGCGCAAGCTCTGCAGCAGCTTGATAAGCATGCCCGAGAGTCCCCAGAACAGGGCAAAGGTGCCTACCGTGACCATGGCCGTGGTGATGCCAAACTGGCTCATTGCCCCGTCCAGCTTGTCGCCCGTCTCGGTTAGCGGGAACCCATCACGTAGCAGACGGTAACAGGCCACGCCCATAAGCACCACGCCCACAGCAAAGATGGCAATCGCGATCCAGGGATTGCGCGTCTTGATGCTCTCGTTGCGACGCTCGGCACCCATAAGCTCGATGAGTTTGGTACGACGCACGGCGCGAAGGTTCAGCAGCAGCGTGAGCACAAACATTACGAGCATGCAGGCAAGGGTCAGGTTGAACGCATGCACCGAGAAAAAGAAGCGGAAATTGGCGATCTGTGTCTTAAAGAGCGAGGCCGTAAAGAACGTCATGAGCTGAGAGAGCCCCACGCCCAGCACAATACCGGCGACAAAGGCGCCGACCGAAACGATCACCGTCTCGAGCGCCATGATCGTGGCGACGCGTCCGCGCCCCATGCCGAGCACCTGGTACAGGCCAAACTCCTTCTTGCGGCGTTTCATGATGAAGTTATTGGCATACACCATCAAAAAGGCCATGACGCCGGCCAAAAAGTACGTGAGGTAGCCGAGCATGGTACCCATGAGCTCGGATAGGCCCTCCTCCTCAATGCCGGCAATATCGACCTGCATCGAAACGGTATTAAAGGCATAGAAGACCGTGACGCCCAAGGTGAGCGTCAACAGGTAGACGAGGTAGTCGCGGCCGGCGCGACGAACGTTGCCCCAAGCGAGTTTACAGAGCATCGGAGCCCTCACCGCCCATCATGGCAACGACCTCCATAATGCGGTCGAAGAACTCTCGGCGGTCGGTGTCGCCGCGGCGCAGCTCGGTGAAGATCTTGCCGTCGCGAATAAACAGCACACGGCTCGTGTAGCTGGCGGCAAAGCTGTCGTGCGTGACCATGAGCACGGTGGCGCGTAGGCGGCGGTTAAGGGCCTCTAGGCTCTCGAGCAGCAGGCGAGCGCTCTTGGAATCGAGGGCGCCGGTGGGCTCGTCGGCCATAATCATGGTGGGGTCGGCGGTGAGGAGGGGGGGGGGGGTCGGTGACGAGCGCGCGAGCCGCGGCAACGCGCTGCTGCTGACCGCCGGACATCTGGTAGGGATATTTGTCGAGCACCTGACTGATGGACAGGCGCGCTGCCACATCCTGCACGCGGGTCGAGATCTCTGCCGAGTTTGTGCGGGCGATGGTGAGCGGCAGGGCGATGTTCTCGCGTGCCGTGAGCGTATCGAGCAGGTTGGAGTCCTGGAAGATAAAGCCGAGTTCCTCGCGGCGGAACTGCGAAAGCTTAGCCTGCTTCATGCGCGTAACGTCCTGCCCGTTGATGCGAATGGTGCCACTCGTGGCGCTATCGATGGTCGACACGCAGTTGAGCAGGGTCGACTTGCCCGAGCCCGAAGCGCCCATGATGCCCACGAACTCACCGCGGTTGACGGTAAAGCTGACGTCGTTGAGCGCGCGGGTCACGTTGCCCAGCGCCCCATATACCTTTTCGAGATGCGCGACCTCCAGTACTGGGGTCGCCATGTGCGTGGTTTGCATACCGAGTCCTTTCTTGCGATTAGTCTACGGCATCTATAGTCGCAAGAAGACGAGTCGGCTACCATCGATATGGCTTACGCTTGCCTTACCGTTGTGTAAGGTACGCGTAGCTACCCTGCCACGTGTTGATGTTGAGAGAGGACTCCTGTTGAAGACTGTTCATGTTGCCGCTGGGATCATTCGCAAGGAAGGATCTGACGAGTTGTTTGCCGTGCAGCGCGGCTATGGCGACATGCAGGGACTTTGGGAGTTCCCCGGCGGCAAGCTCATGCGCGGCGAGTCGCCCGAAGACGCCGTGCGCCGCGAACTCATGGAAGAGCTGCAGGTCAAAGTCACCAACCTGCGTGATTTCTATACCGTTGAGTACGACTACCCCGATTTCCATCTCTCGATGGAGTGTTACTACTGCTCGCTGGCCAAAGAGTCTGGCGAGCCCCAGAAACATGACCGTCAGCTTGATATCCGCTGGATTCCACGCACCTCGCTTGCCACCGTTGAGTGGATGCCCGCCGACAAAGGGCTCATTGATGCCCTGATTGAGTTGAAGGAAGATCGGCTTGAGGCTAACGGCGCCAACGACACCGAGTCCACCACAGCCGACGAGCCCGTTACCAAGCCCAAGCGCAAAGCCAAGCGCCGCAGCAAAAAGCGCCCCAAGCCCGGCCTGCTGGACGGCATCGACACCTCGGACCTTTCCGCTGACGAGCGTGAGCTCGTGCGCCGTCGCGCCGCCATCAAAAAGTCCATGAAGGGCAACAAGCGTGCGAACACCAAGCCCGAGCTGCTCGTTCGCCAGCGCCTGCGCGCCGCAGGCCTTACGGGATACCGTCTGGAATGGAAGGTGCCCGGAAAACCCGACATCGCCTTCCCCGGGCGCAAGATCGCCATCTTCGTCAACGGCTGCTTTTGGCACCGCTGCCCCAAGTGCAACCCTAGCCAGCCCAAGCGCAACGTTGAGTTTTGGGAGGCAAAGTTCCGTCGCAACGTCGAGCGCGACCGCGCTGCCGTGGCAGCACTCACTCAAATGGGCTGGACACCCATAACCATCTGGGAATGCGAGCTCAAAAAAGACCACATCGACGCCACGATGGAAAAGGTCATCGAGCAGGTGCGCGCCGCAGAGCCGCAGCGCTAGGAACGAGCCATCCACACGCCCCACACAGGCGAGCCACATCCGCGCCACAAACCTTAGAAAGCCCTTAAGCCCCCAACCTTTCAAGAGTGTTACTCGATACCTCTGACCTGCAGTTTCATCGTAACACCAAACCAGGTTAAGCCTTTCTTTAGCGCTTCTTTGCAGCAGCCGCGGCATAATACTGCCAACGCACGGGACCTAGCAGCACACCCCGTGCGCAACCTTTTGGTGGACATCGAGGAGGCCGCATAAGCATGCATTCTTCCAATGACGCAGCACAGCAGCCATCCCTAAAACATGCAGACCTTTTCTCCTTCCCCCCGACACAGAGAAACGGCCTCCTCGACTCCCCCACCACAAAAGCCAAACGCTCAACCGACCAGAGCCACAACTTGCGAGTATCGTTCGAAAAGCTCCAAGCATCCCTAGACAAGGCGTTCCCCGAACAGGCAAGAGCAATCTAAGCCCATTGCGCTTTATACTGATGCCATGCGAAACATGGATCACATAGAATTGCACCGCGGAGGACGCGAGGAAGCGTTTCCCGAGACCGCCGAAGACTGGCCCTATATTGCCGAACGCGCAGAATTCGCTCGCTATCCGGGCAATTCCGTCCCCTGGCACTGGCATTCCGAAGTTGAGCTTTTCTACATGGAGCAGGGAGCGATTGACTATCGAACGCGCGCGGCTCATGAACACGTGCGCTTTGAGGAAGGGTCCGCCGGCTTTATCAACGGCGGCGTTTTGCACAGCACGCTGCAATCACCCAATTCGGCACCAGCCATTCAAATGTTGCATATCTTTCAGCCGTCGATGCTCGGCGATCCCGCGGGACGCCTTCAAAAGCGCTATATCAATCCTTTGCTGCAATGTCGAGGCGTCGATGTGCTCAAATGGTCGCCCACCAACCCCGACGATATGCCCTTTATCGATTTGCTAAAGAGTTCCTTTAACCACGACCTTCAACGGCCGCAGAACGAGATGGCGCTTCGGAATAGCTTGTCAGAGCTCTGGATTCAGATTTACGCCAAGGCCGAACCGCTCTTTTCCTCCGACAACGCCTCTTGGATGACCAACCGCGACGTACAGTTCAAGGCAATCCTGGACTATATCCGCGCAAACTATGCAGCCGCTATAGATGTGCCCCAGATGGCATCTGCAGCCGGCGTAAGCGAAAGAGAGTGTTACCGCATTATCGAAGCTTGCGCAGGAACGACCCCGGCGGCATATCTGCGCGCATACCGCGTAAACCGTGCTTGCGAACTTTTGGCACACACCACGCGAACGGTCCAGACAGTCGCGCGCCAATGCGGCTTTGCGACAGCAAGCCATCTTGGCCAGGTATTTAAAGAACAAATGGGATGCACTCCTTCGAGCTATCGAGCAGCGAGGCAGAATCTCGATAGTACCAGGCAGAAATCCCGCTAGCCCTTCTTCTGTCACTGCATCAAACTTGCAGGCAAACAACGGATAGGAGCTACTATATGAAGTACTTTGACTATATCGTGTTTGACGTTGATGGGACATTGGCAGATACAGAAGAAAGCGTGCTGTCATCGCTTGGCCAGATTATCCAAGAAGAAACCGGCAAAACGCTCCCCCGACACGAGCTTGAATTTGCCCTCGGCATACCCGGCAAGAACGCCCTTGAGAAACTTGGGATCTACTCACAGGCAACGCTGGATCGCTGGTGCCAAGTTGCCGCCAGCTTTAAAAGCACCATCAGCGTGTTTCCCGGCTTGCACGAAGTTATCGCAACACTCTCCGACAACGGCTGCAAACTTGGCATCGTCTCCTCACGTGCGCGCAATGAATACGCAGAAGAAATTGCACCCCTTGGCTTCGATAAGTATTTTGAGCACATCATCCTTGTCGAAGACACAACCGAACATAAACCCGCACCCGCTCCCATGCTCGAATATCTCCGGCGTACGGGCGCGAATCCTGGCAACGTCGTCTACGTTGGCGACACCGTCTACGACGAACAATGCGCAACTTCAGCAGGGGTCAGTTTTGCCAGAGCAGCATGGGGATCACACCAAGATATCCCAAATGCCACCTACAACCTCAAAACCCCCAACGACCTATTAACCCTAACAACCAAGTAACCCTCCCATCCCAAATTCGCAGTCCTAACGCCACAAGGGCGACGACCTCGAGAAGGTCAACTTGGGAGGGACGAGGGCTTAGTTCCCCAATCTTTCCGCAGGGGGCAAAAAGCAACGTCTTATTTTTCCGACACTAACGCCACAAGGGCGATTGAGCAGGACGGTTTGGGCGGGTCCCGTACTTAGTTTCCAAAATCATTCCGCAGCGCGAAGGCCCCCGTTGTCAACGCTTCGAAGAAGCGAGACAACGGGGGCCTTCATGCGCGAGGACGTTTTGGAAACTAAGTACGGGACCCGCCCAAACCGTCCGGTGGGATCAGAGTACCCTTGCTGTTACTCTGCTTTGCCCACAGAGTTGAGGTTGGTCATGCGGATCTTAACCAGCTCGGTGATCTCACGCATGCCCTCCTTGGCCGGCTTCTTGGGATCGAAGCAGGCGGGGTTCTCGGCCATGTAGGCCATGAAGCCCTTGGTGTAGGCCTGACGCAGCTCGGTGGCGTAGTTAACCTTGCAGATGCCGTTCTTCACAGCCTCGGCAACCTGCTCATCGGGCACACCGGAGGTGCCGTGCAGAACCAGCGGCACGTCGACGGCGTCGCGGATGGCCTTGACCACGGACTGCTCGATGTGCGGATCGCTCGTGTACACACCGTGGCTGGTACCAACGCCAATTGCGAGGGAGGTGCAGCCGGTGCGCTCGACGAACTCCTTGGCCTCGGCCGGATCGGTGTAGGGGCTCTCGCCCTCAACCGCGGGACCGTCGTCCTCCTTGCCGCCAACCTTGCCGAGCTCAGCCTCGACGGGCACACCCATGGCGCGGCCAGCGTCGGCGACGGACTTGGTCAGGGCAATGTTATCCTCGAAGGACTCGTGCGAACCGTCGATCATGACAGAGGTATAGCCGGTGCGGAAAGCCTGCATGCAGCGGTCATAGCCATCGCCGTGATCGAGGTGCAGAGCGACGGGCACGGAAGCGCGCTCGGCGGCAGCCTTGACCATGCCGTAGAAGTAGTCCAGACCAGCGGTCTTGATGGTGCCCGGGGTGGTCTGCATGATGACGGGGGACTTGGTCTCCTCGGCAGCGGCCAGAACGGCCATAACAAACTCGAGGTTCTCGACGTTGAACGCGCCGACGGCGTAGTGGCCGGCCTGAGCGTCCTTGAGCATCTTTTCGGTGGTAACAAGTGCCATGAGCGTTTGCTCCTCTCCCTCGCCCGCATCTGGACATCGGGCGTAGTTGTTCACAAGGCGTTTTACCTTGCGTTTTGCTGCGCTCATTGTATGAAATTCAGCGGCTTTACACGTGCGAGATATTGAGCCCATGCAGGTCAATACCGTCGTTTTTGAAAAGTAAACGGAAGGAATTTGAGCCGAGCGGACATGTTCGATATTGAATTTTGGGCGTTCAGCGTCTTTCTTTTATAGAAAAGATAAGTAATCGAAAGGTATTTTCTTACTCAAAAAGAAAATGAACGAAAATAGAGTCAACACAATTCCTGCAAATTTGGCCGAGAATGGAGCAGCTATGGCCCATGCGACAACCCGAGCCTTCGCCGATGAGCGTCGTGCCGCCATCATGGAGATGCTCGAGCATAACGCCTCGGTGCAGGTGGCAGAAATTGCCCAAACCTTTGGCGTGTCCTCTGTCACCGCTCGCGCCGACCTGGACGCACTCGCCGAGTCTGGCAAGCTGCGCCGCACGCATGGCGGCGCCGTATCGCTCCACAAGCGTCTGACTGTTTCCACGCAGGATCGCCGCATCAATGTCAACGTCGCCGCCAAGCAGGCCATCGCGCAAAGCGCCATCGAGTTCGTCAATGACGGCGACACGTTGCTCGTCGACTCGGGCACCACGGCGCTCGAGTTCGTCCGGCTCCTCGATCAGCGCAACGGCATCACCGTTATCACGGCCGACATTACCATCGCCGATTATATCGACGAGAGCATGCCCTCGGTCGATGTCGTCATGCTGGGCGGGGCGCTGCGCAAAGGCCATCGTTATCTGTACGGACCGCTCACCATGCAGGCGCTCCAAATGGTCCATGCCGATCTGGCCGTCATGTGCCCCGGCGCCTTTGTCTCCAGCTGCGGCTTTACGACCGACTTTCCGCAGATGGCCGAGACCAAAACGGCTATGATCGCCGCGGCCCATCAAAGCGTCGCCCTCATGGACGCCAGCAAGGTTAACGGACGCGGCATGTACCGCTTTGCCAAGCTGACCGATGTCGACGCCATCGTGATGGACCGAGACCCCGAAGGCGCCGTCGCCACCTCAATCGCCAAGACCGCCGACGGCGCACGTCCAGCCCTCATCATCGCCGTCAACTAAATAAAAACCACCACAAAGGTGCCTGTCCCCTTTGTGGTGGTTGTGATGGTTGAGCGTCAAAAATGAACGTGTCGCTACTTGGACAGCTCGTCGGCGAGGGCCTCGATCTGAGCGCGCGAGGCGTCGTTGAGCGAGCCCAGCACGGTCACCTTGTTCTGCGCCAGGGTGATGTCCTTCATGCCCTCGAGCTCCTTGGTCATAACCTTGGCAGCAGCGGGCGCCCAAGAGCCGGCCTCGACGAGCGCCACGGTGCGGTTCTGGTAAGCATGCTCGGCGAGCGTATGGATAAAGGTGCTCATGAACGGGAAGATCTCGCCCTGATAGGTGATGGAAGCGAGCACCAGGCGGTCGTAGCGGAACGCATCCTCAACGGCCTCGGCCATGTCGTCGCGAGCCAGGTCAAAGACGGAAACCTTCTGGCCGCGAGCCTCAAGCGCAGATGCGAGTTCCTCGACGGCAGCCTTCAGATGGCCATACACGCTCGCATAGGCAATCGTGATGCCCTCGTCCTCGGGCTGATAGCTCGACCAGGTGTTATAGGTGTCGAGGTAATAGCCCAGGTTCTCGGTAAGGACAGGACCGTGGAGCGGGCAGATAATCTGAATGTCCAGATCGGCGGCCTTCTTAAGCACGGCCTGCACAAATTTGCCGAACTTGCCCACGATACCAAAGTAGTAACGACGCGCCTCGCATGCCCAGCCTTCCGGGTCCTCGATGTCGTTGGCACCGAACTTGCCAAAGCCGTCAGCACTAAAAAGTACCTTGTCGGTGGCCTCGTAGGAGAACAGCACCTCGGGCCAGTGCACGTTGGGGGCACCGACAAAGGTTAGGCTGTGGCCGCCCAGGTCGAGCACGTCGCCATCTTTGACGACCATCTTGCGCTCGGGGAAGTCGGTGCCAAAGTAGTTGACCATCATGCGGAAAGCACCCATACTCGCCACGATCTGCGCCTGGGGATAGCGCTCCATAAAGGCGGCGATGCCAGCAGAGTGATCGGGCTCCATGTGATGGACAACCAGGTAGTCGGGCGTACGGCCATCGAGCACGGCCTCGAGGTTGCCGAGCCACTCGTCGACAAAGCCAGCGTCGACCGAATCGGCGACAGCGATTTTATCGCCCAAGATAACGTAGCTGTTATATGCCATACCGTTCTCGGACACGTCGTACTGGCCCTCGAACAGGTCAATGTCGTGATCGTTGACGCCAATGTAGCGGATATCCTTGGTGATCTCCATTAGGCAAAGCCTCCTAGATAGACAAAAGAACCCGTCTATCATAACACTCGCCTTTAGAGCCACAGCTATCTGCCAGCATCCTTACCGATTGTTATTGAAATGCGATAAAGCGCCGTTTACCTGCACAAACTATGCGCGCGGTATCGCCGTGCTATGTCGAATGATGAGCTGGCCGGGGATACGAATAGCAACGGTTTTGCCCGCCGTACCCGCCTCGGGAACCGCATGCTCGAATACCTCGCGCCCACGCTGATGCAAGTCGAATCGAACGGTCGTGAGCTCGTTATGTGCCACAAAGTCGTCGAGCGAGTCATCGACGCCCACCACGCTCACGTCCTCGGGCACGCGCAGGCCGCTATCGCGCAGCGCCGCAATCGCGCCGTTTGCCATCTGGTCGTTTGCTGCATAAATCGCCGTCATGGCGCGATCGTGCTCGGCCAAGTACCTGCCGGCCTCGTAGCCGCTGTTGGCAGACCAGTCACCCTCGAGCGGCTCTACCGGCTCGATGTGTTTACGCTCGAGTGCATCCTGCCAACCGGCGCGACGAAATTGCTCGTCGACCGAGAACGACGGGCCGCCAATATAGCGAATTTGCTCGTGCCCCAGCTCAAACAGGTGATCCATAAGCAATAGCGAGCAACCGTAATGATCGGAATCGACCGTGGTCACGCGCGGATGCGCGTACATGGTAACGATGACCGTGCCAATGCCCGGCAGTGGATCAAACGTCTCAAAATCGGGCGCCATGCGACTCATGCCGATAATGATGCCGTCCACGGGCAGCGCGGCCATACGACGCGTGGCCTCGGCGAGCGAAAACTCCTCGGTCTTGGACATCTCGACCAGCGTGATGGCGCAATTATGCTCGCGAGCAGCGCTGGCGATGCCATCGATCATTGAGAGGTTGCCAAACTTGGTAACATCGTTGACGCACAGGCCGACCGAATGGTAACGGCCGTCACGCAGCGAGCGACCGGCATAACTCGGACGAAAGCCGAGCTCTTGCATAGCGGCCTGCACGCGCTGGCGCGTCTGCTCGTTAACGTTGGGCAAGCCGTTGGCGACGCGCGAAACCGTCTGCTGCGAAACGCCAGCAGCGCGGGCGACGTCGGCCATGGAGACCGGACGCGTACCTGTATCGTTGGACGGGCGCCTTGCCACAGGATCACCTTCACCCTTGCGAGATCTGAATAGCGTGAATGCCGGCCCAGGCAGAGATACACCCCGCGCCGAGGCCCGCTATCGTCGGACGCATGTTAACGTACTCTACTTTTTCGACCTGCATCTCTTCTGCTTTATAAGTCCATACGGCGCTACCGTTCACGGCCGAATATCGACCGATTACCAGATTCTCAAAAAGTGACAAGCGTTGTGTTATGAGTACGTTAACATAGCCCGTAACATGCGATATCGTGAACACCTGGTTCATGCCGCTTCAAGTTGTTAACGTACTCATAACGACGCAAAACTCACCCGTGCGCGCCAAGGAAAGGACTCCCATGACCACCCCCGACGAAAAGACATTCGCCACGCTCACCAAGCTGTTTGAGGAGGAGTTTGGCCCCATCGGCGACCGCCAGGTGCTCTACGTGCACGCGCCCGGGCGTTCCGAGATCAGCGGCAACCACACCGACCACGAGGGCGGCCACGTCATCGCCGGCTCGCTCGATGTCGCCGTCGACGGTATCGCCGTGGCAACCGACACCAACAAGGTCCGCGTTGCCGATGAGGGCTACCCCACCTTTGAGATCACGCTCGATACGCTAGATGTTCAGGAGTCCGAGAAGGGCACGTCCGCGAGCCTCGTCCGCGGCATGGCCCACGAAATCGCTGCTCTGGGCGTTGAGCCCCAGGGCTTCGACTTTGCCTTCACCTGCTCCGTCCCCTCGGGCGGCGGTCTTTCGAGCTCCGCTGCTGTCGAGGCGGCATACGGTCGCGCCATGGAGACGCTCTGGGACGCACCCGCCATCGAGCCCGTCGCGCTCGCCCAGATGAGCCAGCGCACCGAGAACAACTATTACGGCAAGCCCTGCGGTCTGATGGACCAGGCCGCTGTGTGCCTGGGCGGCCTCGCCTACATGGACTTTGAGGACCAGGCTCAGCCTAAAACCCAGAAGCTCGAGCTCAACTTTGAGGATCACGGTTATGCGCTCGTGCTCGTTAAGGTCGGTGCCGACCACGTGGCCGCCACCGACGACTACGCCGCCGTTCCGCGCGAGATGCAGGACGTCGCTGCCGAGTTTGGCAAGGCACGCCTGTGCGAGGTAAACGTGGCGGACTTTGACGCCAAGCTCCCCGAGCTGCGCGCCAAGCTGGGCGACCGCGCCTGCCTGCGCGCCGTTCACTACTGGTACGAAAACGGCCTGGTCGACAAGCGCTGGGCTGCCCTGAACGCCGGCGACATCGATCAGTTCCTGGTCCTGACGCGCGAGTCCGGCGCCAGCTCTGCCATGTACCTGCAGAATGTCGTTGCCAAGCTGGGCTCCGAACAGCCCTCGATGTACGCACTTGCTCTTGCCGAGCATGTGCTCGACGGCCGTGGCGCCGTTCGTATTCACGGCGGCGGCTTTGGCGGTACCATCCAGGCCTTCGTGCCGCTCGATCTGGTCGACACCTTCATTGCCAAGATGAACGGCTGGCTGGGCGAGGGCTCTGCCCGTCACTACGCCATCTCTGACAAGGGGGCTTACGCGGCATGGCTGTAATGACTGACGTGCGCGAGGCCGCGCAGGGCCTCATCGAATATGCCATCCATCGATCGATGATCGGACAGGACGATCGCATCTGGGCATACAACACCATTCTGGAGTGCATCGGCGCCACAGGCCCCGCGCTCGACATGACCTGGGCGCTCAAGACCGAGAAGATTTCGCTCGTGCACCCCGATACACTCCCCGACTTTGACCTGGAGGGCACGCTTGCCGCGCTTGCTGAGGCCGCCGTTGCCAACGGTGCTGCCGAGGACACGGCATCGGGCCGCGACCGCATTGCCATGCGCATCATGGGCGCGCTCATGCCGAGACCTTCGGTTGTAAACGAGGAGTTCAACGGACGTATGGGCGTCAACGAGCCCCGCGCCGCGACCGACTGGTTCTACGGTCTGTGCTGCGACGCCGGCTACGTGCGCCGTGCCGCTATCGCGCGCAACATCAAATGGAGCACCCCCACCAACTGGGGCGATCTTGAGATCACCATCAACCTGTCCAAGCCTGAGAAGGACCCGCGCGATATCGCCGCGGCAGGTGCCGCCAAAAACACGGGCGAGAAGTATCCCGCCTGTCAGCTGTGCATCGAGAACGAGGGCTACCCCGGACGCTCCGCCGCGGCCGACGGCGGCGCCCACCCCGCCCGCCAGAATCTGCGCGTTATCCCCATTCAGCTCAACGGCGAGCGCTGGGGCTTCCAGTACAGCCCGTATGCGTACTTTAACGAGCACTGCATTGCCATGAGCTCCGAGCATCGTCCGATGCACGTCGACCGCAAGGGGCTGACCTGCCTGCTCGACTTTGTCGACCTGTTCCCGCACTACTTTATTGGCTCCAACGCCGTCCTGCCCATCGTGGGCGGCTCGATTCTGTCGCACGACCACTTCCAGGGCGGCGCGCACGAGTTCCCCATGATGCACGCCGCCGAGGTCTCGCAGTTTAGCGTGCCCGGCTTTGACCAGGTCAGCGGTACCGTGTTGCAGTGGCCGCTTTCGGTGCTGCGGCTGCGCTCGCACGACCGCGCCCAGCTGCTCGACGCCGCCGAGAAGATTATCCTCGCCTGGCGCGAGTGGACCGATGAGTCGGTGGGCGTCATCGCGCACACAGCCGACGGCAGCAGATGC
>CABPXT010000003.1:0-29432 GCA_902461405.1 uncultured Collinsella sp.
CCAAACTCCACCCCCCCGCACCCCCCCCCCCCCCCCGGCCGATGTGTTCCGCAACCGCCTGAACGCGCTCGGTATTCCCGCCAAGCTGCACTATCCCATCGAGGGGTATCCGCACGATGTCGATCTGATCGTGTCCGACGATGGCTACGGCAAGAACGAGTTTGTCGAGACCACCCGACCGCTCGTCGTGGTCACTGCCCCCGGTCCTGGCTCGGGCAAGCTTGCCACCTGCCTGTCTCAGCTCTATCACGAGCACAAGCATGGCACGGCCGCCGGCTATGCTAAATTCGAGACCTTCCCGGTTTGGAATCTTCCTCTGACGCATCCGGTCAATATTGCCTACGAGGCCGCCACGGCTGACCTCGACGACGCCAATATCATCGATTCGTTCCACCTTGAGGCCTACAACAAGACCACGGTCAACTACAACCGCGACGTCGAGGCCTTCCCGGTAGTCCGTGCCCTGATGGAAAAGATCCTGGGCAAGAGCCCCTACCAGAGCCCTACGGACATGGGCGTCAATATGGTCGGCTTTGCCATCACCGATGACGATGCCTGCCGCGACGCTTCCAAGATGGAGATCGTCCGCCGCTACTTTACCGCGGTCGAAAATGTGCGCCGTACCGGCGTGGGCGATGAGCAAGTCGACCGTCTCAAGATTATTATGAAGAAAGCCGGCATCGATAAGAACTACTCACCGGCGCGCTCGGCAGCCCTCACCAGGGAGCAGCTGACGGGTGGTCCCGTGGGTGCCATGGTCATGCCCGATGGCTCCGTGGTGACCGGCAAGACTTCCACGCGCCTGGGCGCCGCGAGCTCGCTCATCATGAATGCACTTAAGCATGTCTCGGGCGTCGACCTTGAGCTCGAGGTCATTAGCGATGAAGCGATCGAGCCCATCAGCAAGCTCAAGACGCATTTCCTGGGCAGCAAAAACCCGCGCCTCCACACCGACGAGACGCTTATGGCGTTGTCGATCACCTCGGCCACGAGTGAGACGGCCGCTCGCGTCCTTTCGGGCCTGGAGCAGCTGCGCGGTTGCGATGCCTTCTTTAGCGTGATTATCTCGCCGACGGACGAGACGGTACTGCGCAAACTGGGTATCAACGTGTGCTGCGAGCCCAAGTTTGAGCGCCGCGGTTTCTTCCATCGCTAAGTTTGAAGCACCGCGGTAATTGCATTGCATTTTGGCCGTATCGGGTTAGCGCCCGGTACGGCTTTTTGATCAATAAAGCGTCTATTTCGGCGAAAAATAGCTGTTTACCTGCCTAGAAACAATTTGAGCGGTATACAATAACCGTAACTGTTTCATCCTTAGCGGGATGCCGCATGATGGATATTACCTGCCATCGTGAGGTGTGTCGGTCGCGCACGGCGCGTTAGATGCTCGTGCTCGGTTTGAGGAGGCTGCTATGGCGGGCAAGGGTCGTGCGAGTGTCAACGATATGAAGCGTGTCGAGGTGCTGGTGTTGATGGAGATCGACCAGCAAACCGAAGACAATGGCGGGCCGTATGGTTTCTCGCGCAAAACGCTTGCCGAGCGCGTGGGGGTTTCGCCGTATCGTGCCCGCGCGGCAATCGATCGCTTGGATTCCGAAGGCATGATTGATGTCGTCTCGCGTTATAGCGACGACGGCGGTCAGCTTGCAAATGGCATTTGCCTCACCGAACGTGGTGAGTGGTATCTTGAGGGCGTCCGTACCGGCATGCTCGTTCAAGAAATGCTTGAGGACGAGGTTGCTGATCGATAGCAGCATGTAACCCTTGCCATAGCGACGCCGCCTGGGAAACCGGGCGGCGTTTTGTTTCAAGATTGAGAAATGCAATCGCACGCGAGAAAAATTGCGGACGGTCCGCGGCGCGAGTATTACAATGAAGACCCGTAAGATGTGGATAAACAACTTCTACGGGAAGCGCAGGTAACTCAATATGACCAAGCATGTGTTCGTAACCGGTGGCGTGGTTTCGTCCTTGGGCAAGGGTATCACCGCGGCCTCGCTGGGCCGTCTGCTCAAGTCGCGTGGCTACAAAGTAACGATGCAGAAGGCCGACCCGTATCTGAACGTCGACCCCGGTACCATGAGCCCGTTCCAGCATGGTGAGGTCTTTGTAACCGAGGATGGTTACGAGTCCGACCTGGACCTGGGTCATTACGAGCGCTTTATTGATGAGAACCTGACCCGCGATTCCAACTTTACGACCGGCGCCATCTATAAGAGCTTGATCGCCCGCGAGCGTCGCGGCGACTTTTTGGGCGGTACCGTGCAGGTGATTCCTCACGTCACCAATGCCATTAAGGACAAGTTCCGCCGCATCGAGGAGCAGACCGGCTCCGATGTAGTCATCACCGAGCTGGGCGGCACGATCGGCGACATCGAGTCCCAACCGTTTGTCGAGGCCATCCGTCAGTACCGCAAGGAGGCCGGCCCCGAGAACGTCTGCTACATCCACGTGTCGCTCGTTCCCTATATCGCCGCCGCCCACGAGGTCAAGACCAAGCCCACGCAGCATTCCGTCAAGGAGCTCCGCAGCTTTGGCATCCAGCCCGATATCATCGTGCTGCGCTCCGACCACCATATCGATGACGCTATCCGCGGAAAGATCGCAAGCTTCTGCGACGTCGACACCGATTGTGTCTTTACCAACGAGGACTGCGCGAGCATTTACGATGTTCCGCAGCTGCTTGCCGAGCAGGACTTTGACCTGCGCATTTGCGAGCGCCTGGGTCTGGACCCGCGTGAGCGCGACATGAGCGAGTGGAACGAGTTCCTGCGCAAACAGAATCACGCCAACCATCACGCCGACAAGGTGAAGATCGCCGTCGTGGGCAAGTACACGCAGCTGCCCGATGCGTACCTGTCGGTTATCGAGGCCCTGCACCATGCGGGCGTCTTCTACGATCGCCATGTGGACGTCCAGCTGGTCGACGGCGAGAGCCTCGACGAGCAGAATGTCTCCGAGGTTCTGGGCGACGCCTCGGGCATCCTGGTCCCCGGCGGCTTTGGCAAGCGCGCCCTGGAGGGCAAGATCCTCGCGGCCGAGTTTGCCCGTGAGCACAAGATTCCGTATCTGGGCATTTGCCTGGGTATGCAGGTGGCCGTGTGCGAGTTCGCCCGCAACGTCGTCGGCCTTGCCGGCGCCAGCTCCTCCGAGTTCGATCCGGACGGCCCGTTTAGCGTCATCGATCTGATGAGCTCGCAGGAGGACGTGACCGAGAAGGGCGGCACCATGCGCCTGGGCGCCTATCCGTGCAAGCTCGCCGCCGATACCCTCGCTCGCGAGGCATATGGCGAGGAACTCGTCTACGAGCGTCACCGTCACCGCTTTGAGTTCAACAACGCCTTCCGTGACCAGCTCGAGGACGCCGGCTTGGTTATCTCGGGTCTGTCGCCCGACGAGCGCCTGGTCGAGATGGTCGAGCTGCCGCGCGACGTGCATCCGTGGTATGTGGCAACCCAGGCTCATCCCGAGTTCAAGAGCCGCCCGACCAACCCGCAGCCGCTGTTCCGCGAGTTCGTGCGCGCTTCGATCGGCCAGCACGAGGGTGTCGACCGTCTGCAGGTGACGCCCATGAACCTCGCTACGGACTAAGGGTGCCGGCGAATAAGGAACATACCGAAGCTACTCCCTCGTCGCTCGCCGTGGCGGCGGGGGAGTATCTCGATTACCTCGCGGTCGAGCGGGGTTTGGCGCGCAACACGATTACGGCCTATCGTCGTGACCTGACGACGTACTGCGCCTATCTGGAGCGGGCGGGTATTGTGTCTTTTGAAGAGGTGACCCGTCGGGTCGTGGAGGGCTTTGTCGCCGACCGTCGCGATGGGGGCTATTCCGATGCCTCGGTGGAGCGTGCGCTTGCGGCCGTGAAGGGCCTGCATGCCTTTTTGGTGCGCGATGGGGCTGTGGCCCAAAATCCAACGGCGGCGTTGCGCCTGCCTAAAAAGGCTGAGCGTTTGCCGGAGTATCTATCGGTGGAGGATGTCTCGGCGCTGCTCGATCAAGACTTCCCCGAGGGCGAGATGGGCTTGCGCGACCATGCCATCTTGGAAGTGCTCTACGGATGCGGTTTGCGTGTGAGCGAGTTGGTGGGGCTCGATGTGGGCGATATCCATATCGACGATGGTTTTGTGCTCGTTCGCGGTAAGGGCTCAAAGGAACGCCTGTCCCCGCTGGTGGGAAGCGCGGCGCGAGCTCTGGCGCTCTATGTAACTGAGGGGCGTTCTCGCTTGGCGGCCCATGCCCGCGGAACCGAGACCTCGGCGGTCTTTTTAAATAAGAACGGCCGCCGTCTGTCGCGCCAGGGCATCCATGCCATCTGTGAGCGCTACGGGCGCCAGGTGGGACTGGTGGGACTCCATCCCCATACGCTGCGTCACTCCTTTGCCACCCATATGCTTGCGGGCGGCGCAGACCTCCGTGTGCTACAGGAGATCTTGGGACATGCCGATATATCGACCACGCAGGTCTACACGCATGTCGATCGTACGCAACTGACCGAGGTCTATCTGGCGGCGCACCCGCTGGCACATCGTTAACACATCGCTGACCTGCATATTTATAGGTATTTGGGGACGGGCTCCAGATTGCCGCGGCGTGCTTTTGCGCGCGCATGGGCAATCTGGGGCCCGTCCCATTTTTCGCCACTTGGCGTCGCGGTGGTGGGCCGCATGTGCCTTGGGTGGGGGAGTTTGGGGGCGATGTGAACGGCATGTAAAGGGACGTAAAAATCGCCTCAAGGTCAACTTGAAGGTTGAGGTTCGCAGGTGTGGTTCTACAGGTGGCATCACGCCTTTGCTGAAAACACAACATATTGTGTTTTCGAACATATGCTTGGGGGTGTTTTGCAATATATGGTGAGTGGAGTGGTGGGGCGGGGTGGGGGAAGGGGTGGGGAAAGGTGTTGAAAAATGGGGCGGTTCCCCATATTATTGATGACGTCGACAGGCGGGGTGGTTCCCCGCGTACGTGCCATCTGAGTAACCGAGGGGAGGGCGCACATGGGAATGACTGGTGCATACGAGCGCAATCTCGATGCAAAAGGTCGTCTGTCCCTGCCTGCACCCCTTCGCGAGGAGCTTGGAGAGCACGTTCGCGTGTTCAAAGCCCTGGATGTCGATGCTCTGTACGTGTTCTCTGCCGAGGCCTTCGATAAGTGGGTCGAAGGACTCTTCGCGGGTCGTGAGGGCCACGAGGGTTTTAACCCGCGTGACATTAATGACCAGAAGCTCATGAGGGCGATCAACAAGCGCACCACGTCGATGGACGTGGACAGCGCCGGTCGTATCGGTCTTTCCGAGTCTCTCCGCAAGCAGGCGAACCTCGACCGCGAGGTCACGGTTGTGGGCAACTACGACCACCTTGAGGTTTGGGATCGCGCCGCGGCCGATGAGGACGATGACGATGAGGCCCTGCTGGACCTCTTCTTCTCGTAAGGGCAAGGCACGGGTAACGGATGGAGCGTGGGATCTTGACACAAGAATATCGGCATGAACCTGTCATGCTCGGCGAAGTGCTTGAGTCGCTGCGGCTAAAGAGCGGCTCCGTTGTCTGCGATTGCACCCTTGGCGGTGCCGGCCATTCGGTAAAGATGGCCGCGCAGGTGGGGGAGACGGGCCTTTTGCTCGGCGTCGATCAGGACGACATGGCCCTCGAGGCCGCTGGCGCCCGTCTGGACCGCGAGGTTCCCGGCGTTCCGCACCAGCTGCTGAAGGGCAACTTCGGCGACTTGGACGAGCTGCTTTGCTCGGCCGAGGTGCCCGGGGTCGATGGCTTCCTGTTCGATTTGGGCGTTTCGTCACCGCAACTCGATATCCCTGGCAGGGGCTTTTCGTATAACGAGGACGCCCCATTGGACATGCGGATGGATCCGGGTAATAACACCTTAAACGCAGCTGAGGTCATCAACACCTATAACGAACACGACCTCGCCCGGATTCTACGCGTCTACGGCGAAGAGAAGTTCGCCTCGCAGATCGCGCGCGAGATCGTGCGCCGCCGCGAGCAAGAACCGATCGAAACCACCGGCCAATTTGTCGAGATCATCAAGGCGGGTATCCCGGCTGCCGCTCGTCGGCATGGCGGACACCCGGCCAAGAAAAGTTTCCAGGCCATTCGCATCGAGGTCAATCACGAGCTCGATGTGCTCGAACGAGGGCTTGATGCCGCCACCAGGTGGCTCAACCCGGGCGGACGTATCTGCGTCATCTCGTATCACTCGCTCGAGGACCGTATCGTAAAGAACCACTTTAAGGAGATGAGCCAGGGGTGCACGTGTCCGCCGGAGATTCCGGTGTGCGTGTGCGGCAACGTGCCGATACTCAAGGTCATCACCCGCAAACCCTTGGTTGCCCAGCCTGATGAGGTTGAGCGCAACCCTCGGGCGAGATCAGCCAAAATCCGCGTGGCGCAGCGTCTGTAGGCGCGACCGCGCGATATTGGACCTCCCGCTCGCACCATAAACGAAGCTTAAACACACTACCAACGTACTCGGGATGGGAGGCGGCATATCATGGGCTACAACACTTCAAGCGCAGCACTCGCCTATGATATGAACGCCATGCCCGCCTATCGTGAGACGCCGCAGGCCCCCGTTGCTCCCCGTGAGCAGCGCGCGCCGCGCTTTGATGTCTACACGGGCGCGGGCCGTCAGGCAAACCAGGCGGTAAGCCCGGTTTTCATGAGCGTTCTTAAAACGTTTTGCATCATTGCGGCTATCTTCATGACGATCGGCGTCGCCCGCGTGGCGCTCGCCGGCGTTACGGCCCAGGTGCTCAACAGCAACGCCGAGCTTACCAGCACGCTCGAAAAGGCGACCGATGAGAGCTCCGACCTGGAGGTCATGCATTCGGTCTATGGCGCCGACACGCGCATTCGCGACCTTGCGGGCGCTTATGGCATGGTGGAGCCCAGCGAGAGCGTTACACTTGACTTTTCGCAGGATGCAGCCGCGGGCGCCAACGCGACCGCGACCGCTCAGTAGCAAGACGGTAGCTGAGTATGACAAATGACTATCGCCGCGGTTCCGATGGGGGCCGCGGTTCTGGACGTCCCTCGTCGCGGGGACGTTCTGGTTATCAAGGAACGGGTCGGCAATCTTACAACGCCGGGCAGTCCCGTGGCAACGACCCGGCGTCGCGACTTCGCGGCTCGGGCGGCCCTCAAGTGCATAACACCAGGTCGCGCAAGAGTTCGTCGACCGAATGGCTCACAGGCGCACCTCTGCCTCGCCGCAAAGCCGTCATGGGCTTCATCGGACTTGGCTTGGGCTTGGGCGTCTTTCGCCTTGCCGACTATCAAATTGTCGAAGCCGATAAACTGCGCGAGCGTGCCGATGCGCGCCGCCTGCTTGCGCAGACCCTCTATGCCAAACGCGGCACCATCTACGACCGCAACGGCAACGTGTTGGCGTCGTCGGTCGAATGTCGCAACATCGCCGTGAACCCGCAGCTTGTCGAGGATGTTGACAAGACGGTGTCGGCGCTGGTCAAGGCAACTGGAATCGATAAAAAGACCTGCCGCAAGCTCGTTGAGTCCGATGGAACCTGGGTGTATATCAAGCGCCAGGTGGACGAAGACGATGTTGCGGCGCTGGAGAAGAAGAACCTGCCCGGCGTGCTTTTTGAGCAGGCCATGAAGCGCGTATATCCATACGGCAATCTGGCATCGCAGGTGCTGGGTGTAGTGAATGTAGACAACGACGGCTTGACGGGTCTCGAAAAGCAATACAACAAGCTTCTGACCGGCACGAACGGTTCTCTCGTACGCGAGCGCGCGAGGGACAGCAGCTATATCGCGGGCGGTGCCTATAAAAAGGTGGCTGCGGTCGACGGCGTTGATATCGTGACGACGCTCGACGTCAATATCCAGCGTGCGGCCGAGGATGCCCTGGCAGAGGCAGTTGAGAAGACTAAGGCCAAGAACGGCTCGGCGCTGGTCACCGATCCTACGACAGGCGAGATCTTGGCAGCCTGCTCGTACCCGACCTACGACCAGACCGATCTGGAAAACGCCAAGACCGAGGATATGAATCTGCGCCTGGTCACCGACGCCTACGAGCCCGGCTCGGTCTTTAAGACGCTCGTGGCGGCTTCGACTTGGGCGTCGTGCGATCGAGTACGTCGTTTGAGGTGCCGGCGAGCATCAAGGTGGGCGACGATACCGTCACCGATGCCGACAAGCGCGACTATGCCATGACCATGGATGTGCGCGAGATGATGCGCCGTTCGTCCAACGTGGGCTTTGTCCTAGTGGGGCGCAAGATCGGTGCCGACGACTTTGCCGCCTATGTGGACAAGTGGGGCATCGGTCACAGCTCGGGTGTCGATTTTCCGGGAGAGAGCCTGGGTATCGTCAAGGAGCGTGACCAGTATGACGGCGCCACGCTGGGCTCGATGAGCTTTGGACAGGCACTGTCCGTCTCGCCGATTGAGATCGCACGTGCCGTGGGCGGCATCGCCAACGGCGGCGTGATGATGACACCGCACTTCTATAAGTCCAGCAAAGGCGACGAGAAGGACTGGGGCGAAGGTGAGCGCGCGATTTCGGAGGACGCCGCATCCCAGGTGACATCGTGCATGCAGACGGTCGTGTCCGAGGGAACGGGCGTTGGCGGCGCGGTTGACGGCTATGACGTGGCGGGTAAGACCGGTACGGCCGAACGTGCCGACGAGAACGGCGGCTACCTCAAGGAGAACTACATGTCGTCCTTTATGGGCTTTGCACCGGCACAATCGCCCAAGGTGCTGTGCTATATCACGCTCGACGGAACGCCGAGCGGCTCAGATGCCGCTGCGGTGCCGTTCCAGTCCATTATGGCCAACGCGCTCGACGTGCTGGGTATCCCGCACACGAAGTAGGGGGTTACAATCTTTGGGGCGTGGTTTGTTGTCCCATATGAGGGTGTTCACATGCCCTGCACCACGCATGTGCGGCGCTGGGATACAATACGCCGATAGCATTATTAGGTTTACAGGGGAGCTGCAATGATAGAGATCGCCGTCAACAACCTCGCGGCCGCAACAGGGGCCCGAACCGTGACGGGAGAAGCCGATCGGGTATGCCGCGGGTGCGTTATCGACTCGCGCCAGGTCGAGGAAGGGACGATTTTCGTCGCCTTTCCCGGTGAAAACGTCGACGGCAATGATTTTGCTTCCCGTGCCGTCCAGTCGGGTGCCGGCGCCGTCGTGATGACGCGTGAGCCCGAGGCCGAGCTGGTCTCGCTGGCGCAGGACAAGGGGTGCGCCATCCTGCTGACCGATGATCCCGAGGAGTTTCTGCTGCGTTTGGCGCACACGTATCGCCTGGAGCTTGGCTGCCTGGTCGTTGGCATTACCGGTTCCATCGGCAAGACGACGACCAAGGACGTGCTCGCCGCCGTGCTCGCCAAGCGCTATCGTGTCTGGGCCACCAAGGGCAATTTCAATAACCTGATCGGCATGCCGCTCACGGTGCTTTCCGCTCCGGCCGATACCGAGGTCCTGGTGCTCGAGATGGGCATGAACCATTTCCACGAGATTGAGCGCCTGTCCCAGTCCGCCAATCCCAACCTTGCCATCGTGAGCAAGATTGGTACCTCTCACATCGGCATTTTGGGCAGCCGCGAGAACATCGCCCGCGCTAAGGCCGAGATTGTCCAGGGTATGTGCGCCGCCGGCGACTTCTTGCCGCTGCTGGTTTTGGGCGGCGAGGACGACTTTACGCCGTTCATTCGCGATACGTTCGCCCAGCCTGCTGGTATCGACGTGATGCTGGCCGGCGTCTCGGACGATGATGAGGTCCGTGCCCGCGACATTCGTGTTGATGACGAGGGCCGTCCGGTCTTTACGCTCGATTTTGGCCAGGGCGAGACGATCGATACCATGCTTGCCATCCCCGGCGTGCAGTCCGTCCCAAATGCCGTTAAGGCCGCCGCGGTTGCCTATCGCCTGGGCCTGACGCCCGAGCAGATCGATGCTGCCTTTAGGGGCCTCACGATCACCGGTCACCGCCAGGAGATCAAGCGCGCCAAGAGCGGTGCCCGCGTCATCGACGATTCCTATAACGCCAGTGCCGAATCCATGGCTGCTGGCCTCGATCTGCTGTGCTCGCTTTCGTGCACGGGGTCTCGCATGGCGATCCTGGGCGAGATGGGCGAGATGGGCGATGAGGCTCCTCGCATGCATGAGCTCGTGGGCGCCTATGCCGCCGCCAAGAAGCTCGACATGCTGGCGTGCGTGGGTGGTGAGCTGGCCCAGCTTATGGCCGATGCCGCGCGCATGATGGGCATGGACGAGGACCGCATCCAGGTGTTCTCCGATTATCAGCAGGTGCTCGACCGCATGGGCGGCGCGCTTGAAAAACATGATGTTGTACTAGTCAAGGGTTCCCGCTTTGTTGAGCTCGACCGCTTTGTGGAAGGTGTGTGCTAGCCCATGTTCGGCAATCCCTCGTATCCAACGTATCAGGCTTTTTTGGGGCTTGGCATCGCCGCTGCCATTGCGCTGCTGCTCATGCCGTGGTGGATCAAGCTGCTCAAGGTCGAGGGTATCGGCCAGCAGGTTCGTGCCGACGGCCCCAAGCGTCATTTGGTTAAGCAGGGAACGCCCACCATGGGTGGCGTTGTCATTCTCGTTGCGATTTCGCTGACCTGCCTGCTGATGGGCAAGCTCACCACCGAGCTCGTGCTCGTGCTGCTCGCCACGCTGGCGACCGGCGTGCTGGGCCTGATCGACGACCTGACCTCCGTTACGCATGGGCGCTCGCTCGGTCTGACGCCTCATGCCAAGATGATCGGCCTAACCATTATCTGTGTCACCTTTACGGTACTTGCCGTCAACTGGTGCGGCGTCGCCCCCGAGATTCGTTTTCCCGGCGGCCTGACGATTGACCTTGGCGTGCTTTCGACCACCATCTGCGGCCTTTCGTTCCCGTGGTTCTACATTGTCTTTTGCTGGCTGATGATCGCCGGTCTTTCTAATGCCGTGAACCTGACCGATGGCCTTGACGGTCTTGCCGGCGGCACCTCCATGATTGCCATGCTCGCCATGGCTGCCATGGCGTTTTTGCACGGAGACGTGAACCTGTCCATCTTCTGCACCGCGTGTGCCGGTGCCTGCTTGGGCTTTCTGTGGTTCAACTGCTATCCGGCGAGCATCTTTATGGGCGATACCGGCTCGCTTGCCCTGGGCGCCGCGTTTGCCTGCACGTCCATCATGACCAACACCGAGGTCGTCTCCCTCATCATCGGCGGCCTGTTTATCGTTGAGACCCTGTCGGTCATGATTCAGGTTGTCTACTTCCACTTTACGCACAAGCGCGTCTTCCTTATGGCGCCCATCCATCATCATTTCGAAAAGAAGGGCTGGGCCGAGACCAAGGTCGTCATCCGTTTTTGGATTATCGCTGCGGCCTTTGGTGCCGTTGGCCTTGCCCTGTTCTTCCAGTTGGGATAGTGGTCTTTCATGTCTCTTGCTGATGTCTTTAGCCTGCTCGTTTTGGGTCAGGGCAAATCCGGTCTCGATGTCGCCCGCTGGGCGCTGGCACATCCCGAGCGCGTAAGTGCCGTTACCGTGTATGGCGGTGGCACCTCTGAGCCCAATGACGCCACGCGTGCGCTCGAGGCTGCTGGTGCGTCGTTTGTCTATGGGACCGAACAGGTCGAGGGCGCCTATGACGTATGCGTGACGTGCCCGGGCATCTCGGAGTTCTCGGGCTTCTTTAAGGCTGGGCGCGAGCATGCCGCCCAGATTATGGGTGAGCCCGAGTTTGCCTATCGCCTGTCGCCTGATAACTGGATTGCCATCACGGGCACCAACGGCAAGACGACCACCACGTCGCTGACTGATTATCTGCTTAAGGCTGCCGGCGAGGCCAGCGTTGCTGTCGGGCACATCGGGGAGCCGCCGGTCAACGAGATTGACGGCCGAGCCCACAACGAGTGGTTTGTGGCTGAGCTCTCGAGCTATCAGATTGCTACGACAACCGAGCTCCACCCCCGCGTGGCGGTGCTGCTCAACATCACTCCCGACCACTTGGGCTGGCATAAGAGCCATAAGAACTATGCGCTTGCCAAGATCAAACTGTTTGACAATATGGTCGATGACGATCTGGCGGTTGTCGACGTCGAAGACGCCGGCATTCACGAGTTCGATGAGTACATCTACACGCCGGGTCGTCGCATCTGCAAGGTTGCCTTTGACGAGCCTGAGGGCGAGGATGCCGCCTTTGTGCGCGATGGCAAGATGATCGTGCGCCTGAAGGGCGTCGAGACCCCGCTCATCGCTACATCCGAGCTCAAGATCTCGGGCCATCACAATGTTATCAATGCCCTGTGCGCCGCCACGGCTGCCTTGGCGGTCGGTGCCGATGTCGATGGTGTCTGCCGCGGTCTTGCCTCGTTCCAGCCGCTCGAGCACCGCGTGGAGCCGTGTGGCGAGATTGACGGCGTGCGCTACGTCAACGATTCCAAGGCGACCAACACCGATGCGGTCGAGAAGGCACTGACGGCATTTCCCGATGACGACGTGATCTTGCTGCTCGGCGGCCACGATAAGGGCACGCCGCTCACGGACTTCGCGCGCGTCGTTATGGACAACGTGCGCTCGGTCGTCTGCTTTGGCGATGCGCGCGAGCGCTTCACCGCCGCTATGGACGAGGCCGATGTCGATGGCGATGTGGATATCGCCCAGGCGGATGACCTACGCGACGCCGTGGACGTCGCCCGTTCGCTGTCGAGCCGTGGTGACGTGATCTTACTTTCTCCTGCCTGCTCTTCGTTCGATGAGTTCTCGGGCTATGAGGAGCGCGGCCGCGTGTTTAAGGACTACGTGGCCCAGCTTGCCGCTGCAGCGAAATCACAAATGGAATAGGGGTTGCGGTGAGAGAGGAGAGCCCCCGACAAGGTATGAGGAGGCCCGACTCGGACCGTGCTTCCTCACGTCGTATCACACCGCGTTCCAGCCGCGGCGGGCAGTCGTTTAGCGAACGCTATATTGCCGGCGTTCCCGCCCGTATCATGCGCCCCCGTTTGATATTCATGGCCTGCTTGTTTACCTTGGTATGCTTTGGCCTGCTGATGGTGTACTCAGCGTCTTCGGTCGAGGCGCTGCACGAGAATGGCTCGGCGACGTTTTTTCTGGGTCGACAGGCCGCGTTTGCCGTGGTCGGTGTTCTGGCGCTGATTGCCATCGTGCGCGTTTTGCCGGACAGCTGGTTTGGGGAGGATGTGCTCAGGATCTTCCTCATAGGCATGATAGGGCTACTGTTTTTGGTGTTCTTGGTGGGCAGCGGCAGCCGTGGCGCCACGCGCTGGCTCAACATCGCCGGCATTCAGTTCCAGCCTTCCGAGTTTTTAAAGCCATTTGCCATTGCGTATTCGGCCATCATGCTTGATCGCTTCTTTTCGCCCGGTGGCAACATCAACGAATTCCTTCGCAAGATGGGCATCTACCTGGGCATTTCGCTCTTTCTGATCTTTATCCAGCCCGATTTCGGTACTGTCCTGATCATCCTGTTGACCCTCATGTGCATGGCGTTGTTTGCGGGTCTCGACCCCAGATTTATCATCGGCGTGCTAATCTTCGGCATTCTCGTGATCGTGATTGCGCTTGTCGCAGAGCCGTACCGTATGGTGCGTATTCAGGTTGCCTTGAACCCTTGGGCCGACGAGTATGGTGACGGCTATCAGGCCACGCTTGCCATCATGGCCTTTGCCTCGGGCGGTCTGTTCGGCCGCGGCATCGGCAACTCAACCATGAAGTACTCGTATCTGCCCGAAGCGCACAACGACTACATCCTGGCCATCATTGGCGAGGAAGTCGGTTTTGTCGGAACCGTGCTGTTCTTCTTGGTGTTTGCGATGCTGATCTACTCGGCGTTTCGCATTGCCGAGCAGGCGACCGATCGCCGGGGCGCGCTCATGGCGTCTGGCTCCGCGGTCATTCTCGCGGTGCAGTTTTTGATTAACGCGCTGGGCATCCTCAACGTGTTTCCCATGACGGGCAAACCGTTGCCGTTTATTAGCTACGGCGGTTCGTCGATTATTGTGTCGCTTATGCTTGCCGGGTTGATCCTGCGCGTTTCGTACGAGAGCGCCCGCCGCGATGAGTATGACCGTCGCCGTGAGAGCTTTGCCGTTATGGACGAGAGCACCGCCGGCGTAGCCCATGTGCGCGGTGAACGACCTTCGCGTAGCGGCTTTACCGTTCTGGATGGTTCTGCATCCGAGCCGGCAGCTCGTCCACGCTCGCGAACGGCTCCGCAAGGCCGTCCGCAGCGCCCCAGCCCTCGCAACGCGGGCGGCGGATATAATCGAATCGATTTGAACTCGGACCCGTCGGCGCGTCTGCGCACCGACGACCAGGGACCGCGTGTACGAAGGGACTACCATGACCGATAAAATGACCGTTGCTATTGCAGCCGGCGGCACGGCAGGACACATCAACCCCGCGCTCGCCTTGGCCGAAGAGCTGCGTGACCGTGGTCACCACGTTGCGTTCGTGGGCCAGTCGCGCAAGCTCGAGGGTCGTCTGGTCCCCGAGGCTGGGTTTGATTTTGTGCCCATTACGGTCACGGGCTTCGACCGCTCCCGTCCTTGGACGGCGCTGACCTCGCTGTGGCGTGTCAACAAGGCCAAACGTGCGCTCGCCAGTCATTTCTCAAAGGTCGGCAAGCCCGATGCCGCCATTGGTTTTGGTGCCTATGTCGAGGTTCCGCTGCTGGGGTGGTGTAAGGGCGCGGGCGTTCCGTATCTGCTGCATGAGCAGAACTCTGTTCCGGGCCTGGCCAACAAGATGATGAACTCCCACGCCGCCCGCGTGTGCATCTCGGTGCCGGCAGCGCGTTCGGTCTTTGAGCGCGAAGGTGACCCTGACCACGTGCTCATGACCGGTAACCCCGTACGTCGCTCGGTGATCGAGGGCGATCGCGCTCGCGGCCGCAAGGCACTTGGCGTTCCCGAGGACGCTACGCTGCTGCTCGTCTTTGGCGGTTCACTTGGCGCCCAGCACCTCAACGAGCGCGTGGTTTCGCTCAAAAACGAGCTGCTTTCGCGCAAGAACCTCTATGTGTTGCATTCGACTGGTGCCGACGGCTTTGAGGAGACCGAGCGCGCTTTGGCGCTGACGCCCGAGGAGGCGAAGCGTTACCGCGTCCAGCCATACATCGACAACATGGGCGATATGCTGGCTGCTGCCGATTTGGTGCTCTCGCGTTCGGGCGCATCGAGCGTGGCCGAGATCGCTGCGCTCGCCGTGCCTTCGGTGCTCGTGCCGTACCCGCATGCGACAGCCGACCACCAAACCACCAATGCCCGTTATCTGGTCGACGCCGGGGCCGGCGTGCTCTGCGCCGATGCCGATATCGACGGTTCTGCCTTTGCCGATGAGCTGCTGCACCTGGTCGATGACGCGGCGGCACGCGACGCCATGCGTCAGGCGGCGCGTGGTCTGGCTCAGGATAGGGCCGCCGCTCTTCTGGCGGATGCGGTAGAGGGTTTGCGTTAGTTAGACGGGATATCGTCGGTCGCCCTCGCGCTGATGCGGTAGGTGCGGTACAGTTAACGGGTTACAGGCAGTGTTTACGCAAGGAGTACACGAGCACATGGCTGATTCCCAGACTGCAACCTCCGCGCCCGAGTTTAAGAGCGCCCACTTTATCGGTATCGGCGGCGCCGGCATGAGCGGCATCGCCCTCGTTCTGCACGAGCGCGGTTATGCCGTTACCGGCTCCGACCTTAAGACGTCACGTTATATCCGCCAGCTTACCCGCGCTGGTGTGAAGGTGCATGTGGGCCATGAGGCCGCCACGATCGACGAGGTCAAGCCCGACGTGGTTGTTGTCTCTACCGCTATTCCGGAGTCCAACCCTGAACTCGTGCGCGCTCGCGAGCTTGGTATTCCCGTGTGGCCCCGTGCCAAGATGCTCTCTGCTTTGGGCCACGGCTACACCACCGTCGCTGTTGCCGGCACGCATGGCAAGACCACCACGTCTTCGATGTGCGCCACCATGCTCGACCGCATGGGTCTGGATCCGAGTTTCTTGATCGGTGGCATCGTCGAGGGCTATGACACGAACGGCAAGAACGGCTCGGGCGACTACTTTGTCGCCGAGGCCGACGAGTCCGACAGCTCCTTCCTGTTCCTGAACCCCAACGTAGTCATTGTGACCAACGTCGAGGCCGACCACCTCGATCACTACTCGGGTATCGAGGAGATCGAGGCAACTTTCGCCAAATTCATGAGCCTGGTGGGCGAGGACGGCACCGTCATCGTCTGCGGTGAGGACCCGCATCTGGTCGAGCTCGCCAAGTCGACGGGCCGTCACGTGCTTTCCTACGGCTTTGCCGAGAACAACGACATCGTCTGCATGCACCCGGATGTCAAGGGCATCCAGAGCGACTTTATCGTTCGCTTTGAGGACGGCACTGAGCACGCTGTGGAGATCAAGAGTAATCCCGGTCGCCACAACATGCTCAACGCCACGGCGGTGCTCACCGTCGCCCATGTCCTGGGCCTTGACATCGACGCCGCCGCCAAGGCGCTTTCGAGCTTTGAGGGCGTCCGCCGTCGCTTTACCCACGTGGGCGATATCGATGGCATCACCGTGGTCGATGATTACGGCCATCACCCCACCGAGATCAAGGCGACGCTTGCTGCCGCTTCGTCGCTGGGCTACAAGCACGTCGACGTCGTGTTCCAGCCGCACCGCTATTCGCGCCTGCAGGCCCTGTGCGACGACTTTGCCGATGCATTTGCCAATGCCGATAAACTGCTGCTGATTGATGTGTTCTCGGCTGGCGAGATGCCCATTCCGGGTGTTACCTCTAAGATGCTCGCCGATACCGTGCGCGCCAAGCATCCTGGCAAGGAGGTCGTGTACTGCTCCAGCCGTCTTGAGCTCAATCAGGAGCTCGAGCAGATGGTGGGCGAGGGCGACTTGCTGCTCACTATGGGTGCCGGTGACGTTACGACCGTCGGCCCCGAGTTTATCGAGTATTTGACTGCCAAGAAAGACGCTTAAGTCTAATGGGTCTGTTTAACGCCGTCATGGCGCTCTCGGGCATGATCGACACGGATGTGATCGAGGACGAGCGCCTTGCGCGTCATACGAGCTATCGTATCGGCGGCAAGGCCGACCTCTTCGTGACGTGCCATAGCTATCATGCCCTCCGCCGCGCCGTGGCGGTGCTCGATCGCGAGCAGGTGCCGTGGGTCATCATCGGCAAGGGCTCCAATCTGCTGGTTGCCGATGGCGGTTATCGCGGTGCCGTCATTTCGCTCGGACGTGAGTTTCAGCGCACGGTTGTTGCCGATGACGGTTGTACGCTGACGGTCGGTGCGGGCGTGATGTTTGCGCGCCTGGTCAACGATGCCCTGTCGCGTAGCCTCTCGGGCCTTGAGTTTGCCGTTGGCATCCCTGGCTCGGTCGGCGGTGCGATATCTATGAATGCCGGCACACGGACCGAGTGGATTGGCTCGCTGGTTGAGGATGTCGTAACGTTTGACCCGGCATCCGGTATCAAGCATTATGCGGGATCCGAGATCACTTGGGGCTACCGCGAATGTAGCCTTCCCCGCAATGAGATCATCCTCGAGTGCGTGCTCAAGCTTAAACCGGCGCCCAAGGCCGACATTCGCGAGCGCATGGAGCGGTACCTGACGAGGCGCAAGCGTACGCAGCCCATGGGTCGCGCATCCTGCGGGTCGGTCTTTCGCAACCCGCCCGATGCGAGTGTGGGCAAGCTTATCGAGGATTGTGGATTAAAGGGTTTTTCAATTGGCGGCGCGGAAGTTTCGCCCGTTCACGCTAATTTTATCGTTAATAACGGAACTGCCTCGGCCGATGACGTTGCCGCGGTTATCAGACATGTGCACGGAAAGGTGAGGGAGGCGTATGGCATCGAGCTCAGACCGGAAGTTAAATTCCTCGGCTTCTAGAGCATCGAAACCCACCTTCCGCCGCGCCGGAGGGCGTTCCGGCGCGCCTGCCAAACCTCAACGCAATACCGTCGCGCATTCTAAGTCTGTCGGGCATGCTCGACAGACCAGTCGTCCGGTCGTCGGCTCGCAGCTCGGTAATCGTCCGGCCGCAAAAAAGTCCTCGCGTCCCTCGGTGACGTCAAAGCCTGTTATGGGCGCCAAACCTGCCCGTCCCATGGCAACTCCTAAGCCCTCGACGGGAACTAAAGCGCCGCGTCCAGGTCGCACGCTGGGCGCATCGAAACCGCGCTCGCTGACATCGGTGCCGGCTACCGCCAAGAAGCCTTCGGGTAAAAAAAGCGTCAACCCGTTGTCTTCACTTGGGGCGATGGTAAATAAAACATCAGACGCCGCTTCTGTCGTTACAGGCAAAGGCAAAATCGTTGGCGGCGTTCTGGCCGTCTTGGCCGTGCTCGTCGTCGTTGCCATCGTGGTGATTAACTCTGGATTGTTTACCGCCACTGATATTCAGATTCAAGGCAGCGAGCATGTGACGAAGCACGATGCTATCCAGCTGATCGATTTGCCCGAGGGAACGTCGCTTTTTAACGTCGATCCCGACCAGATTACCGAGGACCTCAAGCAGAACCCGTGGGTCTCGGGCGTAGATGTCCAGCGTCAGTTCCCGCATACGCTCATCATTACGCCGATGGAGCGCAAGGTCATCGCAATTGCCTATATCAGCTCCGATGACCTTGCCTGGGCCATCGGGGATGATGACACCTGGATCGCCCCGCTGTCGACGTCGGTCGAAGTGGATGACCAGGGCAACGTCATCACGACGGGGCAGGGCTCAAATACCCTGACCGGCATTGATGCCGCGCTGGCGCTCGCTAAGCACTATGGCGCGGTGTTGTTGACTGATGTCTCGGCGGATGTCGCTCCGGTTTCCGGCCAGGCGGTGAGCTCCAAGGCCGTTAAGGCTGGCTTGGATTATGTGCGTGGTTTTTCGAGCGAGTTCTTGGGACAAGTCAAGGATATTTCCACGCCTTCGGTCGAAGCCATCTCGGCAAACCTCAATAACGGCATTGAGGTGTCGCTGGGCGATTCGGACGATATCGTCAAGAAGGAACGCGTAGTCACCAAGTTGCTTTCGCAGGTAGAGGGCGTAACGTATATCAATGTGCGCTCTCCGGGTAACTATACATTTAGGAACGCTCCGACCTCGTAGCGCTGGTTGATGCTTTGTTGAGGGGCCATACCACGCCGTTTATCTGGTTTGTTTGGTTTTCACGGTCAATTATTTGACTGATACGTTCATAATGTGCAACCATAATACGGTTTACCTTTGCATTTACTTTCAACCTGAAGGTTAATGTGCGCAGGGGTCGACCCATGCTATGGCTATAACCTTTGTTCGGAGGACCGACATGCACGAGACAGAGATCAACAACTACCTTGCCGTCATTAAGGTGGTCGGCGTCGGCGGCGGCGGTACCAACGCGGTCAATCGAATGATCGAAGAGGGCATCCGCGGCGTCGAGTTTGTTGCCATCAACACCGATGCTCAGGCACTCGCGATCTCTGATGCCGATATCAAGGTGCACATCGGCACCGACCTTACCCGCGGCCTGGGCGCTGGCGCCAACCCCGAGGTTGGTCGCAAGGCTGCCGATGAGTCCCGCGATGACATCGCCGAGGCGCTCGCTGGCGCCGACATGGTGTTCATCACCTGCGGTGAGGGCGGTGGCACCGGCACCGGCGCTGCTCCCATCGTTGCCGATATCGCGATGAACGAGGTCGGTGCGCTGACCGTCGCCGTCGTGACCAAGCCCTTCACCTTCGAGGGCCGCAAGCGTAAGAAGAGTGCCGAAGAGGGCATCAAGACCCTTTCCGATTGCGTCGACACCATGATCGTTATCCCTAACGATAAGCTGCTCGACATCGCCGAGAAGAAGACCACCATGCTCGAGGCCTTCGCGATTGCCGATGGCGTCCTTTCCCAGGGTACCCAGGGCATCACCGACCTCATCACCGTCCCGGGCATCATCAACCTGGACTTCGCCGATGTTAAGACCATCATGAAGCAGGCCGGCACCGCCATGATGGGTATCGGTACGGCTTCTGGGGACACTCGTGCCGTCGACGCCGCCCAGCAGGCTATTTCCAGCCCGCTGCTCGAGAGCTCTATCGATGGAGCTACGCGCGTCCTGCTCTCCATCGCCGGCTCCAAGGATCTGGGCATCCAAGAGATCAGCGACGCTGCCGACGTTGTCGCCAACGCCGTCGATCCCGAGGCCAACATCATCTTTGGTACCGTTGTCGACGAGTCCCTGGGCGACCAGGTGCGCATCACCGTCATCGCTACGGGCTTCTCCGACTCCAACGTCAACCGTCAGGACGAGCTCTTTGCTGCTCAGCAGTCTCAGAGCAAGGCAGCTGCCTCCGCTGAGCCGCAGCGCACCGCTCCGGCCACCAGCCCGGCTCAGGCCGCTCCGACCCGCAACGTCGGTGGCACCGAGCTTCCTAACTTCGGCAACGATCAGTTCGAGCTTCCCGATTTCCTGAAGCGCGGCAGCTTCTAAGTCGTTCTTTGCATTGTTGTGCACAGGGGCGTGTCCGTATGGACGCGCCCTTTTTATTTCGACTTTGTAAACTAGAACCTCCAATCTCCTTACGTTCCCTTTACGATTGCCTCCAGCGCAGCAGGTATCCTTTAAGAGAAGTATGACAGCCGTATAAACGCGGGCTGTAGCGGCGATGCCGCGGTACTTGTGTTATTAGGAGGCTTTAGTATGGCAGCACGTGCGGACAACGTTTCGCGTGTCGACCATGATGGAGTTACGTTGGTGGAGGGCGCGACATCCGATGTTCGTTTTGCCTTCACCGAGCGCGCCGGTGGTGTTTCCGAAGATGCGTACTCCTCACTCAACTTGGGCTCGCATGTTGGCGATGACCCCTTTGCTGTTCAAGAAAACCGTCGTCGCGCGCTCGAGGCTATGGGTGCCGCCGAGTGCGAGCACAACCTGCTCGTTCCCAATCAGGTCCATGGTGACCATATCGTTGCGGTGACCTCGAACGGCGCCGATGACATTGAGGACGTCCGCGAGCAGATTGCCGAGGGCTGCGATGCCATCGTCTGTACGGCGCATAACGTGCCCGTGCTGCTCTGCTTTGCCGACTGCGTTCCCGTGGTGCTGGTGGCCCCTGGCGGATTTGCCGTGGTGCACTCCGGTTGGAAGGGCACGATTGCACGCATTTCCGCCAAGGCGTGCCAGGCGCTTTGCGATGCTGCCGACTGCGATGCGAGCGACGTTTCCGCCTATATCGGCCCCCATATCTTGGGTGACGAATATGAGGTATCCCAGGAACTCATGGATCGCTTTGCCGCCGAGTTCTCTTGCATCGATGCGAGCACCTCTCGCATGCTCAATCTTTCCGCTGCCATTTGCGAGGCGCTGATAGATGTCGGTGTCGACGCGGATAATATCGTGGATACCCAGCTTTCGACTGTGCGTCAGAACGACCGCTTTTATTCCTACCGTAACGAGAACGGTACCTGTGGGCGCCATGCTGCGATCGGCGTGATGCTATGAGAAAGATCGTATCGGTCCTGAGCGCCGCTGTGCTTACGCTTACGCTGTGTGCCTGTTCTTCGGGATCTTCTACCTCTTCCATTACCGTCGCCGGCTCCACGACCTGCCTTCCTATCGCCGAGATTGCGGCCGAGGGTTTTAAGGAGGAGACCGGCATCGACGTGCTCGTTTCCGGTTTGGGTTCTTCCGCTGGCATCGAGGCCGTCAGCGCCGGCACGGCCGATATCGCCAGCTCCTCCCGTGGACTCAATGCCGACGAACAGGATCTGGGCCTGACTCCCATCGTCATTGCCCACGACGGTATCGCGGTCATCGTGAACGACGATAACCCGGTCGATAACCTCTCGACCGAGCAGCTCCGCGATATCTACGCCGGCAAGATCACCAACTGGAAAGAGGTCGGTGGCGAGGACCTGAGGATTCAGGTCATCAACCGAGACGAGGCGTCCGGTACGCGTGAGGCCTTTCGTACCATCGTGATGGACGGCACGCCGTTCGATCGCCGCTCGGCTGTTCTTTCGGGTACGGGCCAGGTACGCGATGTTGTGTCCCGCTCGCGTGGCGCTATTGGCTACATCTCGCTGGGCTTCGTTGATAGTCTCAACGCCAAGACCTCGGTCAAGGCCGTCTCGGTCAATCATGTTGAGGCATCCGAGAAGACGGTCGCGAGCGGCGGCTATCCCATCTCGCGCGACCTTTACTTCTTTGTGAAGGGTGCGCCTTCGCAGCAGGCGCAGGATTACATCGACTACGTGACGTCCGAAAAGATGGACAAGCAGATTCGCGAGGCGGGCTTTATCCCCGTCACCAACGACGAGAAGGGGAGTGAGTAGCATGGAAGCACAGGAAAACTCCCAGACTGAGCAGAATGTTCAGACGCCCAAGAAGCGCGAGCTGGCGCTCGTATCGCGCAGTACCTATATCAAGGAGAAGGCGCTGCAGTGGATCTTCTTTGCCTGCGCGTTCTTGGCGGTCGTTACCGTCATCCTGATTTTTGTCTTTACCACGTACTCGGCGCTGCCCGTCTTTACCGACATCGGTCTGGCGGACTTCTTTAGCTTTACGTGGGCGCCCTCTGAGGGCCACTACGGCATCATGTCGCTGCTTGCCGGCTCAGGTCTGGTGACCGTCGGTGCGCTCGCCATGGGCGTGCCGCTAGGTGTGGGTACGGCCGTGTACCTGGTCGAGATCGCCGGCAAGCGCGTGCGCAAGCTCATCAGCCCTGCCGTCGACCTGCTGGCCGGCATCCCTTCTATCATCTACGGCTTTTTCGGCATGATCATCATCCGCCCGTTTATCGCACAACTGACCGGTGGTCTTGGTTTTGGTGCGCTGACAGCGTGGTTCGTGCTCGCCATCATGATCGTCCCTACCATCACGACGCTTACCATTGATGCCCTCAATTCCATTCCCATGGGCATTCGCGAGGCATCGTATGCCATGGGTGCTACTAAGTGGCAGACCATCTATAAGGTCGTGCTACCTGCCGCCAAACTGGGTATCGTTGATGCCATCGTGCTGGGTATGGGCCGTGCCATCGGTGAGACCATGGCCGTGCTCATGGTCGTGGGTAACGCCCCGGTTATTCCCGACAGCATTGCGAGCCCCATCTCGACGCTCACGAGCCAGATCGCGCTCGACATGAGCTATTCCTCGGGCCTGCACCGCTCGGCTCTGTTCGGCATGGGCGTGGTCCTGTTTATCATCTCCGCCATGCTGGTGGGCATCGTCCGTCTGATTTCCAAGAAGAAGAGGGGGTAGGCTATGTCCGATTCCGTTGACGCGACGGTCGATACGACCTCGTCGCGCGAGCGCATCAAGCGTGCCCTTTCCCACGGTAAGAAGGGCCGTATCAACAAGGACCTGTCAAACAAGATCATGCTCGGCGTGTTCCGCGCCGCGGCCTACATCACCACGCTTGTGCTGGTCGCTATCATTGCCTACGTGGTTGTTAATGGCTTACCGCATATTTCGCTCGACTTTATCTTCGGTTGGCCCCAGGGTGTCAACGCCGAGGGCGGCATTTGGCCTACGATTGTCTCGACCATCTACGTGACGGCGCTCGCCATGCTCATCTGTACGCCGGTCGCCGTGCTAGCGGCCGTCTATCTGGCCGAGTACGCCAAGCAGGGCAAGATCGTCGAGCTCATTCGCTACGCTGCTGACGCTTTGGCCTCGGTGCCCTCCATCGTTATGGGCCTGTTTGGCTACGCCTTGTTTGTCGAGGCCATGGGTCTGGGCCTTTCGATGGTCTCGGCCGCTCTGGCGCTTGCGCTCTTGATGCTTCCCATCGTCATGCGCACCACCGAAGAGGCCATTCGCGCCGTTCCGCGCTATATCCGTTGGGGCGCGTACGGCCTGGGCGCCACCAAGTGGCAGGTTGTCTCCAAGATCGTGCTTCCTTCTGCCTTTGGCCGTATTGCCACGGGCATCGTCCTTGCCATCGGCCGTGCCATCGGCGAGACCGCGGTGGTGCTCTACACCATGGGCCAAGCCATCAATCTACCTATTTCGCCGCTCGATTCCGGCCGCCCCATGACGGTTCACCTGTACCTGCTTGCCAACGACGGCATCAACATGAACGCAGCCTACGGCACCGCGCTCTTGCTGATGGTGATCATTTTGGCCTTCAACCTGTTTGCGCGCTTCCTGTCGCGCAAGCGTCGCTAGTTAAGGAGTCCCATGTCCGTTTATCAGTCCGCTCCCACGCTGGAGCAAGCGGCCATTACGGCCAAGGATTTCAACTTTTGGTACGGTGACTTTCATGCGCTGACGGGGCTTGACCTCAACATCGCCAAAAACGCCATCACCTCCTTCATTGGCCCTTCGGGCTGCGGCAAGTCGACGTTTTTGCGCTGCATCAACCGCATGAATGACCTGATCGAGGGCACGCGCGTCGAGGGCACCATGACGCTCGACGGCAACGATATCTATGCCGAGGGTGTCGACCCGGTCGATCTCCGTCGTCGCGTGGGCATGATCTTTCAGCAGCCCAACCCGTTTCCTAAATCCATCTACGAGAATGTCGCCTTTGGCCCTCGTCTGCAGGGCGTGACTAGCAAAAGTGACCTCGATGACATCGTGGAAGAATCGCTCAAGCGCGCCAACCTCTGGAAAGAGGTATCCAATCAGCTCAACAAGGATGGTTTGGCGCTCTCGGGCGGTCAGCAGCAGCGTCTGTGCATCGCGCGCGTGCTTGCGGTGCAACCCGATGTCCTTCTGATGGACGAGCCCTGCTCCGCCATCGACCCCACGTCCGTCTCTAAGGTCGAGGATCTGATGGCCGAGCTGGCGCCCGAGATGACGATCATCATCGTCACGCATTCAATGCAGCAGGCAGCTCGCATTAGCGACTACACCGCATTCTTCTTGCAGGAAGTTGCCGGCGAGCCCGCTACGCTCATCGAGTATGGTCAAACCGACGCGATCTTCACCAGCCCGGTGGACTCGCGGACGGAAGACTATATCACCGGCCGCTTTGGCTGATCGGTGCGACTAGTCCCAAGCCGATCGGATCTGGTCCGGTGCGTATTCACTGTGCGGGCGGCATGACCGCACCCAACTGATTGGAGTGAACCATGCGCAAACTGTTTTCCCGTCAGCTCATCGAGGCCCGTCACGAGATGCTGAGCATCTACGAGGCCGTCGATCTGGCCCTCCACGATGCCGTGAAGGCCTATGTGACCGACGACCGCAAGCTCGCCACCAAGACCAAGAAGCGCACGCTTTCGATTGACGCACGCTGCGCCAACCTGGAGGCCGTCTGCTACAACCTGATTGCCACGCAGTCACCGGTCGCCTCCGACTTCCGCTTGCTGCAGACGATCATCTACGTCGACTTTAACCTGCAGCGCATGACCGATAAGGTTCGCCAGATTTGCCGCGCCACGCGTCATATGATCAAGGCCGACATCTCGCTGCCCAAGGAGCTTGTCGGCACGGTCGAGGCCGAGGCTGAGGCCGTCTACCAGGTGCTGGGCTCTTCGCTTTCTGCGCTCGTCACCAACGACATGTCCATCATCTGCAACTTGGCCGTCGAGGACGAGCCAGTGCACGCCGCCTACGAGAAGTTCTTCCGCACCTTTAACCGCATGGACACGGGCGATTTTATGGACGACGACAGCAACTATGACGACCTGCGCCGCGCCATCATGGTATCGCGCTATCTCGATCGCATCGCCTCGATTTCCATCGATGCCGCCTGCCGTCTGACCTTCCTGTTGACCGGACAGCGTATGACTGCCGGTGATATCGCCTGCACTGATGAGGATGAGCTCGAGAGCATGCGCGTGCCTTCGGGCGAGGGTGTTATCATGAGGCCCGCCGTCGATGCACGCTACGTTGCCAAGGTGCCCGTTAACGAGGTCAGCGAGGGTCTTCGCTACCTGCTCGATCATCTTGAGGATGAGGACGATGGCGAGGACGACGAGGAGTAAGTAACCCCGTTCGTCGAAAGATTGTAAATACCTAAGTGAGCGCGGCCTTGCACATGCGGGGCCGCGCTCTTGCGTTAGCATGGGACTACTTGTTTGGCTGTCAGCGGAGGCGATTGGCAATGGATAACTATTTGGACTTGATGCGCGCTCGCCGCGAGCAGATTCTGGAACGTTTTTATGCGGCGCTCGATCGCGCGGGCCGTCCCCACGACGCCGCGAGCCTCATTGCCGTGTCCAAGACCGTTGGTGTCGATGAGACCGTTGCCGCCATCCAGGCGGGGTATCGCCATTTTGCCGAGAACCGCCCGCAGGAGCTGGTTCGCAAGCTCACGGGTCTGGCGGAGCATCCGGAGCTGCCCGAGGTGCGCTTCGATATGATCGGCAACCTGCAGACCAATAAGATCAATGCGGTGCTGGGCTCAGCCGAGCTGATTCACTCGGTGGGTTCGCTGCATCTGGCGCAGGCGATCTCGAGCCGTGCTGTTCGCAAGATTGAGGCAGGCGAGCTCGTCGGCCCCCAGCGTGTGCTCATTGAGGTCAATGTGAGTGGTGAGGAGTCGAAGGGAGGCTTTTCACCCGATGAGATTCGCGCCGCCGCGGGTGAGCTTGCAGAACTTGAGGGAATTTGCGTACAGGGGCTTATGACTATGGCGCCCCGGGGGAATAAGGATGTGGCACGCCGCACCTTTGCGGGGCTTCGTGAGCTGAGGGATGAGCTGGAGGCGGCGCATCCCGATTTGAACCTGCCTGAGCTTTCCTGCGGCATGAGCGAAGACTTTGAGCCTGCCCTTGAGGAGGGCTCTACGCTCGTTCGCCTGGGCAGGGTAGTATTTAGCCCGGAGTTTGCAGTAAAATAAGGCTCTGAAGTGCGCACTGATTATCGGGGCGCCTGCACTAAACCGCGAGAGGACACAACCATGGGCTTCCTTGACGAGATTAAAAATAAGATGCACCTGGGCGGCCAACAGGGTTACGACCAGGGTTATGGCCAGGACGACGACTACGGCTACGATGACGGCTATGACGATAGTTAGCAGGGCAACGGCTACAGCGGTGCTTCGGGCGAAGGCTTCTACACCCAAGACGAGCCGAGCAACGGCCTGCTTGGTCAGACGCGCCGCGGTGAAGCTGAGTCGGTTGCCGTGTATACGCGCTCCGGTCAGCTGGTCGGCGATGACTCCCGCCATGCCACGACGTATAACCCGCCTTCGCGCTCGCAGGACAGTGTTGCGAGCGGTTATCGTCCTGGTGCCTATGACACGCCGTCGAGCTACGCCGAGAGCACCCGCGCTCGTGCCGCCGCTGCACCCGCGCCTGCACCGAGCGATGCCTCGGCCTATGCGAGCAATATCATCAACGCCACGCCTCAGCTGCCGGCCTATGTTCTGCGCCCCGAGAGCTATGACGACGTGGAGACCGTGGTGCGCCGCGTTCGCACCAAGCAGCCTGTCGCACTGATTTTTGTGGGCGTACGCACCGAAGTGGCCAAGCGCGTCTTGGACTTCTCTTACGGCTTTGCCTGCGGTCTGGGTGCCACGGTCAAGGAGGTGGGCGACCGCGTGTTCATGGTGCTGCCCGCCGGCTGCGAGGTCAAAGATTCCGATCTCAAGAAGCTTCGTGCCGACGGCTACCTTAAGTAAAGACAAGACGAGGAGATTCCCATCAACATCTACACTGTCGTCCAGCTGGTCAACACGCTGTTCAACTTCTATTCCACGCTCATTGTCGTCTACTGCTTTATGACGTGGATTCCCATGAAGCAGGGTGGTTTGCTTCAGGATATTGCCGCGGTGCTTGATAGCGTGTGCGGTCCGTGGCTCAACCTGTTCCGTCGTTTCATCCCGCCGATGGGCGGTATCGATTTTTCGCCGGTCGTTGCGATTATTGCGTTGCAGTTGGTGCAGAGGCTGGTTCTGCAGCTTCTTATAGGTATACTCGTGTAGAACTGACTTAGTAACTTACGTCGGGCGTGTAGCGCCGAGGCGATGAAAAAGGAGACTTGTTATGGCTATTACCCCTGCAGACATCCAGGCTCAGACTTTCTCTGAGGCCAAGCGTGGCTACGATCCTGCTGAGGTCGACGTCTTCTTGGAGACGCTGTCCTCCGAGGTCGACGCTATGCTCGCTAAGATCGTCGACCTTAAGGGTCGTCTGACTGCTACCGAGCAGCAGCTTGCCGATGCGCAGGCTCAGCTTGCCCAGGCTCAGGATGCCACCGCCCAGGCCGTTCCTGCCGCCCCCGTGGCTGCTCCCGCCCCTGACTTCTCCGCTCAGGAGCGCCAGATTTCCGCTGCCCTGATCGCTGCCCAGCAGACCGCTGAGACCATCGTTAACGATGCCAACGAGAACGCTGAGCGTATCCGCAACGAGGCTGACGCCAAGGCTCGCGAGGTTATCCGCCAGGCTCTGACTGAGAAGCAGGCCGAGCTCGAGGAGATCGATCGTCTCAAGGCTTCCCGTGAGGAGTTCAAAGCCGAGTACCTCAAGCTCATCCAGCACTTCATGGACGATGCGCAGAATTCCTTCCCGGCCGACCTCATGGCCTCCACGCCGGTCGGTTCTGCCGCTTCTCCTGCAGTGACTGTTCCCGCCGAGCCGCTGCCCGTCGCTGACCCGGTTGTCCCCGTGGCCGATCCCTTTGCCCCGATCGACAACTTTGCTGCCGACGACCTGGACTAACATTCGGCCTACAATTTAGTGCCTAGAAAGGACCCGCAGCTTGCGGGTCCTTTTTTATGACTGTGCAGGGGCGCGCAACATAAAAAACCGAGCCCTGCACATGGTGGCGCAGAACTCGGCGAACGGGTGAGCGGTCAAGGGTGGGTTTTAAGGCATGTCCCAAAAATCTACTTGAGGAGGAAGTCGGAGAGGGGAATGGTGCGTGCCTCGCGATGCTCGGGATCGGCGATGTGGTCGGCGGGATAGCCACAGACGAGCATGTGATAGGGATAGACGCCCTTGGACAGATTGAACTGCTCCTGTGCCACCTCAGGCTTGAAATGGCATACCCAGCACGTTCCCAGGCCCTGCTCGGTGGCCTCCATCATCATCTGATCACACACGATTGAGGTGTCGATTTCACTAGAATTCATCTGGTCATACGGGCGCACCCAAGCATCACCGGTAACGCTGCAAATAAGGAAGACAAGCGGAGCGCCAAAGATAGACTCATCACGAGCAAACCGAGGCTGACAAGCAGCTGCCTTCTCCAGAAGCTCAGGCGTATCCAACACCATCACACGGGTTGGATGATTATTACAAGCAGAAGGAGCAATACGCCCAGCCTCAACAATGGCATCCACCACAGCCTGCTCAACAGAACGATCCTGAAATTCACGACAAGAATAACGAGAACGGGCCAGATCCAAATATCCCATAACCAAACCCTCCAAATTCAGTGTATCAACCCAAAGTAAAACAAAGGGTACCCAAAGCCCCATCCAGACAAACGTTTAAGGCGGTCCCAAAGTTCCCAATCGGGCTCAAAGGCCCTGCCAACAAAAGCC
>CABPXT010000004.1:0-29369 GCA_902461405.1 uncultured Collinsella sp.
GTCGGTACGACCGTTTCATGCGAAACGACCGGGCGGCGTATGAGAAGATGTATGGGCTGATCCGGCCGGTAGTGAAAGCAAAAACCGTGCTGGAGGTTGCCACCGGCACGGGGCTTATCGCAAAGAGCATCGTGGATGCGGCGGCGCACATCGAGGCTACGGACGCCTCTGCAAAGATGATCCTTGAAGCAAAGCGGGACAATCAATCCGCAAAGCTGCACTTTTCCGTACAAGATATGTTCCGCCTGCCCTATGCACAGAAGTCCTTCGAAGTGGTGATCGTGTCCAACGCGCTTCACATAGTGCCGCATCCGGAAAAGGCCCTGCAAGAAATCAGGCGGGTGCTGAAGGACGACGGCGTGCTCATCGCTCCAACCTTCACCCACGCGGGGAACTCGGTTTCCGGCAAGGCAAAAGCCTTTTTCATGAGTATGGCGGGATTCCCCCTCCACAGCAGGTGGACAAGCGAGGAATACCTACGTTTCCTGCGTCAAAACGGCTGGGCGGTGCAGAAAAGCGCGATGCTGAAGGCCTCGTTCCCGTTGACTTATGCGGAATGCACAAAATCGGAGGCGCCAGATGTCGTTCTTTGAAAACACCCGCAAGCCCGTGGGCCTCGGCGGAAAACTTATGGTTGCCATGATGAATCTGGGCCACAGCCCAGTGGCGCGGTGGGGACTTCGATTTCTACGACTTACGCCAAACGCAAAGGTGCTGGATTGCGGCTGCGGCGGCGGGGCGAACATTAAACGGCTGCTGAAAAAATGCCCGTATGGCGTCGTCAAGGGCATCGACTATTCGCCCGTCAGCGTGGAGAAGGCTAGAAAGCTCAACCGAACTGCAATTCAGGAGGGGCGTTGCGCCGTTCTGCAAGGCAGTGTGGCGGATATGGCGTTTGAGGATAGCTACTTCGATGCTGCAACGGCCTTTGAAACCGTCTATTTTTGGCCTGATTTGCCCCGATGCTTCCGTGAGGTCTGGCGGACGCTGAAGCCAGGCGGGACAATTCTCATCTGCAACGAGAGCAATGGCGATACGGACAAGGACGAGAGGTGGACGCAGATCATCGGCGGCATGACCATCTACAAGGACATTGAATTAAAGACATGTCTGGAGCAGGCGGGTTTTCACGAGGTGCAGATACACAAAAAGAAAAAGTGGCTCTGCGTCACGGCGCGGAAGTAGGGGCATCAAGCACGGGTATTTTTGCATCCATCCTGCACATGGCGATAGGCATGACGGTCATAGCGGCTGTGCTGGCGGCAATTATGACAGTTTTTATTCACTGAGAAAGAAACCTATGAAATGTAAAATTGAGAAAAACACCGTACAGGAGACGCTGATCCTCCCGCTGTATTCCCGGAAGCTGTGTACGGAGTTGTACCCGAACCTTTACAGGGATGAAACAGCGGTTCGTCTGCTCAACCAGATCGACTACGACTTTTCAGAGGCAGAGAAAAACTCCCGCAGCCTGATGCAGCGCTTTGGTGCGCTGGAGGTGGCCACACGGCAGAGTGATCTTGCTTTCGAGGTGCGGGATTACCTGAAAGGCCACCCCAATGCGGCGGTGGTCAATCTGGGCTGCGGGCTGGACAACACCGGCAGAACCTGCGACAACGGTAGATGCAAGATCTACAATCTGGACTTCCCGGATGTGATTGCCTTGCGGCAGCAGCTACTGCCCGCCGGGGATCGAGAACAAAATATCCCCGGCGACCTGAAAGACGCCGCATGGTTTAGCAAAATCGATGCCTCCCGCGGGGCGGTGTTCTTTGCCTCCGGGGTGTTCTATTACTTTCTGACCCAGCAGGTCCGGGAACTGGTGCGGGGGATGGTGGACGCTTTCCCCGGCAGTGTGCTGGTCTTTGATGCTGCCAATCGGACGGCGGTAAAGATGATCGCAAAAACATGGCTTAAGACTGCAAAAATCAAGGATGTGGGGGCATATTTTGCGGTTTCGGATGCCGCCAAGGAAATCGGCACGTGGGACAGCCGTCTGCAGGTCACAAGTCGCGGCTATATGCTGGGCTACAACGATTTGAGAGACCCTTCTGTCAGCGGCTTTTTCCGGTTTCTCGCAAGGGTCGGTGACAACGGGATGAAAATGCAAATCGTGAAAATAAGATTTTGAGAGGCAAAAATGAAGCGCATTCACTTGGACGTTGAAGAAGACGGCTTTTACGGCGCATATTGGGCGTGCAAGGACACACATACAGCAGCGGACACGGATTTGATTGAAACCGTGCCCACTATCTGATACTAAATTATTTTATCAAACGTCTGTTCTATTATCGCCTATTACAACAGCATTGCGTTCGCATTCACGGAGCTTTACGGCAGAAGCTATGGGGGCGGTGTGCTTGAGATTCTGCCCAAGGAAGTTGGCAATATCCATGTTCTCAATGCCGGCCTATTGAACATTAATGCCGAGCTAAAAAGAAACGTTATCAGCGTAATTGACGGAGTAGTAAGAAATGGGCGCAATATCGACGAAGCGTTGGATTACATTGATGCAAAGATACTCGTTGGTATACTTAGTTAGATTCGATGAAGATACCTGTTGCGCATGTAGACGCATATGGAGAGACATTGCAAGCAAGGCGCCTCGGCAGAGGCACAAGATAGGCAGTGACTATAATGACCGGCACAAAATTTACTTGGATTAGCTTTTATAAAGAGTTATCTGACAAGCTGCTGACCTATCGAGACAGGCGCGACGATCTGATAAACAAGCTAGCAACTGTCTATGAATCGATCGGGATGAGTCTCCCTAAGCTTGAGGCAGATGAGCTGCAAGACATCGATCCGTTCACCGTCTTCGGCCTCTTCAACAAGGGCATCACAGACGCAAACCGGCAAAAGATCATCGCCGGCATCGCCGAGGTGTTCGACATTGGGGCAGATCAGCCCACGGACTTCGAGGGCATCCCCGTGCTCAACAACCTCAACGCGACCTTCTATGCCTTCGCCAACGACGAACGTCGCGGCGAGCACGACATCGATAACCTCTGGCACGTGTTCGAGGCCGAACTTGCACTGGCCGCCGACGACAACGAGGAAACCCGGAAGGCCTTCGTCGAGGCATTCGATACCACTGTCATCCAGTTCACACTTGGCTGGAAGCTCACCATGGGCCTCTACTGGGTGAGGCCCTACAACTTCATCAGCCTGGATTCGCGCAACCGCTGGTTCATGGCCGACGTCGCAAAGGCTGGCACCGCCATCGCCGACATAATGCCGAAGGAAAAGGACTCGCCAGTTCATGACGGAGATCGCTACCTCGCCATTTGCGACACCATCAAGTCGAAGCTCGGAAGCGAAGAGTGCTCGTATGCAGACTTCCCCTCGCTGACGGCTGCCGCCTTCGTGGAGTCTGAGCGCGTCAACCGCGAGAGGAAGGTCTCCGAGAAGGCTGCAGCCGAGAAGGCGGAAGAAAATTCCCTTGGAGACGAGGGGGTCAAGACCACACATTACTGGACCTACTCCCCGGGAGACGGTGCCGCGAGGTGGGATGACTTCTACGCACGTGGCGTAATGGGCGTCGGCTGGAGCAAGCTCGGCGACGTCGAGAAATACGCCAGCAAGGAAGACATCCGCAAGAACCTGCGCACCCTGTACAGTAGCAAGTACTCGCAGAAGAACTCCGCGCTCGCGCTCTGGCAGTTCTCGCGCGAAATCAAGCCGGGCGACGTTGTCTTTGCTAAGCGGGGCCGCAGCGTAATTATTGGTCGCGGCATCGTTGAGGGGGATTACCAATTCGACGAAAATGGCGACTCCTATCCGAACATCCGCAGGGTACGCTGGACGAACAGAGGAGAGCGGCACACGGAAGACTTCCTCGCCGTGAAGACCCTGACGGACATCACCGCCTATCCCGACCTCGTTGAGAAGCTCAACTCGTTCTTCGAGAACGAGGGCGGCGAAGTCGAGGAAGACACGGAGGAGGTTGAATACCCAGCGTACACGTCCGAGGACTTCCTCTCGGAGGTCTACATGGACGGCGAGCACTACAGGACCCTCGTCAACGTCCTGCGCGCGAAGAAGAACATCATCCTGCAGGGTGCCCCAGGCGTAGGCAAGACCTTCGCCGCAAAGCGCCTGGCCTACTCCATGATGGGCGTGAAGGACGCCGAACGTGTGATGATGGTGCAGTTCCACCAGAGCTACAGCTACGAGGACTTCATAGAGGGGTTCCGCCCGAACGCGCAGGGCTTCGACCTCGAGAAGGGCGCGTTCTACAACTTCTGCAAGAATGCGAAGGACGATTCTGACAACGACTACTTCTTCATCATCGACGAAATCAACCGTGGCAACCTCTCGAAGATCTTCGGCGAGCTGTTCATGCTCATCGAGAACGACAAGCGCGGGCCCAGGAACACGCTGCAGCTCCTCTACTCGCACGAGCTGTTCTACGTCCCGAGCAACGTATACCTCATTGGAATGATGAACACAGCGGACCGCTCGCTCGCCATGCTCGACTACGCCCTGCGCCGCCGCTTCGCGTTCTTCGACCTCCGTCCCGCCTTCGACACGGAGAGCTTCATCGCCTATCAGGAGGGACTTGCCAGCGAGAAGTTCGATAGGCTCATCTCCTGCGTCGTGAAGCTGAACGAGGCGATCGCGTCCGACGAGTCGCTGGGAGACGGCTTCTGCATCGGCCATAGCTACTTCTGCCGCATGTCCCCGGACGACGTAACGGACGATAAACTCTCGGCAATCGTCAACTACGAGCTCGTGCCGATGTTGCGCGAGTACTGGTTCGACGAGCCTACCAAGGTCGACGAGTGGGCCGGCAAGTTGCGCAGGTCAATCCGGTGATCCGGATACAGAACATCTACCACATGCTCGCCTATGCGTTCCAGACGCTGCAAGGGCAGGGCTACCGCGACATCGCAGCCGAGGAGTTCGACAACACCGCCGACCTCCTCGCCGAGATACTGTCACGGGGCGTGAGCCTGCAGCTCAAGCGCGGCCTTGGCCGAGAGTACGTCGACCGCAAGGATATGCTCTCCTCACCGAGGGGCAAGATTGAGCTTTCCGAGTCCTTGAAGACGCGCTCGATTCTGCGCAGGCAGCTGGTTTGCAGCTACGACGAGTTCAGCACGGACACCCGCATGAACCGCATCCTCAAGGCGACGATCATGCTCTTGATTCGCTCGGACATCGACAAGGCGCGCAAGAATGCACTTAGGCGGCTGCTTCCGTACTTCGTGGACGTGGAAGACGTGAACCTTTCGGGCGAAGACTGGCACATGCGCTTCGACCGGAACAACCAGACTTATCGCATGCTCATGAACGTGTGCTGGCTGATCGTGAAGGGCCTTCTCCAGACGCGGGAGAGCGGGAGTCTCCGCATGATGGACTTCCTCGACGAGCAGCGAATGAGCCACCTGTACGAGAAGTTCATCCTCGAGTACTACAGACGTGAGCACCCAGAGCTTTCCGCGGGGGCGCCGTACATCAGCTGGGCGCTCGACGACAGCTTCGATGACATGCTCCCCGCCATGCACACCGACATAACGCTCACACGAGGCAGGACCGTCCTCATCGTCGACGCGAAGTACTACAGTCACACGACGCAACAGCAGTTCGACAAGCAAAGCGTCCACTCCGGCAACCTATACCAGATCTTCACCTACGTGAAGAACAAGGAAGCGGAACTCGCCAGCACTCACGAGCAGCATAGCGTGTCGGGCATGCTGCTCTACGCCAAGACCGACGAAGACGTGCAGCCTGATGGTGTGTATCAGATGAGCGGTAACCAGATAAGCGTGAGAACATTGGACCTGAACCAGCCCTTCGAGACAATACGTTCGCAGCTCGACGGTATTGCTGAAGCTCATTTCTCAAAAGAGGCGGCTTATGTTTGAGAGCCTGACAAAACATCTGCCTGCGATTGAGAATGCCGAGGGATTTGGCAACTGGGTTGTAGACCGAGAGAGCAAGGGCACCATGGACGACCCAATCAAGATGCCCTACGTGAATTACGGAACGACGGTTGCTGACGTTGAACAAGCAATCTACGACTTCGTCGACGAGCATCCCGAGTACGAGCTCACGCATTACCGCAACACACTTGAACGCAACGGACTCGAGTGGGGCAGCCAGGCAATGTCTGGGGCAGATGTATCGGAACTTGACGGCCAAGCGGTGATGGCGCTTCTGCTCGGAGCCGTGAGAGCAGAGCGTTTCTGCGACGGAGCTCTGCTCGGCTTCTTTGAAGACGGAAGCGTAAAACGCTGGCTTTTGCGTCTGCGCGAGATTGATGACAAAGGCAGCGATGAGTAACAACTTGAGCCTCACCATTGAGATACATAGCGATGAAGACGGACGATAGAGTTGCGACCGTCTTTCCCAGTGAGGGACCTGTCGTCGGATATGGCACGGTGTGGGCCAGCAGCAAGACGGAACACGCGCACTTCCGCATAGATGCTGCAAGCACGTTGGAATGCAACATCTCGGCATGAAAACATGTATGAGGGACAATGGATTAATCACCCCTCATACATGCCGGCTAAGCGGTGCGAAGCGTAAAAAACAGACCGCCAAAGAACAGCACGGCACAGGTGCTCACAACCAACTCGAAGTTCGACTTATGCAGCTTCGTCGTGGTATCGGACATTGCCTGTCGAATCTTCTCAGACTCCTGCATGAGCTTATCGAACTGTTCGTCGGTCAGATTGCCGCTCTGGAGCAGGGCCTGCGTCTCGTCGGTCTGCATGCTCAGGACTTCCATCTGGCGCATGGCAACAGAGCGATTGGTGTCCATGGCCTTATCCATGCTCTGCTTGGCGAAGTCGGCGAGATCCTTGCGATCCATGTCATTGTCCTCGTAATGCGGTACCAGCGTGTTAGTCGCCATTGTTAGTTCTCCGTTCTCGGGCTCACATGGAGCCCGTTAGTGTTTTGCATTGATTACACGGCTTGATGTCCGTACCTTGTGGCCGCATAATGCATGGTAGTACGAAGTGTTGCGTTCTGTGAACAGCCATTATGGAACCAAAATGTCCGTACTAAAGGAGTCAAGATGAACAATGCTGAAGTTGATGCTTTTGGAGAGAAAATTGACCCCGAGTGGTTTAAGTGGGTGATACACCGGCTTGACTCGAGCATACGTAAGCTTGGAGCTGATGCCGACATTGACAGAACAGAGAAAACCATACTTCGTGCGGTGAAGTCGGGAACAATACGTCCCGAATTGCTGGATCAGATTGCAAAGAAGCTCGACGTCTATCCAGACTATCTTGCAGGTCGCTACGCATGGACGCTCAATCTCGACATCATGAAAGAAGAGGGAGTCCTTGACTACTGGCGCGAACACTATCTGAATCCAAAGCAATTCCCATACAAACTTGCGGAGCAGTTACGGCTAGGCTCCTATCGGCAACTTATTGATACGCTACTCATCCATGGCATTTCTGAAGCTGAGTACAAGGGTCTAAACTGGGATAAGAGGCACGAGCTCGAAAGAGAACTAGATCGACAAACAACCCGAATTCTCAACCACTGGTTTCCTGACCATGCGAGGCCTGTGGAGGATCTCGAATACTTCCAAACTATGGAATGGCAGGATGAACGTGATGTGATTGAAGCCATGCTTGACTACTTAGAGGACCGAGGGCTCCTGACTGTTTATGACCAAGAACCTGATGATGACTCAGAGGATCCATTCTTTGAGGAGTACAAGCACCTGCCTGTAGTTAGCATGCCTACGATGTCCCGCATCGTCATCAAGGGCGAATCGGGCTTTTGTAGCGTTGATGAAGCATTCACCGACATGGTTGTCATCACACCCGATTGGATCAGCTACAAATACAAGCCTCGTAAGATGTCAGAGCATAACTTGCCGATGAGCTGGGCATACCAGCCAAGCGGCCTTGGCTATCGTGCGCTGTTCGATGAAGTTGCCGAGAAGGTCGCCGGTATCCTAGAGCTAGATGACGAGGAGTTTGTTACCGACATAGGTTCAACGACGTTTGCCGTCGCATATCCCAATGGAACAAAGAAGCATAGGGTCTTTTGCCTGCCAGGCGACGACTTTGCTGAGTGCTTTGCACTGGTGAAGAAGATGGTTCCGAGCGAAGAGGCGATTCCACGCGTCCTTATAACCTCAGATAATGAGTAGAAAGCAGCTCGACATCATGCATAGAAGAACGTGAGGTCAAGCGACAACTCCGAGCATAATCTGCGTACTTGTGACACGGTCGGACACTGTCTCCCGAGGACGAAAAGTCGATCTCGGGAGGCAGTTCTTTTATGGAGTCAATCATCGTGGCGTGCATTACTGGTGTCGTAACGCTGATTGGGGTGATCCTTTCCAACTCTAAGAGCAGAGCCGTCATGGAGGTCAAGCTCGACGCCCTCACGAAGAAGGTCGAGAAGCACAACCAGGTCCTGGAGCGCACCTACGTGCTCGAGCAGGACATGACTGTCGCGAAGCACGACATCGAGTCCTTGAAGGGAAAGGTGGGCTGACTTGAACGAGTTTCTGGCAAGCAACGAGTGGTACTGGCGACTGGCGCGCACGATCTTGCAGGGAGTCCTTGGCGTGGTCATCGCCAACATTGACCTGATCATGGACTGGTGCGTGCTGGACCCGAGCGTGAGGGGCCTGGTCGTGGCGATTGGAAGACCTCTTTCTGACATTTCCCCAGGCAAATTGATATTTCCTTACGAACAGCCTCCGGTTCTCCGAGAGCTGTTCCATTATTCCCGTACGAAATCGACGTCCCGGAAGAACCGTTAGGGGGAATAATTGCGTGCTCAAATACGGCAAGATACACGGCGTCATTCGGCGGCATTCGGGGTTACCGAAACTGCGTAAACCGATTTTCGCGTTTATTTATTCCCGTTTGTTGACCTAGGCGAATGCAATCAAGGAGGGCTTGAATTGACCCCGCAGTTTCAACTTAGTTTCGCCCGCTCGAAATCGCCCCTCGGGGAACCCGAATTGTGAATTATTCCCGCAGGGCCCAATTATTCCCGTACCGCCGAATACTCCGCCATACCGCTCAATAGGGGTATACGGGAATAATTAGGTCGTTTCCCCAGGTAGACATGCAAAAAGAAAGCCTCCGAACCAGAGGGTTCGGAGGCCGTTATTCCCGTTATTTCGCTGATGGCTTTACCTTGCGGCGATGCCGAAATAGTACCAGGCAGTACTCGGCAGCATCAAAATGCGAGTCCGGAAGCCAGTTCTCGCTATTCCCACTCGATGGTCGCGGGCGGCTTGGACGTGATGTCGTAGCACACGCGGTTGGCACCAGGAACCTCGGCCACGATGCGGCCGGAAATGCGGGCCAGCACATCGTAGGGCAGCTTGGCCCAGTCGGCGGTCATGGCATCACTGGACTCGACGGCGCGCAGGATGATCGGGCGCTGGTAGGTGCGCTCGTCGCCCATAACGCCAACGGACTTAATGTCGGGCAGGACCGCGAAATACTGCCAGCAGCTGTGCTCGGAGTTGCGCTCGCCGGTCTGCTCAAACAGACGCTGGTTGTAGGCGTCGAGCTCCTCACGCACGATGGCGTCGGCGTTCTTGAGGATCTCGAGCTTCTCCTTGTCGACCGCACCGATGATGCGGATGGCCAGACCCGGGCCCGGGAAGGGCTGACGGAACACGATATGACCCGGCAGGCCGAGCGCAAGGCCAAGCGCACGGACCTCGTCCTTAAAGAAGTGGTCGAGCGGCTCGATGAGGTCGAAGTGCACGCCCTCGGGGAACGGGATCAGGTTGTGGTGGCTCTTGATGGTGGCCGTCTTGCCGCCCGTCTTGCGAGCGCCGGACTCGATGATGTCGGGGTAGATGGTGCCCTGAGCCAGGTACTTGACCGGCTTGCCATCGGTCTCGAGCTGCTGCGCCACGGCGAAGAACTCTTTCCAGAACTGCGTACCGATGATGCGGCGCTTCTCCTCGGGCTCGGTCACGCCGGCCAGAAGCTCGGCATAACGGTCCTCGGCGTGGACGTGGATAAAGTCGACATCGAACTGCTTGGTGAAGACCTCCTCCACCTGCTCGGGCTCGCCCTTGCGCAGCAGGCCGTGGTTGATGAACACACAGGTCATCTGCTTGCCCACGGCGCGAGCGCCCAGCGCAGCCACGACGGAGGAGTCGACGCCACCGGACAGGGCCAGAATCACGCGGTCGTCGCCAACCTTCTCGCGGAACTCGGCCGTCATGGTCTCGACCAGGTTGTCCATGCTCCAGTTGGGCTCCAGGCCGCAGATCTCAAACAGGAAGTTGCTCAGCAGCTGCTGACCGTACTCGGAGTGCTTGACCTCGGGGTGGAACTGCGTGGTGAAAATCTTGCGCTCGACGCACTCCATGGCGGCAACCGGGCACACGTCGGTGCTGGCGGTAACGGTAAAGCCCTCGGGCACCTCGGACACGGCGTCGCGGTGGCTCATCCACACGGTCTGCTCCATAGGCGTGGAGTTAAAGAGCTTGGCGCCAGCCGTGCGCGTGATAGTAGCGCGGCCGTACTCGCCCACCTCGGAGTGGCCGACCTTGCCGCCAAGCGTCACGGCCGTGATCTGATGGCCGTAGCAGAAGCCCAGAACGGGAAGGCCCAGGTCAAAGATGGCGGGATCGATAGACGGAGCGTCCTCGGCATACACGGAAGCCGGACCGCCGGAAAGGATGAGTGCAGAGGCGTTCATCTCGCGAATCTCATCGGCCGAGATGTCACAGGGGACAATCTCAGAATACACGTTGAGGTCGCGGACGCGACGGGCAATGAGCTGACCGTACTGCGCACCAAAGTCGAGTACGAGGACCTTTGCGGAAGCCTTTTGATCCATGGTTCCCCCTCTTGTTGGCGGGGAGCCGGTGCCCACCCGCGTGAATGAACGAAAATAACCTCCATAGTGTACACGTTATATGGGGTTTCTCGTCCCTCGCAGCCATCAGCGCACGGCAAACGCATGACCTGGACCTCTATTTGACGGCAATCGAAGTGTTACCAGACGTTACAGATGATGTAATACGTTTGCACATTGGACGCTCTGTGCCACAATACTGCCGAACGACTCCGCCTCTGCGGCGGCAAATACGATAGGAATACCAGCATGAAGCGCATCCTTCTCATCGCCACGGGCGGCACCATCGCATCGACCGAGGACGGCAACGGCCTCTCCCCCGCCCTGACCGGTGAGGAGCTCGCCCAGAGCGTCCCCGAGATCTTGGGGCTCTGCGAGCTCAACGTCGTGCAGCCCATGAACATCGACAGCACCAATATGCGCCCGAGCGACTGGATGCGTATCCGCGATGTCATCGTCGAAGGCTATGCCGACCACGACGGCTTTGTGGTCCTGCACGGCACCGACACCATGAGCTACACCGCGGCAGCGCTTTCCTACCTGATTCAGGACAGCCCCAAGCCCATCGTGCTCACCGGCTCGCAAAAGCCCATGGGCAACCCCTTTACTGACGCCAAACTCAATCTATATCAGAGCCTGCTCTATGCGCTCGACGAGCATTCGCACGATGTGTCGATCGTGTTTGGCGGCGTCGCCATTGCCGGCACGCGCGCCCGCAAGCAGCGCACCATGAGCTTTAACGCGTTCATCAGCGTCAACTATCCGCCCATTGCCTACATCCGCAACGACCGCATCGTGCGCAACGGGCTCCACGGCACTCGTCAGGGCGAAAACCCGGTGCGTTTCTACGACAGCATCGACCCGCGCGTATTTGTACTCAAGCTTACGCCCGGCGTAAACCCGAGCATCCTCGACGCCCTTGCCGATAGCTACGATGCTGTAATCCTGGAGACCTTTGGCATTGGCGGTATTCCCGAGTTTGGTGAGTCGGGCGAGTCGTTCCAAGAGGCAATTTTCCGCTGGGTCGATTCGGGTCGCACCGTCGTTATGACCACGCAGGTCCCCGAAGAGGGCCTTGACCTGGGTGTTTATGAGGTCGGCCGAGCTTACGCCGATCATCCGGGTATTTTGCGCGGCGACGACATGACCACCGAGACGCTCGTGGCCAAGACCATGTGGGCACTCGGCCAGTCACGTGATGCGGACGAGATTCAGCGCCTGTTCTACAGCCAAGTCAACCACGACCGCATCCCGATGGCGTAATCCCTAAGGCAGTTCCGCTTATCGCAGCCCCAAACGGCAGGTGGTCCCCCTCGGGCCGTGCAAAAATCGGAGTATTCTGCAATTTCTCCGCCGGAGGCATAGAATCGGCCGATTGCTAGACGAACTTTTAGTACGAGGGGACCGTCTAGTAAATATTTATTCCACATTTTTATTTAGCGTGTGGATTAACTACTGCCAAAAAGGCAAAGCCAGCCGCCCGAGCTACCATCTACGGCTGAACAGGTGCTGAATACTCGCGATTTTGCACATCGCAACCAGGGGGACCCGCCCAAAGAGCGTCAAATACAGCGGGGGAACGCCCTATTCGATACCCTCGAGAAGTTCTGACACCGTCATTCCGAGTGCGGGCGCGATCTTAAATAGAACCTTGAGCGTGAAATTTGCCGTCCCATCTTCGATTCGGTCGAGGTAGGGTCGGCTGATTCCTGTCGCCACACAAAAATCAACCTTGGAGATACCAAGGTCCCTGCGTGTCTCTTCGACCCGCCTGCCAAGAATCTGTTTCGCACGTTCGTCCATGCAGCCGAGTTTGAAATGGAGCCGAACATAAACGTAAACTATAGTTTACGTTTTGCCGAATACACAGGAGTTTTCTATGTCGGGTTCTTCGGTCCGCATGTACCGAGCCACGCTTCGCACAAACAGCGCACCGCCCAAGCTCGTCGTCGTTGAAGCAGAATGCCTTTCGCCCGATGAGCGCACAGCATTTGCATTGCTATCAAGTCGCGTCGCCGCCGTTCTGATCCCTTGCCCGGCGCAAGGTGAACTTGCCATCCAATGCCAAACGCACAGCTGCCCGCTCAATCAGGCTGCCGTAATCGCAACCAGCCAACGCGGCCTGCCGCTCCTTCTAGAAGCCGGCATCGCACTCGCCCTTCGTGGCGCCGGATACGAAAACGAGACCGCCGCCGACATAGTCTTTAAACCACGATCGAGCGGCGGCCTCGCAGCAGCCATTGAATATATGTGCAGGCTCGTTGCCTAAAAGGACAAGCTAGAAACCAAGGCCAAAGCCCGTTCCGGTAATCGCCGAGTACATAAAGTAAACGTTGACCACGTTGAGGAACACGCCCGTGATGCAACCGTTGCGCAGGTAGCGCTCGCATACGATGCGCGCCATGGCGGCGGAGTCGTCATTGTTTTTAGCCTGGCGTCCTGCCGTAAAGTACGTCGCCACGCTCAGCAGCAGGTTGAGCACCGGCAGTGCCAGCAACTCGTAGCTCTTGCCCCAGCGCGTCGCCTCGCCGGCGGCATTAAACTTTGTTGCCACCTCGGGACCAATGTTGGGGATAACACACACTGCGACCACCAGCGGAATCACCGCAAGCACGAGCAGAGCAATACCCATGTAGCCAGCTTTTTTGCCATATTTAAACATATGCGTCGTCCTTACACGTTAAAGCGGAAGTGCACGACGTCGCCATCGGCCATGACATAGTCCTTGCCCTCAATACGCAGCTTCCCGGCGGCCTTGGCGCCCTGCTCGCCGCCGAGCTCGATGTAGTCGTCGTAGCCAATGACCTCGGCCTTAATAAAGCCGCGCTCAAAGTCGGTGTGGATGACACCGGCGGCCTGCGGGGCGGTCGCGCCCTGACGCACCGTCCAGGCCTTGACCTCCATCTCGCCGGCCGTAAAGAACGACTGCAGACCAAGCAGCTTGTAGGCGGCCTGCGCGAGCACGTCCAGACCGGGCTGCTCCAGGCCCAGGCTCTCCAGGTAGTCGGCAGCGTCCTCGGGATCGAGCTCGGAAAGCTCGGCCTCGATCTTGGCGCAGATAGGCAGTGGCTTAACACCATCGATGGGCGCCAGATCGTCGTTGAGCATATCCTCGTCCACGTTGGCCACATACAGGATGGGCTTCATAGTGAGCAGGAACAGGCCCTTGGCGGCAGCACGCTCCTCGTCGGTCATCTCCATGGATGCGGCGCGCTTGCCCTCGTTGAGCCAGGCAAGCAGGCGCTTAGCGACCTCGAACTTGGGCATGAGCTCCTTGTCGCGCTTGGCCTCCTTCTCGAGCTTGGGCAGCTGCTTCTCGAGCGTGCCCATGTCGGCCAGGATGAGCTCGGTCATGATGGTATCGGCGTCACCGGCGGGGTCGACGAACTCGCCCGTGCGGCCCACCTCACGCATGACGTTGGGATCCTTAAAGAAGCGCACGACCTCGCAGATGGCATCGGTCTCGCGGATGTTTGCCAAGAACTGGTTGCCCAGGCCCTCGCCCTCGTTGGCACCCTTCACCAGGCCCGCGATGTCGACAAACTCGACCGTAGCCGGCACAATGCGGCCGGGGTTGACGATGTCGGCGAGCTTTTGCAGGCGGCTATCGGGCACATCGACGATGCCCACGTTGGGGTCGATCGTGGCAAACGGGTAGTTGGCGGCAAGGCCGGTCTTTTTGGTAAGCGCGGTGAACAGCGTCGACTTGCCCACGTTGGGCAGGCCCACGATACCGATGGAAAGGGACACGACAGCTCCTTTTGGTACAGGTACTTCAAACTGCATAAGTATAGCGCCGCCGCAGCATCCGGGCGAATCCGGACACCGCGGCGGCGCAAATGAAGCAGAGATGCGTGAGGGTTCGAGACAGTAGTCCTTACTTAAGCTCGGGCCAGAAATCCTTGTTTGCCTCGATGAGCTCGTCCAGGATCTGCTTAGCAACGCTTGCCGAAGGAATGGTCTTGGAGAGCGTGAGCGCCTGCCAGAGCTTCTGGTAGCTGCCCTCGACCCAAGCCTGGACAACGAGCTTCTCGACGGAAACCTGCTGCTCCATCAGGCCCTTCTGGAACTGCGGAATCGGGCCCTGGCAGATCTTCTCAAAGCCGTTGGAACCGACGATGCAAGGCACCTCGACCATGGCCGTCGGGTCGAAGTTGGGCACAGCGCCATCGTTGGGGACGATCAGCAGGAAGCGCTCGAGCGTGTTCTCGGCCAGTGCGCAGGCAAGGTCGACGATGTAGTTGGCATGTACATCCGGCTCAAAGCCGCCGTCCTTGGCAGTACCCTTGGCGATGATGTCGCGGCAAGCGCCAAAGACCTTCTTCTCGCGGCCGTCCATAACCTCATTGGCGCGAGTGTAGTTGGGATCAGACGTCTCGACGACATAGTCCGGGTACAGGTAATACTTGAGGTAGGTATTGGGAATCGTCTCGGGATCGACAGCATAGACATCCTTGGCCTTGCCGAAGGTGTGAATCCAGCTCTCCTCGACATGCTGCTCCTTACCGGCCTCGTGCTCGATGCCGTCCAGGTAGCCGTTCTTAGCCATGTGCTCCTTAATCTGCGGCATGAGGTCGTTGCCATCCTTGTCGTAGATTTTGCTCCACCAACCAAAGTGGTTGAGGCCGTAGTAGCTATACTGCAGCTCGCGACGATCCTTGATGCCGCACATACGGCTCATCTTATCCATGAGGTCGATCGGCATGTCGCAGATGTTGATGATGCGGCTGTTGGGGCGCAGCACGCGGCAGGCCTCGGCGACGATGGCCGCGGGGTTGGAGTAATTGAGCATCCAGGCGTTGGGGCTGCACTTCTCCATGTAGTCGAGGATCTCGATGACGCCGCCGATGGAGCGCATGCCGTAGGCGATACCGCCGGCACCGCAGGTCTCTTGGCCAACGCAGCCGTACTTGAGAGGAATCTTCTCGTCGAGCTCACGCATGGCGTACAGGCCGACGCGGATGTGAGCAAGGACGAAGTCGGTCCCGGTGAATGCGGTCTCGGGGTCGGTGGTGTAGTTGAACTCAACCTCGGGAGCGTTCTCATGGAAGTAGATCTCGCAGGCCTTGGCCACGGTCTCCTGGCGCTCGGCGTTATTGTCGTAGAAGGTCACCTTGTTGACCGGGAAGCGGTCGCGCTCCTCAAGCAGCATCAGGGCAATGCCCGGAGTGAAGGTAGAGCCACCGCCGGCAATGGTCACGGCATAGTTTTTCTTGGACATGATGTCCTCCTCATTCTGGCCGCTTGCTCAATCCATCCCCGCACGCGGCCTGTACGGTTTGGAATTGTTACCTAGAAGTGGAGTTTTTTATCTCTAGAATCGGCCTTGCGGTGCATACCGGCTCTGCAAGGCCGATTGTTTCGATGGACGATGGTTTACAGAAGACTCTCGAACTTCAGAAGACTCTCGAACTTCTCGCGAACCTGCGGGACGGTAAGGCCGATGATGACCTGGATTGACTGACCTTGGACCACCAAGCCATGCGTACCGATCGCCTTGAAGGAAGCCTCGGGTGCAACGACGCTCTTGTCCTTGACGTTAACGCGCAGACGCGTAGCGCAGTTAGTTACATCGATGATGTTATCCGTGCCACCGAGCAGATCGAGGATGTTCTCGGCAAGCACCAAGCGCTCGTCATCTTTACTCTGGACGACCGATTTGCCAGCAGCACCGCCCTGCTTTTGCTTGTAGTCGGCCTTGGACTTGAGCTCGACCTCAACATCGTCATCCTCGCGACCGGGGGTCTTAAAGTCGAACTTGACGATCAGGAAACGGAAGACCACGACCCAAAGAGCGGTAAAGCACAGACCGACAAGGATGGAGATGGCGTACTGCAGACCGTGTGCGGCCCAAAGGGGCAGCCAGTCCCACGAGAGCATCGAGATGATGCCGCCGTCGAAGATACCCACGACGCCAAGGAGGTTTTGAGCCATGCAGCCGAGCGCTCCGAGCACGCAGTGGACGACGAACAGGCCGGGCGCGATGAACAGGAAGGTAAAGTCAAGCGGCTCGGTAATACCGCAAAGCATAGCGGTAAGGGTGACGGGAATGAGCAGAGCCTTGACGCGCTGCTTGCGCTCGGGTTTGGCGGTCATGTAAAACGCAATGGCGACGCCAAGCGAGCCGAAGACTTTAGTCCAACCAGGGCAGGTATAGGCAGCCCAGGGTGCGGCATCCTTAAGAGCAATGCTCGGATCGGCAGCCAGTTGGGGCAGGATGTTGGCCCAAGCAGCAAAGATGCCGCCGTTGACCGCCGCGTTGTCGTAATAGAACGGCGTATAGATAAAGTGGTGCAGGCCTGTAGGGATCAGCACGCGCTCGAAGAAAGCAAAGACGCCCACGCCAAACGTACCGGCGGAAAGGATGAATCCCTGGAAGGCGGCGATAGCAGCCTGAACATGCGGCCATACCAGGCAGGCGATAAGAGCGACCGGAACCATAACGAAGAAACCGATCATATAGATGAACACGGAGCCCGAGAACACGCCCAGCCACTCAGGAAGTTCGGTGTCGAAGTACTTGTTGTGAAGCATCGTGGCGATACCCGAAATGATAAGCGCGCCCATGATGCCCATATCAAGCGTTTTGATGCTTGCGATAGTGGCAAGACCAGTACCGCTGCCCGCCTCGACAGAGTAGTCGACCCCAAAGACAGGGCCCCACTGCCCCAAGATTGTGCTTACAAAGTAGTTGAAGGTAAGGTAGATGGCCAAAGCCTCCATGCAGCAGCGAGCATTCTGCTTGTTCGCGAGCGAGATTGGCAACGCTACGCAAAACAGCAACGGCATCTGGTTAAAGAGCGTCCAACCACCCTGGAGCAGCACATTCCAGCAATCAAACCAAAGATGACCCGCAGTGGCCATCTCGCCAAAGATCGCCTCGGTGGTAAACAACGTACCCAGGCCGACGACGATTCCGGAAAATGCGAAAAGAATTGCAGGCGTGTACATTGCACCGCCGAAACGTTGTATCTTTTGCATCATGACGGGGAATCCCCCTCTCTTCATTCGGAGCGGCTGCGGTTTTGGCTTCACTCGAGACCGCAGACGCGCCGTTTGCGTGTACCTCGTGCAATAGGACGGGTGGGCCCGCTTCCCCGACTTCTTGCGCTTCTTTTTTATCATATCACTTATCTAGACAAGTTAATACGGTTTCTATGTTCGGTCAGCGGTCGATAATTGGCCGTAAACGGTATAAGTTCAGTATTTCGCCTGCTAAATCTGACATAGCTGATGGCTGCAATTAATATTTTTATTCAACTTGTCTAGATGTGCTTGTCTATACCTGTAGACATGCCTATACTTCATTACAATATTCACCGCCACGTTAAGGAGTCACCATGAAAAGTGCGGTCTTCTATGGAAAGCACGACCTCAGAGTCGAGGAATCGGCAAAGCCGGCCGTGGGCAAGCGCGACGTTCTGATCAACGTCAAAGCTTGCGGCGTCTGCGGTACCGACGTTCATATCTATGAAGGCGACAAGGGTGCAGCCGACGTTACCCCGCCCACGATCCTTGGCCATGAGTTTGCGGGCGTTGTCGAGGCCGTGGGCAGCGACGTCGCTGGCTTTAAACCGGGCGATCGCGTGTGCATCGACCCAAACCATCCCTGCGGCTGCTGCGAACCCTGCCGCGACGGAATCAACCACTACTGCGAGCATATGACCGGTTACGGCACCACCGTCAACGGCGGCTTTGCCGAGTACTGCTCCGTCGATATGCAGCAAGTCTACAAGTTGGGCGATCACACCAGCTTTGAGCAGGGTGCTATGACCGAGCCCGTCGCCTGCTGCCTGCACGGCATCGATATGTGCAACATCAAGCCCGGCAGCACAGTTGTCGTTATCGGCGGCGGCATGATCGGTCTGCTCATGATGCAGCTTGCAAAAAACGCCGGCGCCACCAAGGTTGTCTTGCTCGAGCCTGTCGAAGGCAAGCGCGAGGTTGCGCTCAAACTCGGCGCCGACCTGGCAATTGATTCCATCCACGAGGACGTCCCGGCCTGCCTGAAGCAGGAGGGCGTCGGCAACGTCGATGTCGTTATCGAGTGTGTTGGCAAGCCCGTCACCATCGAGCAGGCCATCCAGATCGCCGGCCACAAGGCTACGGTCATGATGTTCGGCCTCACCAAGCCCGATGAGACAATCACCGTCAAGCCCTTCGAGGTCTTCCAGAAGGAGCTTGTGCTTACCTCGTCCTACATCAACCCTTATACGCAGCGTCGCGCGCTCGAGCTCATCGACTCAGGCAGGATCGACGTATCCTCGATGGTCGCCAAGGTGGCTTCCCTCGACGAACTCGGCGCCATCCTGTCAGACCCAGCTCTGCGCGCCATGGGTAAATATATAATCGACCCCAGCAAGTAAATCGATCGACACCTGCGCGAGCAGTCCTCATCCACCGCTCGCGCACTCAGCTCTAGGAGACCGTCATGGCGCGAGCCATCTTCCAAACCATTTATGACAACGTGAAGCAGTCGATTGACGACGGCACATACGCCTATCTAAGCTATCTGCCTTCGGAGACTGAACTCACTCAGCTGTTTGGCTGTTCGCGCATGACGGTCCGTCGCGCCATCTCGATGCTTGCGGCAGATGGCTACGTGCTCCCCCAGCAAGGCAAAGGCATGCGCGTCATTCGCAACATCAGTGACGAGACGAATCGTGGCGGCGGCGGACTCGAGACCTTTAAGGAAATCGCAGCCAGCCGAGGCTTTGAGCTCAAAACGGTTACCACTGTCTTTGAGCTCCTCGTCTGTAACAAGGCGATCTCCAAGATTACCGGGTTTCCTGAAGGCTGTGAGCTCACGCGTGCCAAACGCATCCGTTATGCAGACGGACGGGCCGTGTGCTCCGACGACTCCTATTACCTAAGCTCACAGGTACCGGGGTTGACACCCGAGATTGTCAACGACTCGATCTATCGTTACCTCGAAGAAGACCTTGGCATTAAGATTGCCACGGGCAAACGCGATGTAACAATTGAGCATCCCACGCCCGAAGATGCGCGCGTGCTCGATCTCGACGACTTTAACGCACTCGCCGTTATACGCGGGCAGACCTACAACGCCGACGGCATCCTTATGGAATACACCGAGACCAAACAGGTCCCCGGGTTCTTTTTGCTCCATGAAACCGTGACGCGCAACGGTACCGGTCGAACCGGCCACCAAAGCAGCATGAACTAACCATTTATTAGTTGCGGTGGGACAGTTCCTAGAATGGCCAGCTTAAGGGCAAAACAGGAACTATTCCACCGCAACTTTTTTGGCCGGCGGGGCAGTATCTGTCCCACCGGCCATCATTTACGCTCTTTTAGCTAGTCCGCGAGCTTCTCCACCTGATCGAGCATCTTGCCGAGTTTGGCCTTCGCCTCGGCCTTGACCTTCTCAGCTTCTTCGTGAGCCTTCGCCTTCTGGGCGGCCTTCTCCTCGGCCTCGGGGTCGACGACGATCAAGTTGGACGCATCGTGCTCAACAAGCTTGAGCGCATGTTCGGGACAAACCTTGACACAGGCACCGCAACCCAAACAATACGTGGATTCCAGTGCAAAGCGACCGCTTCCTACCAAATCGCAGGCGAACGTGGGGCATACATTGACGCACTCGCCGCACGACGTGCACTTGTCAAAATCGCACTCCGGCGTGCTCACTTGCATGTTCTGGGCAAGCTCGGGGTGGTTTTGCAGCGTCGAGAGCACCAGCTGCCGCCCGTGCGTGAGCGAACGGCGACGCTTGGTCGTCGTGGTGCCGCACATGGTGTTGAGCGTGCGCTCCAGCTGGGTAATCTGGTGGCGGTGGGCTTTGAGCTTCTGCGTCACCGAGGCCAGCGCCGCCGTCGCCGGGTTGAGCTTGGTCACCGTCAGGCCCGTGGTGCGGGCGATCTTTTCCATGTACTCCTTGCGCTCGTACTCGCGACGCTTATGGCACTTGAGGCTCTTGGGGTCGACCTCCAGGCCCATACCCGTGCCAGACCACTCCTCGGCCTTCGCAATCGCCTCGCCCAGAATGTCCTCACCGCCGATGTTGCGGCATTTATCGCACACGCCCAACGGCAGGTACACGCTCACGTTGGGATAGTCCGCCAGTACCGAGAACCAGGTCTCGGCCGTAATATCGCCCACGCAGGCAACGACGACTTCGTTTTCGCGCGGCATGCGCTTAAGGGCGCGCGTGCAGGTGACGTAGGCGGTCTCGTGGCTCGTGGCCGCCGAGACAATGTCGTCATACAGGTTTTTAGGCGCCAGGCGCGGCGAGATGATCGCCTCGGTCGGACAGGCAGCGGCGCACAGGCCGCACTTGCGACAGGAGTCGAGGATCTCGATGGCGTCTTCCTCGACCTCGATAGCGTTGACCGGGCACACGTCCATGCACGCGGTACAGCCGCTCTTTTCGTTTTTGCAGGTCAGGCACGGAATGGTGTTGCCGCGCGGACGCTCCTTGTAGTCGGCAGGATTCCACTGCGGTGCCGACGGATCGAGTGCATCGGTCACACCGCCAAGCGGGTTTTTAAGAAAGTCGAAACCCTTGCTGATCTCGATAATGTCATCAAACAGATCGTGTTCCTGCGCCATGCGCGGCCCCTCCCTGAGCAGTGCAAACAAGCAAGAGATAATGATACGCCATCGGCCCACGCCTCGGGCAAATTACACGCGGCGCATCTTTGCGGCAAATAGCCCATGGCCTATCGCCGCCCCGATTGCACAAGGTCGATCAAGCGCCAAGCTATGCCTCGCACATGAGCTGCACGAGCTTTTGTTCGGTCACCTTGACCTGCTCGTTGGCCATATTACGCTCGTTTCTAAAGACCGCATTTGCAACACCCTGCAGGTCGCCATCGGAAATCGCGCTACACGGACCGTCATAAATCTTAAAGAACGGCTCGCTGAGACCTTCGCCCAGAAATCCATCGACGATCTGCTTGCACAGTCGATCCTCGGTGCCTTGGTCAAACAGGACATAGGCGGAGCACCCCAACCATGACAGATACCTGCCCTGACGCGAAGGTTCGCCCGGCCCCTGAACATACCGGCCGGGACCGCCATAAACCATGGGAAGCGCCATGCGAGAATCCGCCCTTCATCAAACAACGATTGGTGCAAAGTAACCCGCCCCCCTGCACCAACTTGTGCATTGGGGACAGGTCCCTTTGCACCATAGCAAAAGGGGCAAAGCCATCTGTCGGCTTTGCCCCTTCCTTACCTTAGTTTACTCATCCATAAGGTAATAATGACCCAGTGCGTCGGCACCCAGGATGGCGTTGGCGACCATCTCGGGCGTCACCTCAAACGGCATGTTGCACATGGTATCATCGGGCGCGCAGGCGGCCTCGGCAACAATCATGGCCTGCTCGCGCGTAAGCTCGGCAACGCCAAGTTCCTTCATCGTGACCGGCAGGCCCAGCTCAATGCAGAAGCCCAAGACTTCCTCGAGCTTCTCGGTCGGAGCATCCTCGAGTACCAGCTGGACGATGGTGCCAAAGGCGACCTTCTCGCCGTGATACATGCCGTGGCACTCGGGCAGCATCGTCAGGCCATTGTGGATGGCATGAGCAGCAGCAAGGCCCGAGCTCTCAAAGCCAATACCGGAGAGCAGCGTATTGGCCTCGATGATATGCTCGACGGCAGGCGTAAGCGCACCCTTCTCCAGCGCAACCTTGGCCTTGACGCCATCGGCCATAAGCGTCTCGTAGCAGAGCTTGGCGAGCGCCAGGCCGGCCATTCCGCCCTTACCGCCGGCGCAAGTGCCGCCGTCGGCATCGTGCGTCGCTTGGGCCTCAAAGTAGGTTGCGAGCGCATCGCCCATACCGGAAACCGTCAGGCGCACCGGGCTCGCTGCGATAACCGTCGTATCCATCAGAACAATGTTGGGGTTAGCCTTCAGGAAGAGGTATTTATCGAACTGGCCGTCGTCGGTGTAGAGCACCGAAAGTGCCGAGCACGGCGCATCGGTCGAGGCGATGGTGGGGCAAATGATAACCGGAGACCCCAAGTAGTAGGCGACAGCCTTCGCGGTATCGAGGATCTTGCCGCCACCGACGCCGACGATGATGTCGCAGCCGTTGTCGCGAGCGAGCGCAACCAGGCGATCGACCTCGCCCTTGGAGCACTCGCCGTTAAAATCCTCAAACAGCAGCTCGGCCTTAGCCTCGGCAAAACCGCCCTCGATCTTGGCACCGACGCGCTTCTTGCCCGAAGGCGTCACAATGACGAGGGCCTTAGCGCCGAGCGGCTCGACATAGGAACCGAGCTTGGCCAGCTCGTCCGGGCCCTGGATGTACTTGCTGGGGCTATTGAAGATTGCAGCCATTTTTATCCCATTCTCTAATAATTAAAAAGAAAGGGGCTCCGTACGGATACGTGCGGAGCCCCTCGTTACGATAACAAGAGTCGATTAGAAATCGATGTCGGTGTCGTAGTAGCAGGCCTTGAGGATCTTCTCGAAGTCGGCAGCCTTGGTCTCACGCGGGTTCTCCGGCGTGCAGGCGTCCTGCTCGGCGTTCGCGGCGATCTCGGGGAGCTTCGCGAGGAACTCCTCCTCGGAGACCATCTGCGGGTTCTCGGCGTCGACCTTCACGCCGCCATTCGCGTAATCCTTGATGGACTGCGGAATGTTGAGCTGGTCGTTGAGGTCGCGAATCTTCTGGACGAGCGCAGCGATGAGCTCCTCGTTGGTCTCGCCGGGAAGGTGCAGGATCTCCTTGGCCACGTAAGCGTAACGCTCGGCAGCACGCGGGTCCTTGGAGTTCCACTGGATGACCTTGCCCAGGTACATGGCGTTAGCAGCACCGTGGATGATGTGGCCGTTCTCGAAGGCAGCACCGGTCTTGTGAGCCATGGAGTGAACGATGCCAAGCAGGCCCGAGGAGAAGGCGATACCGGCGATGCACTGAGCCTCGTGCATGTGCTGACGGGCCTCATGGTCGCCAGCATAGGACTTGGGCAGCCACTCGACGATCTCGCGGATGCCGTGCAGGGCGTTGGCATCGGTGAACATAGAGGCGCAGGTGGAAACGTAGGCCTCCATGCAGTGGGTCAGAGCGTCCATGCCGGTGTGAGCGCACAGCTTGGCGGGCATGGTGTAGGTGAGCTCGGGGTCGACGATGGCGACATCAGGGGTGATGTTGAAGTCGGCCAGCGGGTACTTGATGCCCTTTTCGTAATCCGTGATGACGGAGAATGCGGTGACCTCGGTAGCGGTGCCGGAGGTAGAGGAAATGGCGCAGAAGTGAGCCTTCTGACGCAGCTCGGGGAAGCTGAACGGCTGGATAATGTTGTCGAAGGACTCCTCGGGATACTCGTAGAAGACCCACATGGCCTTAGCGGCATCGATGGGCGAACCGCCACCGATAGCAACGATCCAGTCGGGCTCGAACTCGCGCATGGCCTCGGCGCCCTTCATGACCGTCTCGATGGACGGGTCGGACTCGACGCCCTCGAACAGCTTGACCTCGAAACCGCCTTCCTTAAGGTCGGCCTCAACGTCCTGCAGGAACCCGCCGCGGCGCATAGAGCTGCCGCCAGAAACGATGATGGCCTTCTTGCCCTTGAGGTTCTTCACCTCGTGGCGAGCGCCCTCACCAAAGTACAGATCGCGAGGATTGGTAAAACGTCCCATACTGTGCCTCCTAAACAAGCCCCTCTTAGACTTGCGTATATAACGGAGCACCCAATTGGCTCCGTTAGGACCGGTTTGCGCGTTGCCGGCGATGGCAATGCACGATGTCCAAACGTCTCAACGCTCAGACAAACACTATTTTACCGTTCTGGTTGGTCAGTTATTCACCTAAAGCTGACAATGATGAAACGTTTTTTCTATCCCTGAAGACTCTTGTGGGGCATTCGTACCCCAAGCTGGGCAAACGTTTTATCAGGGTTGACTACATATCCCGGGCAGGGCTGTGCCCCTCAAAAATGCGCCCCGTTCGCCGCCAAAAATCGACCGTTTACGGCACTGTGATACCACCCGCGCAACCGAGGTGCCGACATTTGTGCGACATCCGTCTTCGTGGTGCAAAGGTGCAAGTCCAAGTGCGGCACCCCCGGTGTGCCACATGCGGGTAAACTAGAACCTTATATAGAGATATTTGAACCCTAACCGCAGCAAAGGAGGCCCCATGGCATTCGATCCCATTCAAGAGGATTGCCATCGCCTCGTTCTTGAGGCCTTGCGCCGCGACAATATCCCGCTCACCGACGGCCCCGCCGTCGAGCGTCTAATGGAGCAATTCACCCGCAACCCCGCGCCGCTCATCGTGCACGACCGCGACCGCGCCGGGCATCTGATCGCCAAGGTCGCCGAAGCTGTCGACTACCGCATCCCCTTTATCCCCGACGACGCCCAGGCAGAACAAGAAGAAGCCGCAGCCGAGAACATGCTCCGCGAGGCAGCCGCGCTCGATCCGGCCAACTGGGATGCCCAGCGCATGCTGACGGCGCTCACCGCCGAATCCAACGAGGAATACGTACAGTATCTGGTGTCCAAGTGCGACGAGGTGGAGCACGATCTGGCGCTCAAGATCGCCTCGGCGCAGGACCCCTACGAGCGCGAGGCCGCAGGCGACCTTATGCGCCGCCCCTACCTGCGCTGGCTTGCCGCCTTGGCATCGCGCGCGCTCATTAGCGGACGCTACCGCATGTCGCTCGAAGCCGCGAATCGCAGCTTGGACTTTGCGCCCAACGACCCCGCTGGTGTCCGCCACACCGCGATGCTCGCCATGGCAAAGCTCGAATACCCCGCCGAGGAGCTCAAGCGCTTTCGCTCCGCTCACTCCGTGCCGTACCTCGCGAATACCCCGCCGCGCCGCCGCCCCAAAGATGCGGAGCGTGACTTGGACCCGTGGACGCTCATCGCGCTGATAAGCGCTGCCTGGCGCGAGCTGGACTACGAGGGTGCCGAACACTACCTGCGTATCCTTGTGCGTTCGTGCCCGCACGCAGCCGAGGCGCTCTACTTCCAAACCGAGTTTCCCGATGGCGTCTATGCCCGCGTCAATGTGAGTGTGGGCTCCACCGACGAACTTGTCCTTGCGCTGTCCGAGGCGACGCCGGTACTGCAGGAGGGCCTGGGCGCCCCCGACAACGCCAGTTTTGCCGCCTGGGTCGCCACCAACGATATCGTGCGTTCCCAAATCGATGAGCGCATACTGCGGGCGGCCGAGCAGGGTTTGCCGTTTAAGGGAGGAGACCTCTAATGGATCCGAGCGTCTACATCCCCGCCTACCTGGAGCGCACCTATCTGGCGTCGCACCCCGAGCTCACCGATGCAGCACGCGAGCTTGTCCATAACGACATTAGCGCGAATCCCCAAAAGTATGCGCAGTCCGAGCATGCCCAGGCGCTGCTGTCCTACGCCGGTGTTCATCGCCACCTGCTCGACGAGCTCCATCGCATCGAGGACATGGGCAGCGACGAGGAGTTCGAGCAGACGCGCAATCGTCTGTTCGACGACATGCGCGATGAGCTGCTCAAGATTGTCCGCGTCGATGCGTATGTCCTCGATGCCCAGCTGCTCGCCATCATCCTGGCCGACACGCCCGTTGACGCCTGCCTGGGCGACCTGATGAAGCTCGAGGCGACCACGGCCGATTACCTGCAGCAAAGCGTGCCCGGGTTCGATATGGAGGCCCCACACTACTGGGCCAATAATGTTTTGGCCGACGGTGTCACCGCAGCAGACCTTACCGTGAGCGAGCCGGCTCTTATCGGGTGGCTTCACACACTCGAGGCCATCTCGCAGCTGTGCATGGCGAGCGCCCGCTACCGCGCTGCTGCCAACTACGCCCGCCGTGTTCTTAAGGCAGAAGGCTATCCCACCCGAGCTGCCGGCACCGTGTTGCTCGCCCTCGCTCGCCTGGAAGACGAGGACGGCTTTTTTGCCCTAGCCCACCAGCTCGAGGAACAGGTGGGAGCCGATGCGCTCGAGAACTCCCCCTGGTACCTGCTCGCCCGCACAATCCTCTTGTTCAAAACGAACAAGATGCGTCCGGCGGTGCGTGCGCTGCGCGAGTTCGCTAACCGCTGCGAGGGTGGCGCGTTCTTCTTGCTGAATCCCATGTACCAGACACCGTACCTTCCCTGCCGGCCCGAGCCACGCGATCCCTGGGATCTTTCGCACCAGGCCGTTTGGGAGGCCGACGGCATCATCTCGGATACTCCCGACTTTGCCCCCTGGGCCAACGCTTGCGAAGACGTATCGCAGCTTGCCCAGGAATTTGCGCGCCGTTACGGCTTTTAACGGCGCAAACGCCACGACCATGTCATTCACGTTAGGAACGGCTTCATGAATCTCCGCTCATCTCTCGCCTGCACCTCGAGCGATATCGCCCGCTGGGGGCTGCGCTCCGTCCTTAAGCGCCAGGGCGGCGTACTCCCCGGCCGCATCGCCATGAAGATCGACCCCGAGCTGCTGAGCGACCTCGCCGGCCTTGTCGACCGCAGCGTGGTGATCACCGGTACTAATGGCAAGACCACCACCTCCAACCTCATCGCCGACGCCGTTGCCGCCAGCGGCGCCACCGTGGTGTGCAACCGCGCCGGCAACAACATGGAGCCGGGCGTGGTGGGCGCACTGCTCGAAGCGCGCAGCGGCCTTAAACACACCAGCAGCGGCAAGCGCGTGGGCGTTTTTGAGTGCGACGAGCTCTACACCGTACGCGTTCTGCCCAAGCTCAAGCCGACGTACTTCGTGCTGCTCAACCTGTTCCGCGACCAGCTAGATCGCTATGGCGAGATCGATCACACCCAGGAGGTCATCGCCCACGCGTTGGAGCTTTCGCCGGCAACGACGCTCATCTACAACGCCGACGACCCGCTGTGCGCCTCGATTGCCGCGCGCGTTCCCAATGCGAGTATTGCCTTTGGCATCGACGGCGCCACCGACACCGAGTCCGACCGCATTAGCGACTCGCGCTTTTGCTCGCAGTGCAACGCCCCGTTGGAGTACGACTATGTGCAGTATGGTCAACTCGGCGCCTACCATTGCCCCTCGTGCGGTTGGGCACGCCCCGCACTGGTCCGCCGTGTGACGGGCGTGGAGCTTGGCTGCGACGGCTACGGCTTCGACCTGGTCTTTGGATCTGCGCCCGACGCGGCTGCCGTACACATCGCCACACGCTACAACGGCCTGTACATGGTCTACAACGTTGCTGCTGCATTCTTTGCCGCACATGAGTTAGGCGTGGATACGGCGCACCTGCAGCCCACGCTCGATGCCTACGTCCCCGCCGGCGGACGCATGGGCCGCTGGGATATCGCCGGCCGCACCGTCGAGGCCAACCTGGCTAAGAATCCCGTAGGCTTCGATCGACAAATCCAGTCCATCAAGACGGCAGGCGGCAGACTCTGCGCTTTCTTCCTTAACGACAACGACGCCGACGGACACGATGTCTCGTGGATCTACGACGTCGACTTCGAGCGCATCGCCGATACCCCAGGGCTTGTCGCCTTTGCCGGAGGCACGCGTGCGCACGACATGCAGGTGCGCCTCAAGTACGCCGGCATCGATGCCGCGATTATCTCGGACGTCGCGCAGGCAATTGGCGCCGTGGCAGACGAGGCCGCCGATGACACCTTCTACGCCGTCGCCAACTACACGGCCTTCCCGCCGCTGGTCAAGGAGCTCGACGGGCTGAAGGGTGCCGATGCAGCCACGGTTGCTGCCCGCGCCATAGCCCGTGCCGACGGCAGCGCTCTTCCTGTCGGCATCGCGCCAGTCGAGCTTTCGCGCCCGCTGCGCATCGTCTACCTGTATCCCGATGCCCTCAACCTCTACGGCGACGGCGGCAATGTTATCGCGCTCGAGCGCCGTTGCGCCTGGCGTGGCATTCCCGCGCGTGTAGACGAGGTCCGTATGGGCGAAACGCTTGATTTGACCGATGCCGATATCCTCATGATGGGTGGTGGCTCCGACCGCGACCAGGTAGCCGTGGCACACGAGCTGCTCGCCCAAAAAGACAAGGTCGCGGCCTATGTTGAGGATGGCGGCTCGCTGCTTGCCATCTGTGGCAGCTATCAGCTGCTCGGCCGTTCGTACTATATGGGCGAGGATCGCATTGAGGGTCTGGGGGTCATTGCCGCCGAAACCGTACGCGGCTCCGATCGCCTGATCGGCAACGTAGCCGTCAAAACCGACCTGGCACCTGAGCCCTTTGTGGGATTCGAGAACCATGGCGGCCGCACGCTTTTGGACGCCGATGCCACGCCGCTCGGAACGTCCGTCGTCACTGGCACCGGCAACAACGGCGACGATGGCTTTGAGGGCCTGATCTACAAGGGCGTCATCGGCACGTACCTACACGGACCGGCACTGCCCAAGAACCCCGAGCTCGCCGACTGGCTGATCGCCCATGCCCTCGAGCGCCGCGGCGATGCGCAGGCCACAGCCCTGCTGCCGCTCACGCCCCTCGACGACACCTACGAGCGCGCCGCCCACGACGCAGCCATGAAGCTCCTCCCCTAGCACCTCACAACCACAAAGGGGACAGGCACCTTTGTGGTGGGTTGATTTCCGATCTCAGCCGAACACTTTGAGCGGATAGGCCGTTCCCGCAGTT
>CABPXT010000005.1:0-29112 GCA_902461405.1 uncultured Collinsella sp.
GTCCGATTCGCCGCAACGACCGCGCTGCCGCTCCCAAGGGCCAGCGCGATCGTACCCAGGCCGCACGTCCGCAGCGCAACCGCGACAACGTTCAGGCTCCCAAGGGCGAGTTTATCGAAGGTCGTCGTGCAGCCGCCGAGGCGCTGCGCACTGGTTTTCCCATCAAGTGCGCGCTCATTGCCGAGGGCGGGGAGCGCGATGCCGCCTTGTCGCGCCTGGTCGACGACCTCAACGCCGCGGGTGTCCGCATTAAGTATGTGCCGCGCGCGCAGCTCGATGCGCTGTCGAGCCATGGCGCTCACCAGGGCATTGCGCTCGAGGTGGGTAATTTCCCCTATGCTGATGTCGCCGATATCCTCGATCGCGCGGGTGACGGACCGGCGCTCGTCGTCGTGCTCGACCATGTGACCGACGATGGCAACTTTGGTGCGATCGTGCGCTCCGCCGAGGTCGTGGGCGCGGCGGGCGTCATCATTGCAAACAAGCGCGCCGCCGGTGTGACCGTGGGCAGCTACAAAACCTCTGCTGGTGCCGTCATGCACCTGCCCATCGCGCAGGTTCCCAATATCGCCCGAGCGCTTGACGACCTCAAGGCCGCCGGCTTTTGGGTGGGCGGTGCTTCCGAGCACGCCGAGGGCAGCTGCTGGGATGCTCCCTTCGAGGGCCGCGTTGCGCTCGTCATGGGCTCCGAGGGCGACGGCATCTCGCGCCTGGTGCTCGAGAAATGCGACTTTTTGACCAAGCTTCCCCAGCGCGGCATGACCGAGAGTCTCAATGTGGCCCAGGCGACCACCGCGCTGTGCTTTGAGTGGCTGCGCCGCAATGCCGGCGAGCTCATGGGGGAGGAGTAGCGCATGTCCAAGAAGAACCGCGCCAAGTCCAAGGCCAAGCGCTTTGGCGAGGGCTCGGCCAAGCCAATTGTTTCGGCCGCGACCTATGGCGTGGGCGGCAATGCGTTTGCGCAGGCTATCGCCGATCCGGTCTCGACGGTGCACTCCAATAAGCCTGAGCTGCTGGTGGTCGACGGCTACAACGTGATCCACTGCACGCCGCGCTACGAAAAGCTCGTGTACAACCATTCCGACGATCCGTATTCCAGCGACGTCCACGACATGGCTCGTACTGCGCTCATTAATGACGTAGCTGCGTTTGCCCAGGGCCGCTACGAGGCCGTGATCGTGTTCGACGGCGCGGGTAACATCTCCAGCGAGCGTCCCAACCTGCCGGCCCGCGGCGTGCGCATTGAGTTTTCGCCGACGGGCGTCTCTGCCGATACCGTGGTGCAGAAGCTCTGCATCGAGGCACGCGAGGAAGGCCGCGCGTGCTCCGTGGTATCGAGTGACGGCACAATTCAAGCCGTCGTCATGGGCAAGGGCGTCACGCGCATCTCGAGCCGCATGCTGGTGGACGAGATCAAACAGATCGATAACGACGTTCACGAGGCAGAGGAAGCTCCGCAGATCAAGATGACTCTGGGCAGCCGCCTGAGCCCCGAGGCCTTGGCCAAGCTCAAGGCCCTGCGCGGGAGGTAGGGGATTATCCATAGAGACCCGTTTCCCAATTGGCCCGCCCGTTGATTTGTAATCAACGGACTGTGGGTTGCCGTCGCCAAAACGAATAGTTTTTGGTTTTGGCGAACGGATAAAACTATTCGTTCTGACGAAGGGTTTTGAGATGTGGTCGGTCAAAGGGCCTGTTGCACCCCGTCCGCAATTCCTTTATTCTTAACAGGCTTCGCGCGAAAGCGCCAAGTGTGCCAGTGTGGCGCAACGGTAGCGCAACTGATTTGTAATCAGTGGGTTGCAGGTTCGATTCCTGTCACTGGCTCCATGAGAGTTTCGGGCTCTGTTCCCTTGTGGGACAGGGCCCGTTTCTATTTATATCGATAAGTCAGCGTGTTTGGCGCCAACCAAGCTTCAGGTTTGTCTTGATCTGTAACACGAAGGGGCCGGAAATCCTTCTTACTGTTACAGGTCGAGATGGAAGGTTGAGGATCTGTCCATTTGTCTCAATCTGTAACAGTTAGGAGGAAATAACTTGCCTAGTCGTTACAGATTAAGACAATGCAGGGGGCTAACCATTTTGACTGGTGCTGCGCAAAGGAATCTGGTTGATGTTAGAGAAAAAGCCCCGCCCATTTGGGCGGGGCTAACAGACCTACTCGTCAACCCCTACGACGTCGTAACTGTAGCCATCGTCATCGGGGAGGGGATTGTCGCCTGGGTTTAACAGATAGTCTTCTTCTGCGCCCGTTCGATAATTGGAAAGTCCTTCGCGTGCGGCGTCGTGAGCCTCAGATTCTGAATAAAAGAGCTCATCCTCCTCTTCGTCGGCGCCGCTCGGTAAATGATAAACGACCTTGTATTTCATAAGAATCTCCTAACGCGAGTTGCGAAAGTCCTCTTCGGATTCATAAATGTTGGTTGCGGAGATACTGTTTTTGTAACCACATTCAGTACAAACCCACGTGTACTTGTGATCGTCAAAACCTGGCTGATTGTTGAGATGGGCGTTGCAACGATCGCACCACCAATCAACATCGGGAAATCTATCGCTCATATCTACACTCCTTAATCGCTAGTTGATATGACGAATATAAAACTTACTTGTCGAGCCTGATGAGTGCCTGTTCAACGTTGCTCGTCATGTTGTTTTGCTGCGATGCGGCAAGATGGCAGGAAGTGCGAACCACACAGGTGCCAACAACTTTGTGCGAACCGGGATCTAAGATCGAATTGCCGTCAAAGCTGCTCAAGTACTCATCGCGTTTTATGGCATCTTTGGCGTTTGCGTACACCTCGACGGCTCCGCCGGCATCACATCCGCCGTCCACGACGGGGGTGTAATCTCCGCTAAGATACACGTCGGAAGAGTCGACCAAATCGGAATTAAAGTAGATGCATGCGGTGTAACCGCCCTGTTTGCCTAACTTATTATTTGGATCGTTGCCCTCCGAAACAGCTTCCAGTGCCGTGATGTTGGCAATGCCCGTGAGCCGTTGCAGGATGAATTGCTCTGAGGGGTTGGTCACCTGCTTGAGTTGGTCGATGCTGTCTTGAAGGTTGGACTTGGCGGTAGAAAGATCGGCGATGACGGAATCGTATTTTCCCATCTTGTCGATCTTCTTTGCCATAGCGTTTATCTCGTCGGTATTTCCTGGCATTGCGGGGATATCTTCTTTGGCAGCCTGAGCTTGGGCTACCGCATTGGTCGCGGAATCAGACGTCGACGAATCATAGGGCTTATCCTTCGATTTGTTCAGTTCCTGAAGCTCTTTGATTGCGGCGTCTAAGTCATCGTTGCGGCTTTGAAGTCCGTCGGCAGCGGTGTTGAAGGCCTCAACCGCCTCATTGTGCGGTATCTGGTAATTGACGTACCAGTACGCTCCGATAGCAACGATTAAGGCCGCGACGGCAGAGACGATGGCTGTCCTTTTCTTTTTGTCCATAATTGGTGCTCTCCTTTCCCGATATGAAAATGCTAGCGCTTTCTGACTATTCCGCAGATGCCATGGCTTTCTATTCGGTAAACGGATTCCTCTCTTGCTGCGACATCAGTCGAATAGCTGCGCGCTTGAACTGAGGCCGCCCGAAATGACGGTGGATGCGATGGTGGTGGCGGAAGAATGCGTGACCGAGTGGGTCTACTTGCACGTACGGGCATGGTGGACGAATGGTAAGACTAAGCTGGCGAAAAGTGAACCTGGTTCTTACTGCAGCAAAATTTCTCTGTCCGATGGTGTTAATGCGCTAATGCCGTGCGTTGGTGGCGAGTCTAAGCATGGGCGTTCCTCGAGACGCTCATTGCGCTCACCGATTAATGGACAACCCGTTGGGACTCATTACGTAGCCCGATTTAAACTGCTGACTTGGGTGCTACATGCATTTCGCTTGGTCGCGGAAGGCTGCGCAACCCCTGACGCTATTTATGAGTCATGAGCTGTTTCGGTTATGCGAGATATCGAAAGGAATTCTAGGATGGTTGTAAAACTGGAAACCGTAATAAATACGATGGATCTTGCGGCACAGGTTCTGACCAAGGCCTCTGTAGTCATTGAGAAGGCAAAGAAGCTCGGCGTCGATGTTGATGCCGTCGGTGGTGCCGTAAAGGGTGCGGCCGATGGCGCTGTTAACGGCGCACGTGTCGTTGCCGATGGCATTGGCAAGGGGCTCGGTGTCGCGGCCGATGGCGTTGGCACGGCAGTTGGCGCGCTGGGCGGCGCTGCGAAAGCGTTCCAGGACTCAAGAGAAGCCGCCGAGGCTCGCAAGAAGATTAATGCTGCAAGACAATCGATTTTCGAAAGTGCGTCGACGGTGATGCCCCTGCACAAGTTTGTCTGCCAGCAGGAAAAGGCTGCCGATGCCGCGTTTAACGGCTTTGATATGCCTGGCTGCTACCTTATCGCAAGGTATCAAAAGGGCGATCACGATAAGAACTACAGTGACTATCTGGGAATTTATGTGGGCTCAAGTGAGCATATGTCGGATGGTATCGTGTCAACGCCCACACGTTTGGGCGATCCGGATGTCTATGCCGATTACAAGTATCATCAAAACGTGATGCTGTTCGTGTTCCCCTGCGAACTGAAAGACCTCGATGAACGTCGCGAACTCTTGCTGCGATCGTTTGAAGGCAGCAGGCTGTACAACGGATCTGAGGTTCTGGCTTAAGGGCTTGGTTGGTCGACAATCTCGATCTGTAACACGAGGACGAGCATTCAGCTCCCAGCTGTTACAGATTTAGACAATCTGGGGGCGAGCTGAGAAGTGTCTCAATCTGTAACAACTAGGGAAGGAAAACCGTTCTTGTTGTTACAGATTTAGATAAACGGGAGACCGCCAGGGAAACATCTCGATCTGTAACAGATAGGGGAGAAAATGTTCTCTAAATGTTACAGATCGAGACAAAGGCCGGACCGGTCCCGGTCATCCTGGTCGAGCGTGGATTATCGGACGAACGAGCGTGGAAAATATCCCGCTTAGTGAATGAGCGTGGATAATCTGCCACTTTGGCCTTGGGGGTACGCCAAAAGAGGGAGATTATCCACCCTCGATTTCAAACGGGAGAAAATCCACGCTCGATTCTGCCGGGCCCGATCACGACCTATATATAGGTGCAAATGAATCGTTATCGAAGTAATATTCTGCAGGCTTACTCCACTACGCCAAAGTGTTCCCTTGGGAAATGTCATCAGTGCAGCAAAATCCACCGTCCTTCATATCCAAACTCAATAAACCCGCAGGTCAAAAGTATATAGATACGCCCGGCACCGTGTATCTAGAGGTTTTCGTTGACAGCCCCCAAGGTGGCATCGTATTATCTTCTTCGTTCGCGGGGGCGGCGGTCCAAAAGACCAAAGAACCTGCGGATACTTGAACGATTGGGAGTTTGCCCGAGTGGTTAATGGGGACGGGCTGTAAACCCGTTGGCTCTGCCTACATAGGTTCGAATCCTATAGCTCCCACCCGTCAAGTGCCTGTATAGCTCAGTCGGTAGAGCACTTCGTTGGTAACGAAGAGGTCACCAGTTCAAGTCTGGTTGCAGGCTCCATCCGGCGGTGTAGCTCAGTTGGTTAGAGCACACGGTTCATACCCGTGGCGTCACTGGTTCGAATCCAGTCACCGCTACCATAGGTAACACGGTGGCTTCTCAATAGTATGTTGAGAGGCCACTATGGTATAAAGGCAAAGTCCCGTCCGGGGACGACCTGTTTAGAGGAGGGCTTTATGGCCAAAGAGAAGTTTGAGCGCACTAAGCCGCATGTTAACATCGGCACCATTGGTCACGTCGACCACGGCAAGACCACGCTGACCGCCGCCATCACCAAGGTTCTCTCCGAGACCGAGGGCTGCAAGGCTGACTTCACTGCGTTCGAGAACATCGACAAGGCTCCCGAGGAGCGCGAGCGCGGCATTACGATCTCCGTCTCCCACGTCGAGTACGAGACTGCTGCCCGTCACTACGCTCACGTTGACTGCCCGGGCCACGCTGACTACGTCAAGAACATGATCTCCGGTGCTGCTCAGATGGACGGCGCTATCCTGGTCATCGCCGCTACCGACGGACCCATGGCTCAGACCCGCGAGCACATCCTGCTCGCCCGTCAGGTCGGCGTTCCCTACATCGTCGTCTTCCTGAACAAGTGCGACATGGTCGACGATGACGAGCTCATCGACCTCGTCGAGATGGAGACCCGTGAGCTCCTCTCCGAGTACGATTTCCCCGGCGACGACATCCCCGTCATCCGTGGTTCCGCTCTGGGCGCTCTCGAGGGCGACGCCAAGTGGATGGACGCTATCCGCGAGCTCATGAACGCCGTCGACGAGTACATCCCGACGCCTGCTCGTAACAACGACCTCCCGTTCCTGATGGCCGTTGAGGACGTTATGACCATCTCCGGCCGTGGTACCGTTGCTACCGGCCGTGTCGAGCGCGGTGAGCTCAAGCTCAACGAGCCCGTCGAGATCGTCGGCATCAAGGATACCCAGAACACCGTCGTTACCGGTATCGAGATGTTCCGTAAGTCCATGGACTTCTGCGAGGCTGGCGACAACGTCGGTCTGCTGCTCCGCGGCATCAAGCGCGAGGACATCGAGCGCGGCCAGGTTCTCTGCAAGCCCGGTTCGGTTACCCCGCACACCAAGTTCACCGGTGAGATCTATGTTCTGACCAAGGAGGAGGGCGGCCGTCACACCCCGTTCTTCGATGGTTATCGTCCTCAGTTCTACTTCCGTACCACCGACGTTACCGGTACGGTCAAGCTCCCCGAGGGTACCGAGATGGCTATGCCTGGTGACCACATCACCATCGAGGGCGACCTCATTCACCCGATCGCCATGGAGGAGGGCCTGCGCTTCGCTATCCGCGAGGGTGGCCACACCGTCGGTTCGGGCATCGTCTCCACGATCATTGAGTAAATTAGCTCTTTGATATAGCTGACTTAGAGAACCCGGCACTTTTAGCGTGCCGGGTTCTTTTCTACGCGGGGCTTATTCCCTGTCGATTGCGCTTCGCTCCCCCTTAAGCCGAGCGCGAGGGATCGATTAGATCTCGCTGGCTTCATTGATGTGTTCCAAATATGAATGGATTCAGCGAGAACCAATTGATTCGAGGTTTTCATTGACAGCACTTACATAGAGCTGATAAAGTACCATCTCGTGCCCGTACGGGGCGGATATGAAAGGTTCAGGATACATGCGTACTCTAGTTACTCTTGCGTGCACTGAGTGCAAGCGCCGCAACTATACGACCACCAAGAACAAGGCGAACATGCCTGATCGTATGGAGATCAAGAAGTATTGCCCCTGGTGCCGTCACCACACGCTGCACAAAGAGACTCGCTAGTCTCTAGTTACATACGCCAGTAGTTCAATTGGTAGAGCATCGGTCTCCAAAACCGAGTGTTGAGGGTTCGAGTCCTTCCTGGCGTGCCAGTCATTATTCCGTAAGCTCCCATTTGGGGGCTTACGGTTTACTCATGTATAAGCGCATTGCGCGGAGGTAACCCAAATGGCCAACAAGAAGAACAAGAAGAAGGCACAGCAGCAGGCGCCTGCCAACAACGCTGCCGCCAACTCCAAGGTTGAGGCCAAGAAGGCCGTTGCCAAGAAGAGTGAGAAGGCTGCGAAGTCCAAGAAGAACGAGAAGCCTGGCTTCTTCGCCCGCACCAAGAAGTATTTCGCTTCGGTCAAGTCCGAGATGAAGCGTGTCACGTGGCCCGATAAGAAGGAGCTCGTGAACTACTCTGTCGTCGTTTGCGCTTCTCTGATCGTCGTCGGCGTCGTCATCGCTCTGCTCGATGCTGGCTTTGGCGAGGCTCTTGCTCTGTTCTCTGGATTGAGGGGCTAAACCATGTCTAAGCGTTGGTACGTCGTTCACACTTACTCTGGATACGAGAACCGCGTTAAGTCCGATCTCGAGCATCGCATCGAGACCATGGGCATGCAGGACCGTATCTTTGATATCGAGATTCCTATGGAGCGCGTCACCGAGATTAAAGAGGGTGGCAAGCGCGAGACCAAGGATTCTAAGATCTTCCCGGGTTATGTCCTGGTCCGCATGGAGATGGATGACGATGCTTGGACGTGCGTTCGTAACACGCCTGGCGTCACCGGTTTCCTGGGCGGCAACGGCAAGCCCGCTCCGCTTTCCCGCGACGAGTACAACAAGATGACTCGTCGTCCCGGTAAGGGCGATTCGCCCAAGCGCACCTCGGTCGATATTCAGGTCGGCACGTCCGTCCGCGTCACCGATGGCCCGCTTACCGACTTTGATGGCAAGGTCTCCGAGGTTAACACCGAGGCTGGCAAGCTCAAGGTCACGCTGATGATCTTTGGCCGCGAGACGCCGGTCGAGCTCGACTTTAACCAGGTCGCTGTCATCGCTTAAGTTTTCGTCCGTTCGCGCGAGCGTGCTTCTTCTGTGACTGCTCATCTCAGGAGTGCTTCTAACACGTGCGTGCTTACGATATAGCAAGTACTTCACACTCGTGATTCGAAAGGAATGACCATGGCTGAGAAGAAGGTTGCCAACGTCATTAAGCTCCAGATTCCTGCTGGTGCAGCTAACCCCGCTCCTCCCGTCGGCCCCGCCCTGGGCGCTGCTGGCGTGAACATCATGCAGTTCTGCCAGGCCTTTAACGCCGAGACGCAGGACAAGAAGGGCGACATCATCCCCGTTGAGATCTCTGTCTACGAGGATAAGTCCTTCTCCTTCATCACCAAGACCCCGCCGGCGGCTCACCTCATTAAGAAGGAGCTGAACCTCAAGTCTGGTTCCGCTAAGCCCCAGGCTGACAAGGTCGGTCAGCTCTCCCAGGAGCAGCTCACCAAGATCGCCGAGATTAAGATGCCGGACCTCAATGCCAACGACATTGACGCCGCCAAGAAGATCATCGCCGGTACCGCCCGTTCCATGGGCGTCACCATCGCTGAGTAGCGATTTCTTTAGGTAATGACGGGTGCTCCGACCGGGGCGCCCGTTATATGTGTGCAATAGGGCACACGATACGATGTGGGAGGGCTCACGCCCGTTTAACCACAGGAGGTAATGCACATGGCTAAGCATGGTAAGAGCTATAACGCCGCTGCCGAGAAGATCGACCGCGCCACGCTCTACACCCCCCTTCAGGCTGCCAAGCTCATCAAGGAGCTCGACACCGCCAAGTTCGACGAGACCGTCGAGGCCCACTTCCGTCTGGGCATCGATACTCGTAAGGCTGACCAGAACATCCGTGGTTCCATCTCCCTGCCCCACGGCACCGGCAAGACCGTTCGTGTTGCCGTCTTCGCCGAGGGCGAGAAGGCCCGCGAGGCCGAGGCTGCCGGCGCCGACATCATCGGTTCCGACGAGCTCGTCGCCCAGATCCAGAAGGGCGAGATCAACTTCGACGCCGCTATCGCTACGCCGAACATGATGGCCAAGGTTGGCCGCATCGGTAAGATCCTTGGTCCCCGTGGCCTCATGCCGAACCCCAAGCTCGGCACCGTGACCATGGACGTCGCCAAGATGGTCTCCGAGCTCAAGGCCGGCCGCGTTGAGTATCGCGCCGACCGTTACGGCATCTGCCACGTGCCCCTGGGCAAGAAGTCTTTCTCTGAGCAGCAGCTCGTCGAGAACTACGCTGCCCTGTACACCGAGATCCTGCGCGTCAAGCCCTCTTCTGCTAAGGGCAAGTACGTCAAGTCCATCTCCGTGTCTTCCACCATGGGCCCTGGCGTCAAGGTCGATCCCGCTATCCAGCGCGACTTCCTGGCTGAGTAACTAACAGTTACTGCCTGAGCAAAGCAAGCATTGCTAAAGAGACCCGGTTCTGCCTCGTGCAGGACCGGGTCTCTTGCTTTTGAGTCAACGAAACCACCACGAAGGGGACAGGCACCCTTGTGGTGGTTTTACTTGTGTTGTACTTTAGCGCGATGTAGTACTACCCGAGGCCGAAGGGAGCCCAACATGTTTAAGAACACGCAACAGCTCCTAGGCCTAGCGCTACTAGATTGGATAGCGCGCTAGGGTTGTAATCTCGCTATAACGATTTGTTGTACCCGGGTGCGCTATCGTCTGCCGCTTTCAGGCGTGATGAGCGACACGGGTATTTTTCTATCTCTAGGCCTTCTCTCTCCTGAAAGCCATCTGTCATAAAACGGTCAATCAGGAGGAACATATAAGCCGCAAAATCACAATCTTTGACGCCACCCTGTGCGACGGTGAGCAGTCGCCGGGCGCCAGCATGAATACCGAGGAAAAGCTCTTCATCGCCCGCCAGCTGGTGCGCATGAACGTGGACGTTATCGAGGCGGGCTTTCCCATCTCGAGTCCTGGTGACTTTCGCTCCGTACAGGAGATTGGCAAGATTGCGGGCGACCGATGCACGGTATGCGGCCTGACGCGCGCTGTCGAAGGGATATCGAAGTGGCTGCAGAGGCGCTCAAAACGGCCCAGAGGCCCCGTATCCATACAGGGCTGGGTGTGAGCACCAGTCACCTGCGCGACAAGCTCCATATGACTGAGGAAAGGGCAATTGAGTGAGCGATCCATGCCGTCAAACATGCTCGCAAGTTCGTTGACAATGTTGAGTTTTATGCCGAGGATGCCGGCCGCTCCGATCAGGAGTTTCTGGTGCGCATTATCGAGGCGGCCGTAAAGGCCGGTGCCACGGTCGTGAACATCCCCGATACGATGGGCTACAACATGCCGTGGGACTTTGGCGCCCGCATCCGTGACCTGCGCGGGCGCTGCGGGTGCGGCCGGTCAGCGTGCGGTCGACGTGATGGAGTATCGCGAGTACGAGATTGAGCGCATTGCGCGCCAGGCATTTGAGGCGGCGCGCAAACGTCGCGGCAAGGTGACGAGCGTTGATAAGCGCAACGTGCTGGAGACGAGCCGCATGTGGCGCGAGATCGTGCATCGCGTGCAAGACGAGGAGTACTCCGACGTGGAGCTTGAGGACCTGCTCGTCGACAACGCCGCCATGCAGCTCATCAGTCGACCGGCAGACTTTGACGTCGTGGTGACGGAGAACATGTTCGGCGACATCCTGTCCGATGAGGCGGCTCAGATTACCGGATCGCTCGGTATGCTTGCCTCTGCCTCGCTGGATGATGGCGTATCGCTGTTTGGGCCGAGCGCTGGCAGCGCTCCTGACATCGCGGGGCTCGGCGTGGCCAATCCGCTGGCTCAAATCTTGTTGGTGGCGATGCTGCTGACCTACGCGCTCGACATGGGCGAGCAAGCCGCGTGGATCGAGAGCGCCGTGGCGCGCGTGCTCGACGAGGGCTGGCGCACCCGTGACATCGCCGATGTCAACACCCCGGCAGATAAGATCCTCGGCACCACGACGATGGGCGACAAGGTCGTCGCCGCGCTGTAGGCGATGCCGATTCAAGCTGTCAAATATCTCAATCTGTAACATCTAAGGGGCAAAATCGTTCCTACCTGTTACAGATTGAGATTTTCGGCTGAGCATCCGTGGTCTGTCTCGATCTGTAACAGCTAACCGATTATTTGGGCTCTACCTGTTACAGATTGAGACAAACCGTTGGGACAGGTCGGACGAGTCAGCAAAACCACCACAAAGGTGCCGGTCCCCTTCGTGGTGGTTTTTAGCGCAACGAGGTGTTCCCAGCCGACCATACGGGCGGCCTTGCGCTCACGCTGCTCGATGACAGCGCATCTTTAGACGCGAAGTGCGGAACCGGGTGCATATACGAGCCGCGTAGCGTTACGAATTCATGGGAATGACCGTATCGCCAATTTGTACGCTTGCAATCTTGTCTGTGTCACAAACTTGCGAGAACGGCCAGGTCTTGTGGACATCAGTGGTGCCGTTATCCAGTTTATTTGCGAAATAGCCGCTGTGGCTGGTTGCGTCCTCAACATGACCGTCTTTGAACGTCACGATGAGGGGTATGTTGCCAACGGCATCCATAGACTCCTCCATGTTTTGAGACATCTTGCCGCTGTTGTTGTCGTGTTCGATGGAACGATCTATGTTGTAGCGGACTGAAACGCCAACGCAGGATACGGTGGCCTCTTGAATCGTCGCCTTGGTGCCGTTAAAGTTGACCGATTTGGGCGCGGGAATCGTAACGGATGTATCTTCGTAATTCAGCTGGAACTTAAGATCCCATGGGCCCGTAAGTATTTTCTTATACTCGGGAAGCTCTTTGCCAGCACGTGGCACAACGAGAGAGTTGATATGCGTGCGGACGGTCCTGCCCATAAGGCCGGGTGATTCAACGCTGAACTGTGCAAAGTATTGAATGCTGGAGTCATTGGGGTTCTTGTCAATGAGCCATGATTGGCCTTGGCCGCCATGCTCGCCATCAACGCATACGTTTCCATCGACACTTCCGGCGATAGTTCCGTTCTCGCCCGGCTCGGAAAGCTTTTTCAGGGCAGCGGGATCGTCGAACGTAAGCGTATAGGCGATGGTAACCATATCCTTGTCGCCCATGATGGCGTCGGCGGTCACGGTGACTCCGTTGTTGGAGCAGCTAGCACCGACGGGCCGGCCAATACGGTCGATGATCTCGGTTTGAGAAGCAGGTCCGTCAAAGATGTCGGAAAGCATGTCAGAAGGAAGCGGCAGGACGCCTGTTGCCATAGCCGTGCCAGCGCCTCCAATGACGATAGCGAGGACTGCCGTTACAGCGGCAATGCGAGCGACTGTTCTTACGGGATGGCGGGCGATGCGCGGCTTGCGTCGCGTGCCATTAAAGTTGCTTTGAGCGGTCGCCGCATCGCTTGAGGCGACGGACTGAGCAATCGAGTTTGCCATGTGCTGCTTCGCATTATCGGTAAACGAAATGTGCTCCAGGGCGTGGCGATAGTCATTCGAATTCGTAGTCATTGTGGTCTCCTTTCAAGGAAAGCCGAAGTGACGCACGTCCGCGGCTAAGGTGCTGGGCGGTTGCAGCTGGCGTCGCGTGAACGGCGTCTGCGATTTCCCTGATGCTCATGCCTGCGTAGTAGTGCAAAAAGATGGCGATGCGCTGTGCTTGAGGCAGGGCCGTGACAGCGGAAAGAATGGCGCAGTCGCGTTGCGCGAATTCTTGCTCGGTATGTGTTACGGGTGCGCAGAAATCGGGGAGCGAATCGAGGTCGACAACCGGGTGATTCGCGTGCGTACGGCCGATATCGCGACATGCGTTCAGTGCGACTCGGATCACCCAAGCACGTTCGTGTTCGAGCGAGTCGAACGGTTGAGTGCGTTGGAGAATCTTGATCAGCGTGTCCTGGCAGATGTCTTGAGCGTCGTCAGCGGATCCAAGGGCCGAATAGCACAATCGAAGGATGAGGTCGGAATACGTGTCGACCAAGCGCTTTGCTTCCCGCTCGATCTGATCGGCATCGCATCGGAGCGTGCTATTGCGGTTACGGCGTGCAGGCATAGTGTCACCTCCAATTGGTCGTGATGGATATAGGGAAGGCGTCTCGCGAGGTCCCTCTACATACAACACGGTCGAGACTGCATAAGTTGACAAAAAAAGACGGCACGTGAGCGCCGTCCTTACAAAACAATGAGTGTTCTCGTTAATTACACAAGCACCGTGATGGACAGGTCGGACGAGTCAGCAAAACCACCATAAAGGTGCCTATCCCCTTCGTGGTGGTTGTTGGCAGTTACCAGGGGGTTCTGGCGGTTGAAGACTCGATTGCTTCGTGGCGTTTGAGCTCGCGGCGCATGGTTTGCGAGTTGAGCCAGGCTGCCTGCCAGCCACGGATGGGGTAGCGCGTCTCGTCGAGCTCAAACTGCGTATAGCCGCAGGCGTTGATGATCGTTGTCCCGCAAGCGTGCTGACGCTCGCGCTGAAAGTCGCGACCATAGCATTGGTGCACATGCCCGTGCACCATGTAGTCGGGATTCCAGGACTCGAGCGCTGTGTTAAAGCATTCGAATCCTCGATGTGGCAGATCATCCAGATCGCCCACGCCGGCAGCGGGCGCATGGGTGAGCAAGATATCGCAGCCGCCGACCATCTTCACTTTGCGTGACAGCTTGCGCACGCGCTTAGCCATCTCGCGCTCGGTGTACATGTTGGCGCCATCTCGGTAGCGCATGGAGCCGCCAAGCCCCGCAATGCGGACGCCGCGATATACGTACACGGTGTCTTCGACACAGATACAGCCGCCCGGTGCATGACGTGCGTAGCGGTCATCGTGATTGCCTCGCACGTAGATGAGCGGTTTGTTGATGACCGTGACCAAAAACTCAAGATAGTCCGGGTCCAGATCGCCAGCGGACAAAATCAGGTCGACACCCTCAAAGCGCTCCTTGCGAAAGCACTCCCATAGGCATCGTTCTTCGGTATCGGCTATGGCAAGGATTTTCATAGGGCGCGGACCTTCGGCTCATCGTCGAGTTGCGGAATGGTACCCACCACGTTGTCGGCCAGCCAGTCCATCTCGACGATTTGCGTGCTCGGCAGTGGGGGAAAGCCCTCGATCTGTACCACGCCTTCTTGGCTATGGAGCTCGCCGCCAAATGGATTGATGGAGCCCTCGACGATGCCATTGCGGAGGAGCTGAACAAGCTTGCGCGTCTGATAGGGCAGGCCCGGAGCGTAGCGAATATCGATAACGCCCGAGCTCATGCCGTACCAGTAGTTGACGGCACGAACCTGGCTGGCGTCACTGGTCTCATCCCAGGTGCCATGCAGCAGGCTTCGCACGATAAGCTCGTAGTATCGGCCCCAGTTCCATACCGGCATGGCAATGCCGGTAACCTTGCCATCGACCAGGCGGTGAAGTCCGTAGGCCGTGGGGTCTTCGAGCGACTTTGACATGTCGGCGCCGGTCATGACGCTTACACCTTCGCGGCACATGGCCTCGGCAAGGCCTCCGGCGGGCACATCGCCCCAGGTCAGGATAATTTGCGCACGGGGGTCGAGCAGCGAGGCGCCAATCGCAAAGGCGTTGATCTCGCTGAGTGCGCCCGAGGCGAAGACCGACGCGTGGTAACCGATGCGGTGGTTGTCCGCCATGCTGGCGGCAAGGGCGCCCAGGAGAAACTTGGCCTCGTACATCTTGCCAAAGTACGAACGGACGCTTTGATGGGGAAGGCCGATAGAGCAGTTGAGGAACCGAACCCGGGGATACTCGACGGCGGCCCTGAGCGTGTATTCCATTAGGCGGTGCGAGGTCGAGAAGATGACGTTTGCTCCATGTTTGACAGCCGTTTCCACGGCGGCGTAGAACACGTCCGGATCGTGACAGTCCTCGAACGCCTCGGTGCGCACGATACCGCCAAAGTGCTCATCGAGAAACTGACGCCCTTGGTCGTGCAGGCTGTCCCAGCTCGACGTCGCACAGGGGAACTCATGGATAAAGGCGATGCGCAGGGGGTTGGCCGCCGAATAGACGGTCTTGCCCATAAAAAAGTTGAGTACGCCGGAGGTGGATTTGGCGGGCGCCACTTCCTCATCGACACTCGGTGCCTCGACAAGATCGACCTTCTCCTCATCACTTTTGCCGGCAATGACCAACTCGCGCCAAATCTTGCACAGGCGGTTTACGACGATATCCGTCGGCGTATCCAGCAGGCGGTCCTGGTTGTACACATTGAGGTAGACGAGCATAGCGTCGGCGGGCGTAATGTCCAGATGGTCGCCGCCGGCGCGCAGGTAGGCGCGCTTAAAGAGCAGGAAGGTGTGGCGCAGGTAGTCGACCTTTTTCTGCGGCCATTTTTCGATAAGGTTCTGACCGAGCATCTTGGCGAGCGTTTCGTAGCTTCCCTCACGCGAGAACTCGATCTCGTATAGGGGGCAGACGCGCCAAAACGCGCAGAACTCGCCATAGAGGCGGCTTTCGACGGAATCCCATTTTCCGGGGTAGAGGCGGGTGACCTTGGCCGAAACCGTCGGGGCGTCCAGGAATTTGAGGACGCTGACGCGCTTGTTGCCCTCTTGGACGTAGAACCGATGCATGAACTCGGTGACGATGATGGGGTCGCGATAGCCCTCGGTCACCTGGATGTCGTAGAGGTTGGACCACTTGCGGGCGAACTCGGTGCTAAATGGCAACAGGGGCATAAAGTTGCACGAAAAGGCAGACTGACGGCCCTTGGTAACCGTGCCGACGACCATTTCGAGCGGAATATCCCGCAGGCCGACGCTCTCTCGCTGACCTAAGGGGAGCTGGGCAACCAAGCTGTCGAGGTCCGTAAGGTACGGGTGCTCGCTTTGGCTGATGGCGCGACGGCGTCCCTGCTCGCCGCGCTTGCGTGCTTGACGATAGGCCTCTTCCATGGTGTCTACTCCCTTAGTCGTTTAAACAACGATATGAACCATGGTACCACGATGCGAAACTACCACAAAGGTGCCTGTCCCCTTTGTGGTAGTTTAGGCGATGATGGGGGCGATGGCACGAATGCAGGCGTCGGTTGCCGTGAAGGTGGTGCTATCGTCGCTGACGATAAAGATGATTTTGCCCTTGACGCCAAAGTCGCCGATCTCGCTAAAGAGCACGTACGGATCCTTGTCAAAGCCAGAGATGGGAAGCACCGCGGCCTTGGTGGCGTCGGTAAGCTCATCTGCCAGCGCGCCCAGCGAGGCCCACTTAGACGTGTCCTTTACGGCAACGGGCACGGCCACGCGCCCAAAGGGCATCAGATGCACGAGCGTGTTCTTGGAGATGTTGGAGTTGGGCACAATGATGGTCTGCCCGCAGGCATCCTCGATGGTCGTGTGGCGCCAGGTGATGTCTTGGACCACGCCCGACACGCCGCCGACCTCGATATTGTCGCCGGGCTTGATGATGCCCATGAAGGTCACCTGCATACCGCCGATAAGGTTCGACAGCGTGTCCTGAAAGCCGAGCGAGATGGCGATGCCGCCGACGCCAAGAGCGGCGACGAGGGCGTTTGCATTAATGCCAAAACAGTTGTCGAGGATAAAGCTGCCGCCGATCATCCAGATGACGGCGCGTGTGATGTTGATGAAGATGCTCGATGCTGGGAGCGGGTTATCATCGCGGTTAAGCAGGTGGTGCAGGGTCTTGGACGCGATTTTGGCGGCAACGGCGGTGCCGATGGCCAAGATACCGGCCCAGATGATGTTGTGGACCCATCGTTGTGCAAAGAAATGAAGAATTGGCTCAAACAATTCCATGTAGGGAAAACCTCCTAATGATCATTCAACCATGATACCCACCAAAAAGCCCGTCCGATCACATCGGACGGGCCGATAACTTGAGATGGGGTGGCCGCGGTGGCGTAAGCTGGGCCGCCGGCGAGCACGCCGGCAAGGAGTGCGGCGGTCAAGCAAGACGGGGAAGGAGTCTTCTCATGGCAGTTTCCTTAGTTCTTAACCAGTGGTTCCTGCTGACGCTGGATTATCGACATGATATGCGAAAACCGTCGCAAAGGTATCTGTTCCTTTGCGGCGGTTTTGACGTTTGCGCAGATAAAACCTGCCAAAATAAACCTGTCCCTTTTTGGTAGGTTTAGCTCAGCAGCATGCGGTCGTTGGCGAGCTCGCCGCCCGAGACCTCCTCGAACTTCTGCAGCAGGTCGGCCACGGTGAGCGACTTCTTCTCGTCGCCGGCCACGTCGTAGATCACATGGCCCTCGTGCATCATGATCAGACGGTTGCCCAGACGGATAGCGTCGTTCATGTTGTGCGTGACCATGAGCGTGGTCAGGTGGTTCTCGTCGACGATCTCCTCGGTCAGGTTGAGCACCTTAGAAGCTGTCTTGGGGTCGAGTGCCGCGGTGTGCTCGTCGAGCAGCAGCAGGCGTGGCTTGGTGAGCGTGGCCATCAGCAGGGTGAGTGCCTGGCGCTGGCCGCCCGAGAGCAGGCCGACCTTGGCGTTGAGGCGTGTGTCCAGACCGAGGTCCAGGCGTTTGAGCAGCTCAACGTACTCGTCCTTCTCGGCCTTGGTGACGCCCCACGAAAGACCGCGACGCTGGCCGCGGCGCTTGGCTAAGGCCAAGTTCTCGGCAATTTGCATGTCGGCTGCGGTGCCGCGCATGGGGTCCTGGAACACACGGCCCAGGTACTTGGCGCGCTGCGACTCGCTCAGACGCGAGATGTCGGTGCCGTCGAGCTCGATGACACCAGAATCGAGCGGATACACGCCGGCGATCATGTTGAGCAGCGTGGACTTGCCGGCGCCGTTGCCGCCAATCACGGTTACAAAGTCGCCGTCGTTAAGGGTGAGGTCGACGCCGGTGAGTGCGCGCTTCTCGGTGACGGTGCCCTTGTTAAAGGTCTTTTTGACGTGCGAGAGCTTAAGCATTTGCCTCATCTCCCTTCGTGTAGGAGCTGCGGAGCTTATAGCGCTCCCAAATCACGGGCACGCACAGGGCCACGGCGACGATCGCGGCAGAGAGCAGCTTCATGTCGTTGGCGTCCATGCCCAGCTGCAGCACGATGGCGCGGATAAGGAAGTACACCACGGAGCCAAAGACGGCGGAGGCAAGACGGACGCTAAACTGCGTCAGACCGCCGGGCAGCAGGCGACCGAGCACTTCGCCGATGACGATGGCGGCAAGACCGATAACGATGGCGCCGGTGCCCATGCCAATGTCGGCATACTTCTGGCTCTGGCAGATGAGCGCACCCGAAAGGCCAATGAGGGCGTTGGAGAGCACGAGGGCGATCATTTTGGTGGTGTTGGTGTTAACGCCCAGGGCGCGGATCATGTACTCGTTGTTGCCGGTGGCACGCAGCGCCGAGCCGATCTCGGTGCCAAAGAACCAGTACAGGATGGCGACGATGGCCACGGCCAGCACAATGCCTAGGATAATGGCAACAGTGGACTGCGGCAGGCCCGTCATGTTGCTGACGGATGAGAAGATAGTGCCCTTGGCAAGGATGGGCGTGTTGGACTTGCCCATGATGCGCAGGTTGATGGACCACAGACTGATCTGCGTAAGGATTCCGGCGAGGATTGCGGGAATCTCAAAGACGGTGGTCAAGATGCCCGTGACGGCGCCCGCGATGGCGCCGGCGCACATGCCGGCCAGCACGGCGAGCAAGGGGTCGACGTTATTGTTGACGATGAGTACGGCGCAGACACAGCCGCCGAGGGCAAAGCTGCCGTCGCAGGTCATATCGGGGATGTCGAGCAGGCGGAACGTGATAAACACGCCAAGCACCATAATGCCCCAGAGGACGCCCTGCGAAACGGCGCCCTGCAATGCAATGAGCATGCTTCATACCTCCTAGGATAGGGTGGACACGTGATTTTCCATAATAGCGGTACCAATGCATAAAAGAGCTGCGGACGGATGTTTTGTCTCATCCGAAACAAGCAGGGCGAACGCCGGTCTTTAGCGTTCGCCCCAAGGACTCAGATATTGAATAACGCGGCTGTGGCGCGCGTGCGGGCCCTAGACGCGTTACCGCGCATGGCGCTACTCGTCCAGAGCGGAAAGGTCGATGCCTAGGGCCTCGGCCATCTCGTCGTTCTTGACGACGACCAGGTCCTTGCTCGAGAGGTGCTTGATCGGCATATCCTCGGGCTTGGCCTCGCCCTTCAGGATCTTAACGGCCATCTCGCCCGCGGCGTAGCCCAGGTCCTTATAGTTGATGGAGAGGGTGAACAGGCCGCCGGCCATGCACATACCCTCCTCGCCGGTCACGAAGGGGAGCTTATTCTCCTTGCAGATCTGGCCGACCTGCGAAGCGCCCGCGGCGATGGTGTTGTCAGTGGGGGAGTACAGCGCGTCGACCTTGCCCACGGCAGACTCGACGACGGACTGAATCTCGTTGGAGCTCGAGACGGTGAAGTCAGTGTACTCGAGCCCCAGCTTGTCGAGCTCCTTCTTGGCGGCCTTGATCTGGACGTCGGAGTTGGACTCGGCGGTGCAGTAGAGCAGGCCGACCTTTTTAACGTCGGGCAGGACCTTCTGCATCATCTCGAGCTGCTCGGCGACCGGGGTGAGGTCGGAAGCGCCCGTGACGTTGGTGCCGGGCTTGTCGTTGTCCTGGACCAGGCCGGAGGCGGCGTAGTCGGTGATGGCACAGCCCACGATGGGGATATCGGCCGTGGCGCCGGCGGCAGCCTGCGCGGCGGGCGTGGCGATGGCATAAATCAGGCTGACGTTGTCGCCCACAAACTTGTCGGCAATGGACTTACACGTGGACTGGTCGTTCTGGGCGTTCTTCTGGTCGATCTTGACCTTAAGGCCGCTCTCCTTGATGGCCTTGACAAAGCCATCGTTGGCGGCGTCGAGTGCGGAGTGCTCGGTGAGCTGCAGAACGCCGATGGTGTAGTCGGAACCGGCGGCAGCAGAGCCGGAACCAGAGTTGCCGCCGCATCCGGCGAGCGGGGCGAGCGCGAGCAGGCCAGCGGAGACCAGAAGGCTCCTGCGGCTGATGGTGATGTCCTTCATATCATTACCCCCAGTATAAAAATGGCTGGAAACACTGCACTGGGACAAAGTGCAAGTGGGACTATAGTAGCGCTGATGTCCATTTTTACAACAGCCTGGCGGGTTTTTTAATACAGAATCGGATGGGCGGTACGGGTAGTCGAATGGGCGGCGGAGGGTCTTATGCGGCGGAGGAGGCATCGTCCTCGTCCAGGGCGGCGAAGAGCTTCTTGCCGTCGAGGAGACGTGTGGTGACGTTTCTCATTCGGCCGATCTCTACGGTACGCAACGTGTCATCGGCGCCTCGCGCGTCATAGACCGTTCCCAGCAAATACGAGATGCCGTCTCGTTGCTTGATGGCAAAGGGCCGGAGTGTCATCCGTGCCACTTCGACCTCTCCGCGTGCCGTGACACTCGAAATATCAAAACTCACCGTGGTTCCGTGGTCGATGGCCTGCTCGATGAGCTCGCAGGCATCGATGCGCTTGACGGGCGTGCGTGTGGCCTTGGTGGATTTGTCGCCTGCGCTTGGAGCAGGCTCGGGTGCATCGAGGTAGCCGCGAACGTCGGCACTCGCCATGGCGACCAGGTGCTGCGCCATGCTCTTTCGAATGGCGATGGGCGTGGAGCGGTTGCGCATGACCATGCCGTGGAGCCGGATGATCTCTTCGTCGGTGAGCGGACGGGTCAAGAGTCGATAGCCCACGCCGCGCTTGTACTCAATTTCGTATCCGGCATGGCGAAGTGCGGAGATGGCGGTGTAGATGCTGCGCCGCGCCGCCGAGATGGGCATGCGGGCGGGGTCGTCGGGATGGGCGAGGCGCCGGATCAACTCATCGGAAAGCATGGCCTTGTCCTCGCCGGTGTTTTCGCTTAATAGTTGCAGGATGCGAACGGCGCGATAGGCTGCCATCGAGGCGGCGCCCCTCGTCGTGGTCTCGTAAGTTTCAACAGCGGTTTCGGTCATGGCGCCCACGTCCTTTCCGTTTTGGGTGGCGACGGTATGGAGCCTAGGACGCGGGGCTTTCCCAGGGGTGCAGGACGCCCTGGGCGGTCGGTAGCCGTCGGCAAGCGGCGGGTCGAGTTTTCAACGGCCCTGCCCAACTGACCAAAAACTTGCCAAAAGATTGACGGATGCTGTTGAAAAAAGCGCCCCTCGGCTTGCCGAGAGGCGCTGGCGTGATGCGCTGGAACGTGTTTGGTGGCGCTGTGACGATTAGAAGTCGGCGTTGCCCACGGTGCGCGGGTGCGGCAGGACGTCGCGGATGTTGCCCACGCCGGTCAGATACATGACCAAGCGCTCGAAGCCCAGACCGTAGCCGGCGTGCTTGCAGGAACCGTAGCGGCGCAGGTCAAGGTAGTACTTGTACTGCTCGGGATTCATGCCCAGGTCCTTGATGCGGGCCTCGAGCAGATCCAGGCGCTCCTCGCGCTGGGAGCCGCCGATAATCTCGCCGATACCCGGCACCAGGCAGTCGGCGGCGGCGACGGTCTTGCCGTCCTCGTTCCTGCGCATGTAGAACGCCTTGATCTCGGCCGGGTAGTCGGTTACGAAGGTCGGGCGCTTAAAGTGCTCCTCGGTCAGGAAACGCTCGTGCTCGGTTTGCAGGTCGATGCCCCAGCTCACGGGATAGTCAAACTTGTGACCGGCGGCGACGGCCTGCTCCAGGATTTCGACGGCCTCGGTATAGGTGACGCGGGCAAAGTCGGAGTTTGCCACGTGGTCCAGACGCTCGAGCAGACCCTTGTCCACAAACTTGTTGAGCATATTGAGCTCGTCGGGGCAGGTGGCCATAACGTCCTTAAGGACGTACTTGAGCATGGCCTCGGCGTTATCCATGTAGTCGTTAAGGTCGGCAAAGGCCATCTCGGGCTCGATCATCCAAAACTCGGCGGCGTGGCGCGTGGTGTTGGAGTTTTCGGCGCGGAAGGTGGGGCCAAAGGTGTACACGTCGCCAAAGGCCATGGCAAAGTTCTCGGCATTGAGCTGGCCGGACACGGTAAGGCTCGCGTGCTTGCCAAAGAAGTCCTGGCTCCAGTCGACCTCGCCGGACTCGGTGAGGGGCGGATTTTTGGGGTCGAGCGTGGTCACGCGGAACATCTCGCCGGCGCCCTCGCAGTCACTCGTGGTGATGATGGGGGTGTTGACGTAGACAAAGCCCTGCTCCTGGAAGAAGCGGTGGATGGCGGCAGCCGCGACAGAACGGATGCGGAACACGGCGCGGAACAGGTTGGTGCGCGGGCGCAGGTGCTGCTGGGTGCGCAGGAACTCGACGGTTGCGCGCTTCTTCTGCAGCGGGTAATCCGGGGCGCTGACGCCCTCGACCTCAATGGAGGTGGCAGAAAGCTCGAAAGGCTGGGGCGCATCGGGGGTCAGCTTGACGGTGCCGGTGCAAATGAGTGCGGCCGAGACGTTTTGATGGGCGATCTCGTCGTAGTTGTCGAGTGCCTCGCGGTTCATGACGACCTGCAGGTCGCGGAAGCAGCTGCCGTCGTTGAGCGTAACAAAGCCAAAGTTCTTCATGTCGCGGATGGACTTGACCCAGCCGGCGACGGTGACGGTCTGGCCGCCAAGCGACTCGGCATCGGCGTAAAGCTGCGCGATTTTGGTGCGGTTCACGTATCCTCCCATAACGGTTGAATGATAGTTATCCATACAGTTCGATATTCTAGCAGCTCGGCTCATTTGGGCTATACGGATAAGGCATTGGCGGGATGGTTTTTCAAACGAAAAGCGCCTGCGGCCAAATGGTCGCGGGCGCTTGACGAGGTGCCTTTTGGCTGTGTGGCGCGGGGCCTGGCTACTTGGTCTTGGCTACCAGCAGCGGGTCGCCCAGCTTGACGAGCGGGTTGCCGCCGATAAGCGTGCCGGACTCGCCGACATGGTCGATGCTCTTAAGACGATCGAGCTCGGAGACGATGACGGTCACGATGTCCTCGTGACCGGCGGCCTTGATGGCCTCGCGGTCGAAACTGATGAGCGGCTGGCCTGCCTTGACCGTGTCACCCATCTCGACAAAGCGGGCAAAACCTTTGCCGTTCATTTCCACGGTGCCCAGGCCAACATGGATGAACACGCGAAGACCGTCCTCGGTGATCATGCCGATGGAGTGGTTGGTGACGGTGGTGGCGCCGATGCGGCCGTTGGCGGGCGCATAGATGGTGCCGGTAATGGGCTCGATGCCGTAGCCCTGACCGAGCATACCCGAGGCGATGGTCTCATCGGGAACCTCATCGAGGTTGACGAGCACGCCGTTGACGGGGGCGTAGATGACGCCTTCGCGGGTGGCGAAGCTTGCTGCGGGCGGAACGGATGCCTCGCCCGTCGAGGTGAAGGTGGACTTAAGCGAATCGAGCAGACCCATAGTTGCCTCCAACTTAAAATAGGCGCATATCGCGCGCTTGGTTTGCCGGAAACGTTTCATATGTGTTTCGCGGCTTGGTCAACGCCCCTATTTTACGCTGCTCAACGATACCTCTGAACTGGGATTATGTGATATATCAGTTGAAGGGAAACTTATTGCTGGAGTGTTTCTTCGCCACGGGCTCAAGTGGGGTACGCTTAGACGCGAAAAACAAGGGCGCATAATCTGCGCGAAGGGAGCACATATGATTGTCGAGAACCATGCGCTGTGGGGCGAGGAGCCGACCGAGGAGTATCCGGCGACGTTTACGTATCTGGGTGCCGAGCCGCTGCCCGACAAGCCCAATGGCCGCCGCCCCGCGGTAATCATCTGCGGCGGAGGCGGGTTTACGCATATCGCTCCGCACGAGCAGGACCCGGTGGCGTTTGCGTTTTTGGACCGCGGCTACCAGGCCTTTGTGCTCAACTATGTGACGAGCGCCACGGGCGACGTGAGCTTTCCTCACCCGCAGGCAGACCTTGCCAAGATGGTCGCCACGGTTCGCGCCAACGCCGACGAGTGGCATGTCGATCCCAAGCGCGTGTGCGTCGTGGGCTTCTCGGCAGGCGGCCTGATCTGCGCTTCGCTGGCAACGCAATGGAAGACTGGTCCCTTCGCGGCGCTTGCCGGGTCGCGTCCGGACGACATTCGTCCCGATGCCGTGGTGCTGGGCTATCCGCTGCTCGACTTTGCCTATGTGCGCGACATGCAGACGCGCGACCCGCGCATCGACCTGCGCGTTCCCAAGACGGGTGGCAAGACGGGGCGCGATTTGCTCAACGACTATCTGTCGATGGTGACGGGCGGTGAGGCGACCGACGAGCACCTGGCCGACATCTGCCCCACCACGCATGTTTCGCGTCAGATGCCGCCGACCTTTGTGTGGGGCGTGTCCGACGACAAGACGGCGCCGATCGCGCAGGTCTATCCGTTTGCGCAGCGCATGGCCGAGGAGGGCGTCGCTTGCGAGATGCACGTCTTTGACCAAGGTGGTCACGGGCTTTCGCTCGGCAACGCCAACACCGCGGTCGATAACGAGGACAAGCAGGTGGCGGTCCGTCCTTGGATCCGCCTGGCCTTCCGTTTCCTGGAGCGCCATATGTAAAAGTAGACTACTTGCCCGTTTCAAAAAGTCTGCTTAGAGGAGGAGCCATGCTCGAGGGTACGTATGTGGTTTCGGCCCAGACGCTGGTGGGGAGTAAACGCGGCGAGGTGACGTTTTCACATGGGGTGAACGGCGTGCTCAGGGCAGTACTAAACGTCAGGGGTCTCAATATCGCTCTCTCGAGTGCCCGCGCTGAGGGCGATTTCTTTGAGCTCTCGGGTACTATCTCCCACGTCTTGATGGGCAAGGCGCCCTTTACATGCACGGGGTCAGTCGAGGGTGATCGACTCACTGCTACCGCGCGGTCGGGTTCCGTTTCGATCTCGCTGAGCGGTATGCGCAAAGAGCTTTCGGGGCGCACCGCATAAAGTTTGCGCAGGTAAACATCGGTATTTGACTTTATAAAATAGTTCAGAGCGCTATCATTTGTCGTTACGAGTTGGTTAGCCCCGGTAAACGGTTAACCGCGTCTAACGAAAGGATGAGCGCGTGAAGCTCGATACACTCGAGATTGGAAAGGACGCCGTTGTCGCATCGGTGACATCCGATGATCAGGCGCTCCGACAGCATATTTTGGACATGGGCCTAACGCCGGGCACCGAAGTCACCATGATGAAATACGCCCCTATGGGAGATCCGCTCGAGATCCGTCTGCGTGGCTACGAGTTGACGCTGCGCAAGGACGATGCTGCTCGCATCGAGCTCGTGGGTGTTCACGACACAGACACGGGTCCGCGCACTAACGCCGCAATCGGCACGACGGAGCACCCGGCACTCGGCGAGGGGACGTATTCGCCCCGTGCGGCAAAAACGGCCGTGCCCGAGGGTGCGCCGCTGCATTTCGCCCTCGCCGGCAACCAAAACTGCGGTAAGACCACGCTGTTCAACCAGCTTACGGGCTCCAACCAACATGTCGGTAACTTTCCCGGCGTGACGGTCGACCGCAAGGACGGCACCATCCGTAACCATCCCGAGGCAAGCGTTACCGACCTGCCCGGCATCTATTCGCTGTCTCCGTACACGGGCGAAGAGATCGTCAGTCGCCAATTTATCCTGGACGAAAACCCCGACGCCATCATCGACATCATCGACGCTACTAATATTGAACGTAACCTGTACCTGACGCTGCAGCTTATGGAGCTCGACTGCCCCATGGTCATCGCGCTCAACATGATGGACGAGGTGACGGCCAACGGCGGCGCCGTGGACGTCAACCTGCTCGAGAGCCTGTTGGGCGTGCCTGTTGTTCCCATTAGCGCTGCCCGCAACGAGGGTATTGGCGAGTTGGTGGATCATGCCTTGCACGTGGCGCGGTTCCGCGAGCGCCCCGGTCGCCTGGACTTCTGTGCGCCCGATGGCCCAGACGGCGGCGCGCTGCATCGCTGCATTCACGGCATCGCCAACCTTATCGAGGACCATGCCGCGACGGCGCATATCCCGGTGCGTTTTGCGGCGACCAAGCTGGTTGAGGGCGACGAGCTGGTGACCGAGGCGCTTCATCTGGACCGTAACGAACTTGACGCCATCGAGCACATCATTACCCAGATGGAGGGTGAGGCCGGTACCGACCGTCTATCTGCACTGGCCGATATGCGCTTTAGCTTTATCGGCGACGTGTGCGGGCGTTGCGTCGTCAAGCCGCACGAGAGCCGCGAGCACGTGCGTTCCGTCAAGATCGACCGCATCCTGACGGGTCGCTACACGGCCATTCCGGCGTTCCTGGTGATCATGGGTCTCGTCTTTTGGCTGACGTTTGGCGTGATCGGCGCGGCGTTGCAGGGACTCATGGAGGACGGCATCGCTGCCATCATCGCCTCGGCCGATGCGGGTCTCAAGGCGTTCGGCACCAACGACGTGGTGCGCTCGCTGGCTGTCGACGGCGTGCTTACGGGCGTGGGCAGCGTGCTGACCTTCCTGCCGATTATCGTCGTGCTCTTTTTGTTCCTCTCCATTCTGGAAGACTCGGGCTACATGGCGCGCGTGGCCTTTGTCATGGATAAAGTGCTGCGTCGCTTTGGCCTGTCGGGCCGCAGCTTCGTGCCCATGCTCGTCGGTTTTGGCTGTACCGTGCCGGCTATCATGTCGACCCGTACGCTCCCATCCGAGCACGACCGCAAGATGACGGTCATGCTCACGCCGTTTATGAGCTGCTCGGCCAAGTTGCCGGTCTACGGACTGCTGTGCGGGGCGTTTTTCCCACAGGCGACGGTTCCCGCCATGGTCTCGCTCTATCTGATTGGCATTGCGGTCGGTTGCATCGCGGCTTTGGTGCTCAACCGCACGGCATTTAAGGGCGACCCGGTGCCGTTTATCATGGAGCTCCCCAATTACCGCCTGCCGAGCGTCAAGACGACGGTGATGCTGGCATGGGATAAGGCCAAGGACTTTCTTACCAAGGCCTTTACCATTATCTTTGCCGCTACCGTGGTCATCTGGTTCCTTCAGACGTTCGACATTCGCTTTAATGTGGTCGCCGATCAGTCGCAGAGTCTACTTGCCGGTCTGGGTAGCATTATTGCGCCGGTGTTGGCCCCGCTCGGCTTCGGCGACTGGCGCGCCTCGACGGCGCTCGTCACCGGACTTATCGCCAAGGAGAGCGTCATTTCGACCCTCACCGTGCTTTTGGGTGCAACGTCACCCGCGGCACTGTCGACCATGTTCTCGCCGTTTACTGCCTATGTGTTCCTGGTCTTTACGCTGCTGTACCCGCCCTGCGTGGCTGCCATCGGCGCCGTCAAGAGCGAGCTGGGTGCGCGCTATGCCGTTGCCGTGTTCGCGTTTCAGGTGACGGTCGCCTGGATCGTGGCGTTTGTCGTGCATTCGGCGGGTATATTGCTGGGGTTGGCTTAGCTATTTATTGATGGCGTAACCTCTGTATATCAAGTTGATTGCGGCCCCGCATCTGTTATTGACGGATGCGGGGCCGTTGCTATATAATCGCCTCCGCTCAAAATGATTGGAGACGTTATATATGAGTCAGGCAAGACAAGATGGCATCTCACTCAAGCAGTGGCTCCCGCTCATCGGGCTTACCTGCTGCGCGTTCGTGTTCAACACGTCGGAGTTCATGCCCATCGGCCTGCTGACCGACATCGCCGCATCGTTTTCGCTCACCGAGGCCCAAGCTGGCATCATGATCTCGGTCTATGCCTGGGGCGTCATGCTGCTGTCGTTGCCGCTCATGGTGTTCGCTTCGCGCTTTGAGTTCAAGCGGATGCTGCTCGGCGTGCTTGCCGTGTTTTCGCTGGGCCAGTTCCTGTCCGCCGTGGCGCCGACCTATCCCATTCTGGTCTGCGCACGCCTGGTGGTCGCCTGCGCGCATGCCGTGTTCTGGTCGGTCGCCTCGATTATGGCGTCGCGTCTGGTTGACACGCGCCACGGGGCGCTCGCCATCAGCATGATCGCCACGGGCTCGTCCATCGCGCAGATCTTCGGCCTGCCCCTCGGCCGCGCCATTGGCCTGGCCGTGGGCTGGCGTATGACGTTTGCCGTGGTTGGGGCCCTCTCTGCCGCTGCGGTGGTGTACCAGGCCGCCGTGTTCCCGGCCATGCCGGCGGGCGAGCGCTTTACCGTCAAACAGCTGCCCGAGCTGCTCAAGAACCCGCTCCTGATTGCGCTCTACGCGGTCACGGTCTTTATGGCGACCGGCTACTACGCGGGTTACAGCTATATCGAGCCCTTCCTGGCGCAGGTCGCCCATGTCGACGCAAGCGCCATCACCATGACGCTGACGGCGTTTGGCTGCTCCGGCCTGGTGGGCAGCTGGCTGTTCGGCCGCCTGTTCGACGGGCACCGGTTCCCGTTCTTGGCTATCACGCTCTCCGGCGTGCCTGTGGCTCTGCTGCTCATGGGTCCGGTTGCACCGTCGCTCGTCGCCGTTCTCGCTGTTTGCGCGCTATGGGGCTGCTGCGCCACGGCCTTCAATGTGGCGTTCCAGGCCGAGCTTATCAAGTACACGCCGTCGGACTCGTCGGCTGTCGCCATGTCGATTTTCTCGGGCCTGTTCAATCTGGGTATCGGCACGGGCACCGCGATCGGCGGCGCCGTGGTGTCGGGTCCCGGCATCGCCTGGATCGGTTGCGCGGGCGGGGCGATTGCCATCGTGGGCGTCATCCTCGCCATCACGGTGATGTTCCCCGCCATACGCCGTGCCAAGCCCGCCGCCTAACCACATCCCCTCATCAGTTGCGGTGAAATACGGACTGCTGGGCCCAATAAACCCGGCAAGCAGTCCGTATTTCACCGCAACTTATTTTGGGGGAGGGGATGCGCGGCGGGCATACAATGGG
>CABPXT010000006.1:0-27356 GCA_902461405.1 uncultured Collinsella sp.
AAAGAACCCCCGCCGCACGTAGTGCGCAGCGGGGGTTCTTTCATGTCCGAGGACGCGCCGAAAGGGAAGGTCGCCCTCGGGCCGGACAGCTAAGACAGCTTACGCGACGGTGTAAACCCAGTTGTGCTTATCCTCGACAGCACCGGACTGGATACCAGTCAGGGTCTCGCGGAGCTTCTTCATCACGGGGCCGATCTCGGTGTAGCCAGCCGGGAAGGTCACGGTCTCGTCGGCACCGTAAACCTTGTTGTCGATCTCGCCGACCGGGGAGATGACGGCAGCGGTGCCGCACAGGCCGCACTCGACAAAGGTACCGGCCTTGACCTCGGCCCACTCGACGGGACGCTGGTCAACGGTCATGCCCAGGTCCTGAGCAACCTGAACGAGCGAACGGCGGGTGATAGAGGGCAGGATGGAGTCGGTGTGCGACTGCGGAACGACGAGGGTGCCGTCCTCCTTCACGAACAGCACGTTGGCGCCGCCGGTCTCCTCGACATAGGTGCGGGACTCGGAGTCGAGATACAGGTTCTCGGCATAGCCCTCGCGGTGAGCCTCCATCGTGGGCTTGAGGGACATGGCGTAGTTCAGGCCGGCCTTGATGTTGCCGGTGCCGTGCGGTGCGGCGCGGTCGTACTCGGAAACGCGCAGCTTGACGGGCTTGAGGCCACCCTTAAAGTACGGACCGACCGGGGTCACGAGAATGCGGAACGTGTACTCAGGAGCGGGAGCCACGCCGATCACGTCACCGGAGCCGATCATAAACGGACGCACGTACAGGGTCGCGCCGGAACCGAAGGGCGGAACCCAGGCGGCGTTGGCAGAAACGACCTGCTTGACGGCCTCAACGAACTTGTCCTTGGGGAACGGGGGCATCTCGAGGCGCTGCGCAGAGTTGTACATGCGCTCAGCGTTCATGTCGGGACGGAAGCAGACGATGCTGCCGTCCTCGGCGGTGTAGGCCTTCAGGCCCTCAAAGACCTCCTGGCAGTAATGGAAGATGCCACCGCACTCGGAGACATGCAGGGTGTGGTCGGTGGTCAGGCCGCCCTCGTCCCACTCGCCATCCTTCCAATGAGCCTCGTAGCTGTAATCGGTTTTCATGTAGCCAAAGCCGAGGCTACCCCAATCGATATCCTTCTTCTCGACAGTCATATGTCGCTCCTTACATACACAGTTGCATACTCGCGAACCCGCACGCAAAGACCGAAGCCGACCGCGTCGCAACGTCGCACGCCCGGAGCGTAGAGCCGGACGGGACACGCGAACGGCATCAAAGCCGATGGCACGTCGATTCGCATGCACGAGATTGTACTCCCCGTACGCGTCTGATAAAACGATTTTCTTTAACTAAGTAAAGTATTTTCATTTGACCGAAGCAGAAAGGCCCGCCACCGTAAAGGGTGACGGGCCTCAACGGCACGGTTTGCGCGCTGGCTCGAGCTACGCGTTCTTTTTGCCCAGCTTAGCCTTAACCAGACCGACCACGGTCGGGATGATCGACACGGCGACGATGCCGATAATCAGCAGCTCAAAGTGCTCCTGCACAAAGGGGATGCCGCCAAAGAAGTAGCCCAGCAGAGTGAAGACCGTCGACCAGGTAATGCCGCCCAACACGTTAAAGATGACAAAGTTGCGCCAATGCATGCCGCCCATGCCGGCGATGAAGGGCACAAAGGTGCGGATAAACGGGAAGAAGCGACCCAGGAAGATGGCCAGGTGGCCCCATTTGTCCAGGAAGTCCTCGGACTTTTTGATGCGCTCGGGCGTCATGGCCTTGACCTTGCCCGAGGCAATGATCTTTTTGCCAAAGAAATGGCCGATCATAAAGTTGCACTGATCGCCCAAGATGGCAGCGGCCCATGCAACGGCCAGCAAAGCCACGATGTTAAAGCCGCCGTTGTGGGCAAAGAAGCCCGAGGCGAACAGCAGCGAATCGCCGGGAAGGAACGGGAAGAACACCACGCCCGTCTCGATAAAGATAATCAGGAACACGCAGCCGTAGGCCATAAGCGGGCCGGCGGCGATCCAGCTGGCGATCGCGGTGCGCGGGTCCTTAAGCAGCTCGGCAATGAAATTGATGAAACCCATGAAGTAAAACCTCTCAGTTGTGGGCGCGGACACGTCCAAGTTGACCAGTATACGGTTGCGGCGCCCCCTCGTGCGCAACCCCACAAAAGCATGACTCCATTACCAGCAAGTTTGCATAACTGACACCTGTCGTGCAAAGCCGCCAAGATTGTTCTTCCTAATCCCTAGCGAATCGCTATACTTTATTGAATCGCATTGCCATGGCGCTAAGGGAGGGCGGCCGGTGAGCTTTATCAATACCATTCGCGAGGACATCAAGACCGTCCAGGCGCAGGACCCCGCCGCGCAAAGCGGTCTAGTCATCTTCCTTTCCTATCCTGGCCTGCACGCCAAGTGGAACCACGTGCCCGAGCACTGGCTCTGGGAGCACGGTCATCGCTCGCTCGCCCGCGTGCTCTCGCAAATCACCCGCCACATCACCGGCGTCGAGATTCATCCCGCCGCACAGATCGGCAAGCACTTCTTTATCGACCATGCCATGGGCGTCGTCATCGGCGAGACCACCATCGTGGGCGACAACTGCGTGCTCTACCAGGGCGTCACGCTCGGCGGTACCGGCAACGAGACCGGCAAACGCCACCCAACGCTCGGCGATAACGTCACCGTGGGCACGGGCGCCAAGGTGCTCGGCAACATCCGCATCGGCAACAACGTCAAAATCGGCGGCAACTCGGTTGTCGTCAAGGACGTGCCCGACAACTGCACCGTCGTGGGCGTGCCGGGACGCATCATCAAGCGCAACGGCTGCCGTGTGTTCGAGGAGAGTTTCGACGCCAAGCAGCATCGCGAGTACATGCCCGATGACGCCGCCGAGCAGTCCGCCCTCAACCGCCAGGGCATCACCGAGAATGCCCGCCGCGTCAAGGAACTCGAGCGAGAGGTGGCCGAGCTCAAGGCCCTCGTCGCCAAGCTCGTGGACGAGCACTAGGAACGCGAGCGGCACAAAACAACATCGGCGCCGACGCAAAAGGCGCGCCAGGGAATCCATCCCCGGCGCGCCTTTCTTTTTGATGTGACATGCGGGACTGTCCCTTTGTCACATTATGCGAACTGGCTTAGGTAGAGGTCGGCGTAAGCACCCTCGGCAGCCAGCAGTTCCTTATGCGTGCCTTGCTCGATAATGTTGCCGTGATCCATGACCAAGATCAGGTCGGCGTCCACGATCGTCGACAGGCGATGCGCGATCACAAAGCTTGTGCGCCCACGCATAAGTGCGTCCATGGCGCGGCCGATGGCAAGCTCGGTGCGCGTATCCACGCTCGACGTCGCCTCGTCCAGGATGAGAATCGCCGGGTTGTTGAGCAGCACGCGTGCGATGGTTAGCAGCTGACGCTGGCCCTGGCTGATGCTTTCGGCATCGTTGGCTACGCGCGTGTCGTAGCCCTGAGGCATGGTGCGCACAAAGAAGTCGACCTGGGCGGCGCGAGCGGCCGCAACAATCTCCTCGCGCGTTGCCTCGGGGCAGCCGTAGGCGATGTTCTCGGCAATCGTGCCGTCGAACAGCCAGGCGTCCTGTAGCACCATGCCAAACTGCTGCCGTAGCTCGCCGCGGTCCATGAGGCGCGTATCCACGCCGTCAAGCGTAATACGGCCGCCGTCGATCTCGTAAAAGCGCATGAGCAGGTTGATGAGCGTCGTCTTGCCTGCGCCCGTGGTTCCCACCACGGCAATCTTCTGGCCCGGCTCGGCGGTAAACGACACGTCGCGCATGAGCGGATTGTCGGGCGCATAGCCAAAGCGCACGTGCTCAAAAGCGACGCGGCCCTCAATGCGACCCGGCAGCTTGGCGGCCTCGTCCGGCAGCGGATCGGCCTCCATCTCGGGCTCATCAAGCAGGTCGAACACGCGCTCCGCACTCGCCAGCGCGCTCTGCAGCGAGTTAAAAGTGAACGACAGCTGCGTCATGGGTTCGGACGCCTCGTAGATAAACTGGAAGAACGCCTGGAACACGCCGACGGTCATGTGACCGGCGACCAGCATGCTGCAGCCCACGAGCGCAATCACAATCTGCGCCAGGCGACCAATAAAGCGAACCGCGGGTCCGACGGCGTTGATCATAAAGTCGGCCTTGGTGCTCACGCGCGCCAGCTCGCCCGAGGCCTCGTGCACCTCGGCAGAGCTCTGGTGCTCACGGTTGAATGCGCGAATCACCAAACGGCCCGAATAGCCTTCCTCGACCGCGCTCGTGATTTTGGACACCCACTCCTGACGCTCGCCCGTCACATCATGCGTACGGCGCGAAACCACCTTGGTCACCAGCAGCGATACCGCCGTAAAGCCCAAAAAGACCAACGTGAGCCTAACGCTATAGACGAACATCATGATGATGGCACCCGTCACGGTACCGATCGATACCAGCAGCTGCAGCAATCCGCGCTGCATACTCTCGGACATCTTGTCCAAGTCGTTGGTCGCGCGGCTGACCACCTCACCGGGGCGATGCGCGTCAAAGTAGGCGAGCGGCAGGCGGCTGAGCTTTTGCGCGATGCGGTTGCGCAGACGCAGGTTGAGTCGCTCGGCGACGCTCGACATCAAAAAACTCTGCAGCGCATAGAACGATCCGGCGGCCGTCCAGATCAAAAAGTAGACAAAGATGGTCTTACCGCACTGGTCCCAGGTGATGCTGAAGGTGGTTCCGCTGGCAAACGCCACCTGTATATGGCCCCACAGCTCGTCGATAACATGGGCGCTATATGCCGGCGCGGCGGTGTTAAAGATGACGTAGAACACGATGCTCGCAAACACGATGTAGAAGCGCCAATGGTCGCCGGCGGCCTCGCCCCACAAGCGGCGCACCGTCGCCCAGGTATCGCGGGGTTTCTCGTCCTCATCCTCGTCGTCCACATCGCGCATGCGCTCTGCTTCCGCGCGGGCACGCTCGTCCTCGGCACGCTCGTTTTCCTCGTACAGCGCTTGGCGGCGAGCCTCACGCTCGGCCGCGGCCTTGGCAACGTCATCCAGCTCGGTCGGCGCGGCAGCCTGCTCGACCGCTTCGACCGCGTCCACAGCGACGGCATCGATAGCGTCGCTGCGTTTCTCGAGCTCCTCGGTCATGCTACTCACCTCCCTTCATCTGCGACTCCGCGATGGCGCGGTACACCTCGCAGGTTTCCATAAGCTCGCCATGCGTGCCCAGGCCCACGACCTCGCCATCCTTGAGCACGACAATCTGGTCGGCGTGCAGAATCGTCGAGATGCGCTGCGCGATGATGAGCACCGCGGCGTCGCGCGTCTCGTCCTGCAGCGCATGGCGCAGGGCGGCATCGGTCTTAAAGTCCAGAGCAGAAAAACTGTCGTCGAAGATATACAGGTCGGCGCGCTTCATGAGCGCGCGAGCAATGGCCAGGCGCTGGCGCTGGCCGCCCGAAAAGTTCGTACCGCCCTGGGCAACCGGGGTATCGAGCCCCTGCGGCTGATCGAGCACAAAGGTGCTCTGGGCAACCTGCAGCGCATGGAGCATGTCCGCCTCGGTCGCGTCCTCGTTGCCAAAGCGCAGATTGCTTGCCACGGTACCCGAGAACAGCCACGCCTTCTGCGGCACATAGGCGATGCGCCCGCGAATCTCGTCTTGCGAAAGGTCGCGCAGGTCAACACCGTCCAGGCGAATGGCGCCCTTCGTGGCATCGTGAAAACGCAGCAAGAGCTTTGCCACCGTCGACTTACCCGAACCGGTCGAGCCCACGATCGCGGTGGTCTGCCCGCGACGACAGGCAAAGCTCAGATCGCACAGGGTGTCCTCGTCGGCATCGTCAAAGCGAAACGACATGTGATCGAACACGGCGACCGCATCGGCCCCGTCCTTTGAGTCGGACGCGGCCGCATCGAGCGTACGCTGGCCATCGACGATGCTCGGCTTAATCTCCAGCACCTGCTGTGCGCGGTTCAGACATGCGGCGGCACGCGGAAGCGTCAGCACCACCATCTGGGCCATCATCACAAAGAACAGGATCAGCAGCGCGTACTCCAGCACCGCCGAGATGCTCGCGATCTGCATGGCGTGGGCGCCCACGCGGTTGCCGCCAACCCACAGCACCGCTACCTCGGCGATGTTCATCAAAAAGAAGCTTGAGCTGTCGAGGCCCACAAACAGGTGGTTGACTTTGATGGCGTTGGCGGCGTAGTCGCTGAACACCTCGTCCAGGCGCCGCTCCTCGTGACGCTCCTTGTTAAACGCACGGATGACGCGCACGCCCACGATGTTTTCGCGCAGCACCACGTTCATGCGGTCGATAAAGCTCTGCAAGCGCATAAAAATCGGAGCCGCGTTGGCAACCGTAAAGACCGCCGCAACCAGCACGATCGCAACCACGACGCCCAGAAGCATGCCCATGGCCGGATCGATGAGCCAGGCGAAGATGATGCCTGCCACCGCCAGGAACGGCACCGGCAGCACCAGCTGAATGGTCTGCAGAATCGCCTGCTGAATCACGTTGATGTCGTTGAGCGAGCGCGTGATCATCGAACCCGTGCCAAAGCGCTCAAAGTCACTGGCAGACAGCTCGAGCGACTTGTCGTAGACGGCATTGCGGATATCGCAGGCCACGTTGGCGGCCAGGCGCGCCGAAAGATAGCAGCCCAACACCGCGCCGCCGCTGGCCATGCCGGTCGCGATAAGCATGTAGAGACCGTTACGCAAAATGTAGTCGACATCGCCCGTGGTGATACCAGTGTTGACCATGTTCGCCAACATCGTGGGTACCAGCAGTGTGCCGACGTTGTCGATTAGCAGCACCAACAACGTCACCGCGACAAGCCTGCGATACGGCTTCATAAACCTCATTAAGAGTCGCACGACTCCCCCTCACCTTGATTCTCGGCCTGGCTCTCGGCAGCGATATGCTGCTTAAAGGCATCACATTCATCGCCGAGCGCATGGGAAAATTTTCCGATTAGGCGCATGATTTCGCGTTGCTCACACGGCTCAAGCGCGCCAAAGGCTCGCTGCTCGGCCTTGAGTGCCGGCAGCGCATAACGCTCGGCAAACCGCATGCCCGCTTCGGTCAAACGCACAACCTTGTTCTTACGGCTGCCTTCGGCAAACTCCAACGTTGCAAAGTCCCGCGCCGTCAAGGTTTTAATGGCCGAGTTGATGGTCTGCTTGCTGTAGAACCATTCGCTCGTCAGGCGGCTTACGGCAATACTGCCGCCCGCCGTGCTGGTATCGACGAGCATCCAGTAAGCGCAGTCCGAAAGACCGCAGGCGCGCGAGAACTCCGAATAGATATGGTCGAGTCCATTGAGCAACCGGTCGAAGTCGACCAGCGTAACCGCACTATTCATCTATCCCACCATTCGATTGTCCGATTTTTGACCAATTTTGTATCTCTAGATTAGTCCGAGTTTTGACTATCGTCAACAGGCTCTCCGCAAATGCTTGCACTTTTATGGCCTATCGGCAGAAAAAGACCGCCGGCGCGGGGGCAGCGCCAGCGGTCACGTGAAAATCGGGTTTTATTGCCCGTTAAGCGGCGACGGCCTCATAGACCGTAGCGCCCGAGAAGCTGTCATGCAGGCTCTTGCCGGCAATCCACGGCAGCTCGACGACCTCGCAGACCGTGTTGACCAGCTCGGAGCAGTCAGTAAAGTGGCCCTTGTCGTTGAGGGCCTCGCAATCCTGAACACGCCAATAGCCATCGGTGTGCGTGATGTAGTACTCGTGATCGTCAATCGTCACAAAAGCGCGCGTCTTGGAACGCAGCAGCTTCAGAAATCCTTCGAAGTCGGTCTCGACGACATCTCCAGCCTGGAACATGATGTTACCTCCTGGCCCGGCGCCACCACGGCGCATTGATAAACGCTGGTACTCCTTTAGTAAAACCTTTATCAGAGGTTATGCGTTCGTCATTTAGGCAAGTGGTAAAAAACCGCAGGGTAGACGGGATAAAACGTTTAACCATCCCATTTGTTTGTCACATTCTGAAGCTACTTTTATGCAAACCTACTTTCCCAATTGGAATCTATCCTTTTGGCCGGGCAATTGACCGTCTATCGTTTGAGCCCGACGGGTATGAACGGGGCATCTGCAACGCCACTACAAGGAGACACCATGGAGACTATCGAAGCGCTCATCCACCGCCGCAGCTGCCGCAAATACAGCGATCGTCCCGTCGAGGCCGAAAAGCTTGCACGTATTATCGAAGCCGGCCAATATGCACCGAGCGGCATGGGCCGCCAGCCGGTGACGTTTGTCGCCGTCACCGACCCCGCGACCGTCGAGCGTCTCTCACAGCTCAACGCCCAGGTCATGGGCGGCAACAGTGACCCCTTCTATGGCGCCAAGACCGTTGTGGTGGTGCTGGTCGACCGCAGCGTGCCCACGCATCTGGAAGACGGCTCGCTCGCCATGGGCAACTTGCTCAACGCCGCCTATGCACTGGGTGTCGATTCGTGCTGGATTCACCGCGCGCATGAGGTCTTTGACTCGCCCGAGGGCCTGGAGCTGCTGGCCAGCTGGGGCCTGCCCGCCGACGGCAGCCTGCGCGGTGTCGGTCACTGCATCCTGGGCTATGCCGAAGACACGCTACCCGAGCCCAAACCCCGCCGCGACAACGTGGTGTACGTGAAGTAGCGCGCACCTTCACACCTAAGCCCCTAGCGCAGGCTAATCGTTCGGTCACAAATGCTCAAAGCAGCGGGGCGATGAGTGACGATAATCACCGTGCGGCCGAGTGCCCGCAGGCGGTCGAGCATCTCGCGCTCGGTCGCCTCGTCGAGCGCCGAAGTACATTCGTCGAGCAACAGCACCGGGGCGCCGGAGTAGACGGCGCGGGCCACGGCGAGTCGCTGCATCTGGCCCTCGGAAAGACCGCTGCCGTGCTCACCCAGCGGCGTATCCACACCCTGGGGCAGAGCACCCACAAACTCAAGCGCGCAGGCGGCGTAAAGAGACTCGTCAAGCGCAGAATCCCCTTCCCCGCCACAATCCGCCAGTGTGACGGCATCGCGAACAGTGCCGCTCATGAGCATGTTGCCTTGTGGCACGTATGCGAAGGTCCCGGGTGCGAGGTCGGCGGCGACAATTGCCTCCACGGCAGCGCCCTCGCCTCCGGCTCCCGCGAACTCCACCTCGACCGCGCCCTCGCTGGGGTCTTCCATCCCAAGCGCGAGCATGAGCGTCGTGGACTTGCCCGCGCCCGAAGGTCCCGTCACGGCAACAAACTCGCCCGCGCGGACCTCAGTATCGAAGCCATCGAGCACACGCGGACCGCCCGCATAACCAAAGCAAACACCACGAAACCGCAGGGCAGCAAACGATGTACCGCAGTCAGGCCTACGCTCGCCGCGGGCGGCCGGCTCCACGGCACGCAGCCGCTCGCAGCTGGCAGACATCGCCGCCGACTGTGGAAAGAGGCCCGAGAGGCTTGTAAACGGAGCACGTACCTGTCCCACAAGCTGCACAAGCGCCATCAGAGTGCCGTAGCTCACCCGGCCGGCGAGGATGCCCCAGCAGCCGTAGCCAAAACCAGCAAGATAGCTCAGCTGCATGGCCAGGTTAAAGACGGCACCGGACGCCGCCTTGCCACCGGCACGCCTCTCGCGCGCGGCAAGCTGCTCGTCCATAAGGCCGGCGAGTCCCTCCATGACGCGCCCGGCAGCACCAAAGGAGCGAATCACCACCAAACTCTCGAGCGTCTCCTGCAGCCGTGCACGCATGGAACCCTCGGCCGCCTGCGCGGTGGCGTGCAAGCCCTTCAGCCAGCGGCGCATGACGAGAGAGCCAGCCACGCCCAGCGCACCCGCCACAACAAAGAGCGCGGCAAGCGCGGGCGCGACCGCAAACATCAAGACCAGCGCGGCCGCGGCGCGCACCAGCATAGAAGCGGCCTCGGGCACGATTGACACCACAGACTCGGCAACGCACGAGACATCCGAGGTGAGCACGCTCGCCACCTCGCCCGAAGCCCGCCCTTCCGGCAAGCGCCCGGCACTCATCACGGCGCCGGCCGCACGGGCGCGCAGCGCGTTCTCCATGCGCGCCTGCGCAGACTCCGAGAGCCACCTCGATGCCGCCGAAAGCACCACCTGTGCCAAAAGCGCAGCCGCAAACAGGGCGAGCGCCGGCCAAAACGTAGCCGAGTCGTGCGCGACGGCGGCATCGACCGCCCACTGCATGAGTAGCGCATATCCCACAGCGATCAACGCCGAGACGCAGCGCGTGGCACAGAGCGCCCACACCAACCGAACCTCGTGTCCGCAAGAGATCACCCAACGAAGGTCCCTCATCTGAGTCCCGCCTTTCGGGCAGCGCGTCCCAACGCAGCCTTTGCGCGCTTAAGTCCGCAGCGTACGGGCCAGATCACCAGCCAAACGCGCGCATAGGCGAGCCAGCCACGGCTATGCGGATCGCAATGTCTGTCACCGCGCCAAAATTCCTCGAGCCTACCCAGAACGGCCGCCTCGGGCACATCCTCGACCTCGAGGCAATTGTCGCCCAGGATCCGATAGCCCCCGTCGACGACCTCGATCACTCGATGGAGGATGTAGGCGTCACCGCGCCGATATAGTGCCACATCGAGCGGGCGCAGTCGCCCCTCGCACGGCCGCACGACGATTGTGTCCCGGCGATCGCGCAGCATGGGCCACATGCTCACGCCCGCCGTCGTGCTCACCCACACGCCGTCGCGTGCCAGCACGGTATCGATCCCGCGGGACGCATTGTCAACAGCTTGGACACTGGCGTTGGAACAGGCGGCAGCGCCGGACGAGCCTTCCCTCAAACGCTCGCCCATGCTATTCCTCGCCCTCGTGCATCACGGTCGAGAGCTCCGTGCGCAGTCGCGCCGTCCGTGTAAACGGCTTTACCACCAGGCGGTACACATACACCCCGGGCAAGAGCCACGGCGCACGCTTGAGCACAGGGTATCCCTGCTGGAGTTTCTTGAGCGGCGGAAAGGCACGTTTGAGCAGATAACGGGCACGGGAGCCTTTCTTGCCGCCCTCGGCGGCCTCCTCCTCGAGCCGGTTTCGCACGTTGTTGGCAACCGTGCCGTACGTGCCGCTGCCGAGCATGTAGGCGAGCATCTGTTCCACATCCGGCGTCAATGCCGTGCCATCGCCGGCAAGCGCGCGGCCGCAGGCGTCCTTTTCCACCACAGCCTGGGCAACGCGGCGCAAGTCAGCCTCAAAGTCGGCCATTCCCAGCTTCTGCAGCTCGCAGTCCAGGTACGCGCGGTCCATTGAGCCGCCCCAAGCACGCACGAGCGCCCACTCGTCGGCAAGTCCTCGCACGCCGTGGCCCGATGCCGAAAAATGCTTGAACATATGCGCGATGTGAAAGAGATACGCATCCTCACGCGCGAGCTCGTAGGCAAGTCCCGATGCGCCCTCGACACGCCGCGCCTTTGCCCATGGATCTGCGTAGTATCCCCACCACGCAACCTCGGGGTTGGCGAGGACACGGTGCGGCTCAAAGTTAAGAAACGGCGCCTTCTCGTACGAGTCGTGGTTGCCCGTGCCAAAATGCGCCGTCGTAAACCCTTGGCCCTCCATAATGCGTCGCAGCTCGCGGGCATCCGCCTCGGTCGCCGCAGCCACCGAGCCGTCCTCACGAATATGTCCAAACAAAAAGTCGTTGTCACACATCCAACGCATCTCGGGACGCGGATAGGCACGCGACGTCACCACGCCCTTGAGCGGCAGGTGAGCGAGCCCGGCCTCGTCCATGTCGGCAAAGACCGCCTCGCGCTCCATGTCAAAGACAGCATGGCGCATGAGGTTTTGGTCAACCTCCGCCTGCCAACGCGCCCGTTCGGCCGAGTCCGCCTCGGGGGAGGAAGCAACCGCAAACGCGCAGGTCGTCGTCACCGAGTTCCAGCGCGCAAGGGCAAAAAGTCCATCCCACGTTACCCCCGTCGGCAACGGGGCAGGCGCTTCTCCACGCAGCGCGCAGGAGAGCAGGTGTAGGAGATAAAGCGATTGGTTGTCGAGTGCAGATGCCACGTAGAACTAACCCTCCACAAGCCTGGCTTCGCGTATACGCGTAATAAACGCATCCACGTCCTCGCGCGCGCGTTCGGGATCGACCTCATACTTTGCCGCGATGCGCCCGGCAATCGCCGCCTCGTCAAGCCCTTCTTCCACGCCGCGCCAAATATCGGCGCCCGTGCCGTTGAGCTTCACCATGCCATGAAACGACTTGCTGGCCTCACCCGTGGCGATGGCGACGGCCTGTCCGGCAACATCGCGCATAACAAATCCCTGCTTAATCCTCATGCGAGGCACTCCTTACATAATTTTGGTATTCCAGGTCAGTCAAGCCCTCAAAGCTCGCGCGAACGGCATCCTCGGACATATCACACGCCAACTCATACACCGGCACACGCGCGAGCATGGCATCCAAGAGGTCGAGCGTGAGCACTGCAGCGCCAGCGTCCGGTGGAAAGTAAACCTGCCGCATTATCTTATCGAGATTGAGCGAGGCGCTCGCCAAGCAAATGGAAGATGCGCCCGGCTCGCTGCGAGACAACAGCACGATGCCGACGAGCGGGGCAGAATCATTGCGCTGCCAGCCCTCTTTGCCGGCCCACGGCGTGCCATAGACCACCGGCAGCTCGTCGCGATGCTCCGGAATACGGACAAACGGTTTGTCCCCGTTTATCACCCGCACGGCATCGCCCAGGTATTGGCGCCACAGGCGAATATGGGTCGACTTACCCGTACCGCTCGGCGCGGTAAACAGATAGGCACGTCCCTCAAACTCGATAACCGCGCCATGGACCAACAGCCGGTGCCGCTCGGGCAAGCGGTTCGCAATCGCCCGCTGCACCGCCAGCGTCTCCAAGTAGGCATCGGTCCAGTCCGCGCCTTCGGTGGCCATACCCCGCTCATAATCGATATCGGCTTGCTTCGCCCCAATTTCAAAGTCAACGGCCAAAGGCGCGTCTACCACATAATCCTTGCAGAGGAGCCCGACCATCGCATGAAGTGGGCGGACCCGAACGACCAGGTCTGCCACGCGCACGCAAAACGGCGCAAGACCGGCCGAAGTATCTTTATCCGTATTCATGCGACCCCCATTTTGGTCTGCGATATGCCAATGCGGCCCGACGACGCGTTGTCGTCAGGCCGCGAGAAAACAGTACCTAGTAGTATCCCGTCCACGTGCCTTCATTCGAAGAACTATTTCCAGAATCCCCACCAGAGCTGTCATTGCCACCCTGACCGTTATTGGAATCAGCATCGGACGACCCGTTGGCATCGACGACATTGTCGGCTGAGCCGTCGTCCTTTCCGCCGCCGCGATCAGCTTTCTGCGAAGACGCCGATCCGTCAGATGGCTTGGCATTTGGGCCATATGAGCCAGACGCGGACGATTCGCCAGAGGTATCGCCGTCTGCTACGGCATCGGCTTTCTTTGAGTCCGTCGCGCCCTCGGTAGAATTAGCGGCCTTATCCGTCTCGTGCTTGCCTACAGCCGTTTCAACAGGTGTAATATTACGCGCGCTGCCTCGTACAGACGAAAAGGTCACGATAACACCCACGGCGACAGCAACCATCAAGATAATTACAACGGTTATCAATTTGAGATTCGGCGTATTTCTCGCCCTCGAATGCGCACCGTGTTTTTCCGTATAACTCACTGAATCCCCCGCTCGATAAGAAGGGGCCCCGACGAGACAGTCGAGACCCCTTCCTCAATCAAATTGAACGTCCTCGTTCAACCTACTACTTATTAGGGTCTATTGGGGTCGACAACAGTATCCGGAAAAGATGCCGTAACGACGTCCTCCTGATCGATTTCAATAATTTCGATAGACGGCTCAGAGTACTCGTTGTTCATAAATATCCCTTCTAATTAGATCCGAGAATCCCATTTGCATATGCAAGGTCATCGGCAGAGGCAAAAGAATCGTTCTTGATTGCCTTTGCGACCTGATCGACAGAGCGCGACCTGGACTGGTCTTTCACCTTGACACCGGTCCCGTCAGCTGTGATGTACGCAAGCTGTGCAGTTACATCAAAGACGGTGTTGTAATCGAGCTTATAACCAGATTTGTAAATCGGGCTGAGGACAAAATTCGCAATCACGCCGTTGTTGTCAATGCGCCAATAGTTCTCCGCCTTATGGAGAGTCTCGTCCGCAGAGAATGGGCTCTTGTAGTACCAACCCCAGTTCTCGAAATCGATCTTCGAGCCCTCGGGGGCATGCATCTCATAGCCAAAGCGCAAGCTAGTCTTCGAATAGTCGTCCTTACCGGTGAGATCGGTGCGCAGCGAGCCGCCCTTGAAGGTGATGAGATCGCTGATCTTCACGAACTTGGGATAGGCAAGGCCACTATTGTCACTCTCGGCACAGGGCTGAGTGAGATCGACGTCCTTGTACCAGCCGGCAAAAGCGTAATCGGAGCCAACGTTGAACTCAGCGTTGTTGATAGTCTTCCTGGTACCGTTGGCTTCGGTGTAGTCCTCAAGCTTGTAAGACCTATTCATCTCACTCGCAACGACCGCGTAATCCGAGAACTTGGCAGTCTCGAAAGAAATCTCGCCCTTCTGATAGTTCACCTTGGAAGGCTCGATGAGTTCGAGCTTTCCGTCGTGAACGCGGGCGACCATGACGTTCTTGTCAGCGATGGACTGAGGATCGACCTTGATTGTCACCGTAATGGGTTCAGTGGTCTCCTTAACAGGAACCGTAGCAGTTGCGGCAACCTTGTTATCGGCACCCTTAACCTCGGTCACCATATCGACGGAGAGCTCAAACGGAACAACCGTGGCGTTCTTGGCAGTATCGGTGATCTGACTATTGGCGGTCACATTCTGATCAGCCTTGACAACCAGTTTGACGCTAACGGAGGCGTCCTTCTTCTTAGCCTCTTCAGCAACCTTATTGACCTCTTCGGCCTTGTTGGTCGTATCAACCGTCACGTCGCCGATCTTAGTCTCAGTAGCGCCCGTCTCGACCGCAACGTTCTTGACGTCATTCGCAGCCTTCGAAGCAGACTCGGCAACCTTCTTCTGCTCGCTCTGATCAACGGTCACGCCAGAAGTGGCAACAGAACCAGAGTTCTTGCTGTCTTCACTAGGCTTAACCTCTTCACCCTTCTGAGCAACGCCATAAGTGCCGTTGCTGTTCTTGATGCAGGTAAAGTCCTTAGCGCAGCAATCGGCAAGAACCTCAGCGGAAAAAGTGCCGCCGGAGACAGCTGCGTTGCCGCGATTGTCCTTATCGTAGTAGTTGCGGATCATCGACGCGGCGCCGGAGAAGGTTCCCCCGGTGACCTTGAGGCTATCCTTGTCGCTGCCGTAAGAAGAGGTGAACAGAACGGAGGGCGCCGTGCCCTCGGCGACGAAGGTGCCGCCAGAGATGGTCGCGTCGCTCCAGTTCATGACGACATACTGGCTCGCGTTGGAAAACGTGCCGCCGGTGATCTCGAGCTTTGTATTCGACCCGTTCTTCACCGCGTTAATGCCGCCGGCAAAGGTACCACCGTTGATGACAAACCTAGCGTTGGTGTCGTCGGCGTTGCAAAGGTTGCTCGAGTAGCCGCCACCGTTCCTGACGGTGGTCCCGTCCTTGATGGTCATGGTTCCCTTGTTCTGAACTGTATACCAGCTGTTGCCGCCGTTCGAATAGGGATCAAGCCTGCCCGCCTCGTTGCTACGCTCGAAGGTACCGCCCTCAAGCGTCGCCGTGCCAGCATTGACCAAGGCGCCCTTGCCGCGCGTCAGGTTGTCCACCGTGCCGCTCTTGGCCTCGCTGGAGTCAGTGACGGTCAGCGTGCCGTTGTTGGTGATGGTGTGGCCCTTGACGTTGGTAAGCTTGAAGCCGTTGAGATCGAGCGTGAGGTTCTTGCCCTCGGCGACCGTCACGTCCTCGGTGGCGTTCGCCAGCAGCCTGACCGTGTCGCCCTTCTCGGCAGCATCGATAGCGGCCTGGACAGATGCGTAGCACTTGCTACCGACCTGTGCATTGCCCTTTACGGCAGTGTAGGTCGTGTCAGATTCAGACCCGCCCTTCACAGTGTAATAACCCTCGGCCATGAAATTAGTGCCGTCGCCCTCGGCCTTGTTGTCGGCCGGGTCGAAGCCCTTGAACGTGCCACCAGAAACCTCAATGGAAGCCTCGCCGCTCTTGTAATACTCGTCCTTGCAGTTGAGCGTCCAAGCGGGGGTAGCGCACTCGAACGTACCGCCCTTGATATACACAGAGCCGCGCAGAGCATAAATCATGTCAAACTGAGAATCACTCGTGTTTGAAATCTGTTGCTTATAAGTGCCACCCTCAAGCGAAATCTTTGCATTCGGAGAGGTCGCCCACACCGCCATTGCCGACTTGTTGTTTTCGACAGCAGTAATCACGCCATTGCCTTTAATGGTCAAATCGCCGCTCGCGGTCACTTCAAACACGCCGTTCTGACCACTGGCAGTAATGTTGTGTCCATTCAAATCAAGGATGACTTTGTCTTTGATCGTCCAATAGGCACTAGCGTCATTCACATCTTGCAGCAACTTAACGACACTATCTGTGCCTGCAGCCGCGTTAATGGCAGCACCGAGCGTAGGGTACCCCATGCCGTCAACTTCTGCCGGAGGATTAGTTTTTGTAGGAGAAAACGTGCCGTCATCTGATTTCACGACACTAAAACCACTAGCCAAGGTCGCACCATTGGCAGAGGGATCAGTAGAGAATGTACCGCCGGAAACGAGAATCTTAGAATCGCTCGTCAGGGCCGGATAATTTGCAGCGCCGTCAAACACCAGGGCAGCACATGGAATCTGGGTCTTGTTGTCTCCAACCCAGCCGGTCTTGTCGCCACCGGTGCAGTTAAAGATGCCACCTGTAACTGTAACGTTACCAGCACGAGCGAGAATACCAACACCATTGTTGATATTGAAGGTGCCGCCCGAGACAGTGACGTTGTCATTCCACGGAGCATAGATGCCACATGCAATGTAGCCATTCGATACGATCGAACCCTCAAAAGTACCATTTTTGATGTTGATCGTATTCGATTTACCAGCTCGATTGGTGCCGTTACCAGCAATTACAGCGTTATCAGTTGCGATCAGCTTCGCGTTTGACCCACGAACAACAATGGTTGCGCCGGTAGATGTACCGGTGATTATCGCACCCTCGCGCCCTTTAAGCGTGCCGGAGTAAACGGTAACTTTGGCATTATCTCCAACTGCCACAGCCACATTGTTCGTGGACTCAACCACACCGGTCTTTTTGGTATCTTGAATATCTGTGGTGCCGTTAATGAGAAGAGTAGTACCCGCGCTCGTAAGGTTATGGCCCATCAAGTTAAGATGAACCGTCTTGCCCGCGGGAAAAACCAGCGTTTGGGACAGATTCACATCTGCCAGCAACCGAACGGTCTCGCCACTCTTGGCACTATCAACAGCTTCTTGCAGAGTCTCGTAGTACGTTGGGTTCTTAACGGTTCCGGCCTTCGCAACGTAAACCTTCTCGTCCTCAGCCGTTGGCTCCTCTGCCTGCTGGTCGAGCAAGGTACTGCTTGCGGCATTAGTATCATTGCTCGTTGCGCCATCAGCCGCCTGAGACTGATCACCCGCAGTTACGTTCTCGGAGTCACCCCCCCTGCTCACTTTCATTGACTTGGGATTGCTCAGTCGTGGCATCGTTAACACCCACGGCATCGGCCAAAGCCGCCGTCGGCATCATTGATACGACCATCGTGGCCGAAACCAGCACCGTAAGTGCCTTGCGGCCCAATGCAGATCTACGCATTCCGTCACCTTCCTTTCCGTCGTTATTGACGTCCGACATCGAGCCTCGGATGCCGAAGCAGCGCCAACACCCTAAGCGGCTATGAGGGCGACCCGCACCGATGTGCTTGACATCGAGAGAAATCCCCTATAGTTAGAATCAATTTTAGGCTCACTGCGCCATGGCGGTCAATTGACCAACCTGTTAACGGTAGCTCTATTACTTGTACTTTACGGAATATGTCTGCCTTATGGACTCATTGCGAGCTGGCGCTGGGTATTAGCCGACTATTCCACCGAAGGTAGCTAATTTGGGACGGGGCTATTTTAGCTACCACGACTGTTGATCGGCTTACCCGGCACACTATCGGCCGGGGCAGCTAAAATAGCCCCGTCCCAAATTTGCTGTCCCGCTCGCAACTTATCTTGCCGGTGGAGTTGTCGTCGTTTCGTTCGTGTGGGTCGTTTCGGCGCCGTCGCCCTGTTCGCCGTCGTCCTTTTGAGCATCGGCGATGGTGGAGGCCGCCGCAACGATACCGCGCTGGGGCGCGACGCCCGTCTGGGTCTGAGCGCCCTCGACAACTTCTGTGCCTGCATGCGCGAGCTCGGGCGATTTAAACACTGCGTCCAAGTTGGCGCCGCCGCCGGCGTAGCCAAGCGCAGCGAGTGCGATGACGATCACCGCAATGACGACCGCGATCGGAACATAACGATGCCAACCAGCCGGATTGAGTCCGCTGCGACGAGCCGCCCCGCGGCTGATGTAACCGAGCGTTCCGTCGTGCTTGAGCTTTGAGCCCACCACGCGTTTGCGGCCCCACAACGAAGACTCTGCCTGCATGGCCAAGCGGGCGCTTGCCGAAGGATAGCCGTATTTAGTGCGTTTGAACGAGCCATCAAACCCCGAGGCGTGTTTGCCCCACGTCACCGATGTTGTGCGTCGGTTGACCGGCGCGGCACTCCGCCTTCTGCGGCTCGGTTTTGTAGTCTCAGCCATACGCCCCCGCACGCCGTAACCAAATCGAAACAATAACGCTTTGGACTGTAGCACACGCGTCGCGCGCGGTCACGGGCGCCTCGCTCAACGGTCATCGTCCTTCAGCAAGCGCCACAGCGTTGTTCGGCTTACGCCCAGCACCTCCGCCGCACGGGTCCGGTTGCCGTGGAGATGATCTACAACCAGATGCGCGATATCTCGCTCGGTATCGGCCAGCGGTCGCAGGATATACAGGTCGCTTTCGAGTGTCGGGGCGCCAAAGGTTGCGGTCTTAATCACGTCCTCTTGGGCGAGCACTTCCTCCGCCACAGCGCGGTCCACCGTGCCCGCCCCCACCAATATATACAGTCGTTCCGAGACCTCGCGGAGCTGCAGATAATTGCGCGGCCAGCTGTAAGCATCGAGCGCCTTCGTCGCCGCGGCAGACAGCGTGGGCGCGGCCGTCCCAAATGCATCAGCGAGATATTCCAAATAGCGCGCAACCTTCGTCGACGCGGCTCCCTGCTCGGCGATTGCCGGCGCCACGCTCACCGCACAGGCGAAGCGCTCGGTCACAAAGGCGGCTTGATCACTTTCGCTGCCGCCCGGCATGTCATTCGCCGTCAGCACCACATGGCAGCGCGTCGCCAACGCGGTGTCGGCCATCGTGGAAACGAGCTCGCGAAGGCGCTGGGGGCCAACCGCATTCCAGCCCGCAATGCAAAGTGTCAGCCCCGTTTGGAACAACGGCGATTCGGCGCTTTTGAGCACGTGGCGCCAACCGCGATCGGTAAGCTCATCGAGCGCAACGGCAACAAAGGGTTGATCGGCAAAAGGACCGTCCAGATAGAGGCGCTTGGCGATCTCGATCTGACCCGCTCCCAGCTCGCCCTCGAGCATAAGGGGCACACCGCGCGCGTAGCTCTCGGCGACCGGCGCAGCTACCGAAGCCGCCCCCTCAACGATGCCGTACGCGCTCGATTCGTAGCGGGCCTCAACTTCGTCGGCGTTGAGCCACTCGATGCCCGCATGTGCCGCGGCGCCGCGCACCTCGCGGACCACGACGACCCAAAGGTCCCCACCCTCTTTGTCGGTGGGGCGAACGGTCAGGCTCAGGCGCGTACCCGCACGCCCCATAACCAGACGCGCGCCGTCTCCTATACGGTCGAGGCGCTCAGCGACAAAAGCCGCCACATCCCGCTCAAGCGCCGCGTCATTCATGGTCGAAATCACGACGTCCCCACGCGCATCGATTGCCAATGCCGAGGCCCCGGCAGCAGCCAGGGCCTCGGTCAAGATGTTCAGCTTGGCATCGCTATTCATGATTTGCCCCTGTCCGCGGCGACGTGCAACCGCCGACGGTCGCACGACCGAGTGTTTCAAAATTGAACGATATTGCTCACCAAACACTATAGGGCAGAAAGCGCCGTCCTGCGAGTATAGGTGTTGCCCCGCATCGCCATCCTGGCGGGGCGATAAGAGCTCTTCGGGACTTATAAACCTGCGGACAAGCCATACCCGCAAGAGCTCCTATCGCTCCACCGCAAGCTTGCGCTCACCAGCAACCAGCACGCAAATAAGCTACTCCTCTACCAGATTCCCAGCACGTGCTGCATTCCCAAACTCATGCACGCAATGCCAATCCAGCAGCAAAAGCCCAGCGCGATGGGCTTGCCGCCCTTTTTGACCAGCTCGACGATATCGGTATTAAAGCCAATAGCCGCCATGGCCATCACGATAAAGAACTTCGACAGCTCCTTGATGGGCGCCGTAAAGGACGCGGGAAGCTGAAACACCGTAGTGATCACGCTCGCCAGCACAAAGAACAGCACAAACATGGGAAACGCGCGTTTAAGCGAGAACGTGCTTTTGGCGTCGCCGCCGGCCTTGCGCGCCAGATGCATCTGCCAGCATGCGAGGACCAACGTGATGGGAATGATAGCCAGTGTCCTGGTGAGCTTGACCACCGTGGCGCTCTCGAGCACATTGGCGCCGGGATGCATGCTGTCCCAAGCGCTCGCCGCAGCCGTTACGGACGAGGTGTCGTTGATGGCGGTGCCGGCAAACAGGCCAAAGCCCTCGTTGGTCAGCCCGAGCATACCGCCGAGCGTTGGAAACACGAGCGCCGCGATAACGTTAAACAGGAAGATGACCGAAATAGCCTGGGCAATCTCGCGATCGTCGGCATCGATGACGGGCGCGGTAGCGGCGATGGCAGAACCGCCGCAAATCGACGAACCCACACCCACAAGCGTCGCGATCTTACCCGGCACGTTCATAACGCGGCAGAGCACAAAGGCGATGACAAGCGAGGTCGAGATCGTCGCCACGATAATCGGCAGCGACTGGGCGCCCTTGGACAGAATCTGGGAGAGGTTCATGCCAAAGCCAAGCAGGATAACCGCGTACTGCAAGACTTTTTTAGACGTATAGGTGACACCGGCGGCGAGCTGTTCGCGATGATTCTTGGGAAAGACGAGCGCCAGAACCATGCCGAAGAGGATGGCGAATACCGGCCCGCCGACCACCTCAATCTGTTTGCCGAGCAACGTCGCGGGGATAGCGATGATCAGGCAGAACAAGACGCCTTTCCAGCGCTCGCGTACGATATTTGCCAGTTGCATATGGGATTCCTTCTTTCTCTTTCACGTTTGCGACGGCTTATGATACGGCAACATTGGGCATAGCCTTGCGCAAATACAGACTAAGATGCCGCAATAGTTCTCGGGCGACAGCCGAATTACCCTCCGCGGAGAGCTGATTCGCGGCATAATTAACAACTGACATATGAGTTTGATAGAACAGTTGCGAGGCGCTATGGAAGAATCGATGCACGTCGGCGAGCAGGAAACGAGCCTACAGGACCAGTCCTACCACACCATTCGACGCAAAATCGTCTACCTGGACTATAAGCCGGGCGAAAAGCTGGGCGTCAAGCAGCTTTGCGATGACCTGGACATGGGTCGCACGCCCGTGCGCGAGGCTTTGGTTCGCTTGGCGCAGGAAGGCCTGGTGCGCACCGTGCCCCAGAGCGGCACCTACGTCTCACCCATCAACCTCACCCTTGCCGAGAGTGCCTGTTACATCCGCGAGCATCTGGAAAAGCAGGTGATTGTGGAGTGCTGTGCGCGCGCCACGTCGGCCGGCATCGAGCAGCTCGACCGCGCCATCGTGCTGCAGGAAAAGGCCATGGCCGAAGAGGATCGCATCGGCTTCTTTTTGAGCGACAACCTCATGCATCACATGATTTTTAGCATCGCATGCCGCAGCACCGTGTGGTCGTGGCTCGAGGAGACCAATGCCGACCTGGAGCGCTTCCGCTGGCTGCGCGCCGCCACGCAGGTTCTCGACAATCAGGACATCGTGAACGAGCACAAGCAGATTCGCCGCGCTATCGCCGGTCGCGACCCCATCGAAGCGAGCTTTTTGGTCAGCAAGCACCTGCACATGATGTTCCGCAACCAAACCGAGGTTCTGGACCAGTTCCCCGAGTACTTCGAGACCAGCAAGCTCCGCTAACCTGCCAAAAAGGGACAGGTTCATCTTGGCAGGTTTTATCTGGGCAAATGCAACAAGGCCCGACTCCGTCTTGATGCGGAGCCGGGCCTTGGTCGTTAGGACGGCGGAATATTAGTTATTCCACGGTCACGCTCTTGGCGAGGTTTCGGGGCTGGTCGACGTCGCAGCCGCGCAGGATGGCGACCTCGCGGGCGAGCAGCTGCAGGGGAACGCTCGCCGTGATGGGGCTGAACACGTCGCGGACGGCCGGTACACGAATGATGCAGTCGGCAATCTTGTTGATTTCCTCGTCACCCTCGGTGGCAACGACGATAACCTTGGCGCCGCGCGCCTTGCACTCCATGAGGTTCGACACGGTCTTGTCGTAGGTGGCACTCTTGGTGGCCACAGCGATGACAGGGAAGCCCGGGTCGATCAGGGCAATGGGGCCGTGCTTCATCTCGCCGGCGGCGTAGGCCTCGGCGTGCAGGTAGCTGACCTCTTTGAGCTTGAGCGCGCCCTCGTAGGAAATAGCGGCACCCATGCCGCGACCCACGAACAGCGCCGACTGCGCGTCCTTGCACAGCAGGGCGGCCTCATGAACGGCCTCGGTCTGGGTATCCAAAATCCACTGGATCTGCTCGGCCGTATCGGAAAGCTCGCGGAACAGCATGCGCGCCTGCTTGGTGGTCAGGCGGTACTTGACCTGCGCTAGCAGCAGAGCCAGCAGCGTCAGGCTCACGACCTGGCCGATGAAGCTCTTGGTCGAGGCGACCGCGATCTCCTTGTTGGCCTTGGTGTAGATGACGCCGTCGCTCTCACGCGCCACGGGACTGCCCACCACGTTGGTGATGCCGAAGACCTTGGCGCCCTTGATGCGCGCGTCGCGAATGGCGGCAAGGGTATCGGCCGTCTCGCCCGACTGGGACACGGCGACGACGAGCGTCGTCGGCGTGATGATGGGATTGCGATAGCGGAACTCGCTGGCCGCCTCAACCTCGGTGGGGATGCGAGCCCAGCCCTCAATGAGATTCTTGGCAATGAGGCCAGCGTGATAGCTGGTGCCGCAAGCGATCACGTAGACGCGGTCGATGTCGTTGAGCTCCTCGAGCGAAAGGCCCAGCTCGTCGATGTCGAGCTCGCCGGCCGGCGTCATACGACCGACCAGCGTGTCGCGCACGACGCGCGGCTGCTCATGGATCTCCTTGAGCATAAAGTCGGGGTAGCCACCCTTTTCGGCCATGTCCAGGTCCCAGTCGATGTGGGTGACCTTGGGCTCGATAACGTTGCCGGCCTCGTCGGTGTACTCGACGCCTGCGGGCGTGAGCTTGGCAAACTGACCGTCCTCGAGCACCACAACATCGCGGGTGGCGTCGATGAGCGCGATGACATCGGAAGCAACATAGGAGCCGGTTTCGCCCACGCCGACTACGATCGGGGAATCCTTGCGGGCCACGGCGATCACGCCGGGCTCGTCAGCGCACACGGCGGCCAGACCATAGGCACCGACCACGTGGGTGCAAGCCTCGCGCACGGATGCCATCAGGTCGTGTGTCTCGGCATAAGCCTCTTCGATCAGATGCGCGAAGACCTCGGTATCGGTCTCGCTCTTAAAGTGGTGGCCGCGGCCCTCCAGCTCTTCGCGCAGCTCGGCGAAGTTCTCGATGATGCCGTTGTGGACGATGGCGATACGACCGTCGCAGCTGGTGTGGGGATGGGCGTTAACGATGGAGGGCTTGCCGTGGGTGGCCCAACGGGTGTGGCCGATACCGCAGGTAGCGTCGCTGTCGATGTTGGAAAGCTCGCTCTCCAGGCCCGCGACCTTGCCCACGCGGCGGATGACATCGAGGTGCGCCGCGGCGCCCTCGCCCACCTCGAGCGCGACGCCCGAGGAGTCATAGCCGCGATACTCCATACGCTTGAGGCCCGTAACCAGGATGTTCTTTGCAATATCAGAGCCGGTGTAGCCGACAATTCCGCACATAGGATAAATCCCTTCGTTCGCGTGACTGCAAGACGTCCACGCACAAGGGGCGCTGAGACGTACGACGTTCGAGTATTGTACTCACGCAAACACAAGCTGATATACCAGAAGTGGTATCTCAACTTAGATACCACCCGATGCACACACGTCCAGCTGGTCCAAACCACCACAAAGGGGACAGGCACCTTTGTGGTGGTTTGGACCGGGGCGGCGCTCTGTCCCGGCGAAAGATCTCGATCTGTAACATCTGGGGCTCCGGAAGCCGGCTTAGCGTTACAGATCGAGACAATTGAAGGCCCGGGCAGCTCAAACCACCACAAAGGTGCCTGTCCCCTTCGTGCTGGTCGCGCTGGCAACGGCGTTTCCCCAGATAAAACCCGCCAAAATAAACCTGTCCCTTTTTGGTAGGTTTGGGATGCTACAATCTGGTTTGTACTTGAAACGCATCAAAGGGGCCGCTATGGCAAAGGTAAAAATCAGCGACGTCGCGCGCGAGGCAGGGGTCTCGCTGGGCACGGTATCCAACGCGCTCAACCATCCCGAAAAGCTGCGCCCCGAGACCCTCAAGCTCATCAACGAGACCATCAATCGTCTGGGTTACCTGCCCAACCAAAGCGCTCGCCAACTGGCCGGCGGCGCCACCAAGTCCTTTGGCCTAGTCCTTCCCCGCCTCGACCACGGCTTTTCGCTCCAAATTGCCAGCGGTGCCCACAACGAGGCACGCAAGCACGGCTATGACTTGCTCATCGCCAATGCCGATAACGACGACATTCTCGAGGATCATTACCTGCGCTATTTTATGGGCACGCAGATGTCCGGCGTCATGGTTCAGCCCATGGCGTCCCCCGACTGGCACCCCGCCATGGCCAAGATGCCCGTGCCGATCGTCCATCTGGACATCCATTGCTCCGAGCCCGGTTACTACGTGGCCGCCGACAACGAGGCACAGGGGCGTATTATCGCCGAACTCGCCATCGCCCGCGGCGCACGCCATATCACCGTTGTGGGCAGAGCGGCATTCATGCAGCTCACCCTGCGCGTTCTTGGCATCCACAAGGCACTTGCCCTGCATCCCGAAATCAAAATCGAGGTCATCGACGCCGGCGAATGGAATACCGCCGCCGACGGCTACGGCATCGGCGCCCAGATTGCCGAGCGCCCTGTTGACGAGCGCCCCGATTTTGTCATCGGCCTGACCGACGTATTGGCCTCGGGCGTTATCTCGGCGCTGACCGACAAAGGTATCTCCGTCCCCGAGCAGGTCCGCGTAGCCGGCTGCGACGGCAATCCGCTTGCCTGGAGCGGGTCGGTTCCCCTTACCACCGTGGCACCGCCGGGCTACGAAATTGGCCGCAAGGGCGTGCAGCTGCTCATGGAGCAGATCGAGAACAAACCCGCCGCCAAGACCAAACACGTCCGCATTGGCTCCGCCGCGCGCACCGTCACCGCGGTCACGGCCACCGAGGACATCAACCGCCAAGAAATCGTACGCCCCTTCTTGCTCGAGCGTGTGAGCACCCAAAAGGCTGAGCAGCACCCGACGGGCCCATCCGCGGCCCCAAAAACCGACATCAACCTGGGCGCCTACCTGTAACAAAAAGCGCCGCAACGGAAACAGTCCCGCTGCGGCGCTTTTTCTGGCCCCACGCTCGTTAGTCTGAACTGTAACTACGGATTTTTATGGAATACAATCCATATTTTCATGAATTGTATTGCTAAAATGGATTCGATTCCATATTTTTTGTTTCTTCCTAAAAACATGGATTTTGTTCCAGCATTTTCGCGTCCAGAGGGGCTTTATGAATCTGATTGATCGCAAACAGTACCTCGACTGGCTCATTTCGTGGAAAGACTCGCACGTCATCAAGGTCGTTTCGGGCGTGCGAAGGTCCGGCAAATCAAAGCTATTCGAAATCTACCGCAGCTACCTGCGCGACCATGGAACCGCAGACGCCCAGGTTATATCCATCAACTTTGAAGACCTGGAGTTCGAGTCGCTTACGTCGTATAGAGCACTCTACGACTACATTTCCGCCAGACTCGTCCCCGATAAGATGAACTACGTTTTTCTGGACGAGATACAGCACGTCGAGCATTTCGAAAAAGCCGTCGACAGTCTTTTTATCAAGGACAATGTCGACCTCTACATAACCGGTTCCAACGCTTATCTGCTATCGAGCGAGCTGGCAACTTTGCTCTCCGGCCGCTACGTAGAGCTCAAGATACTGCCCCTATCCTTTAAAGAGTTTTGCTCGGCAAAAACCAATGACGGAAAGGCTCCCGCGCAGTTGTTTGACGAGTACATCACCCGGGGCTCTTTTCCCTTTATCGCCGAGACGGGTATTCAGGGACCCCAGGCGCGCGATTATCTTATGAGCCTCTACGATACCATCGTCATACGCGACGTTATCGAACGCCTGAAGGTCTCGGACGTCCCGACCCTGCGCGATATCACCAAGTTCCTACTCCATAGCATTGGAAACCGGATCTCGATTAAAAAAATCTCCGACACGCTCTCGTCCAACGGCAACAAAACCGACCAGAAAACCGTAGCCAAGTACCTCAAAGGCTTAACAGACAGCCTTGTGCTGTACTTAGCTCCGCGCTATAACGTGCGTGGTCGGCAGCTTCTTTCAACAAACGGCAAATACTACGCCGTTGACCTTGGACTTAGAGGCGCTCTTGTCAAAACTCAAAGCAGCGATATCGGTCATATCCTCGAAAATGTTGTTTATCTCGAGCTCCTACGCCGTGGATACGACGTCTACGTGGGCGATATCGACGGCGGGGAGATCGATTTTGTTGCCCTAAACTCAGACGAGACAGCCTATTTTCAGGTTTCAGCCACAACGCTCGACGAAACCACCCTCAATCGAGAGTTGGCCCCCTTTAAGAAAGTCCGAGACAACTACCCCAAGACGCTTCTTACGCTCGACACGCTGTTTGCGGACGCGAACTACGAAGGAGTTCGCAAGCGCAACGTGATCGACTGGCTCCTGGAGTAGACCGAACGCTCAAAGCCGCTGCCAGCCCCGTGGCAAAGCCGCAGCTCAATCGCTTAAAGTACAAAGCCCCTCCTATCGGCCAAAACTGCAGTCATGGCGGGGGAAGAGGGGGTGGGTCACCCCAGGCGAGATGTAC
>CABPXT010000007.1:0-25965 GCA_902461405.1 uncultured Collinsella sp.
TTGTTTTGTCGGCGGCGATGTGCACGTGCAGTTTTGCCTGGCCGTCGCAACTGATGAGCACGCCTACCTCGAACGGGGTTCCCGTCTTGTCGTAGGTCGAACGCACGATGCGCATCGCCGCCTTGCCGGTGTTCTGTCCCAAAAGGCGCGCCTCATGCTTGTCGAGGTTGACCGTCTCGTAGACGGCATCGACGCTTGCGGGCAGGATGCCGGTCTTTTCCGCGATATAGGCGTAGAGCGAGCCATCCACGTCTTTGCGCGTGAGCTCGGGGCAAAGTGACACGGGGATATAGACGTAGTTGAGCTCCATGGGTTTGTCGTTGGCGAGACGCAGGCGGCGAATCTCCCAGACGGGTGTCCCTTCGGGCACTTTGAGCCCGGAGGCGATGCCGCGGACGGCCGGTATGCTTGAAAAGGCGAGAATCTGCGAGCTCGGAACCCGTCCCGCTTCGCGCATCCGCGCGCTGAAATTCAGGGCCAGGTCGATGCCGGGTGCTGAAGTTTGGGGCTTGATGAACGTGCCCTGGCCGCGCTTGCGCACCACGCGCCCCTCGATGACGAGATCTTGGAAGCAACGGCGCACGGTCGCGCGCGATAACTCCAGCCGCTCACAGATTTCGAGCTCGCGTGGCAGCGGCGTCTTGGTGTCGAACGCCTGGCTGGCGATAAGCAGAGCGATTCGATGTTTAAGCTGGACATAGAGCGGCGTATCACCGCTGCGGTCGAAGGGTTCGGAGGCGAGAAACGAGATCATATCCATGGGGTACCTCCATGTCGTGGGCGTACGTGACATGGTCTGACACTGCGGGGCAAACCGGAGATGCCAGGCCCGATTCTTGCTGGTATGTATGGTGCATAAGGAACATAAAACATTTATCAGGCAATCTACCTGCTATTTTAAAAATAATTAGAAGAAAAAATAATTTAGGCACAAAAATAGTTGCTACCGTTAACCGATGAATAGTTGCCGTTCGCAACTATTTTCTTGTACCGAACATGCCCCGGCGCAACAATAATCTCAGCAAAAAGCAAAGCCGTGCGACACACGGCAGGTCGAGAGGAGACCGCATGCGGTATCTGGTAATGGTCAGTCACGGAACGCTCGCTCCCGGACTGCACAGTGTCCTCAAGATGCTCGGCAATGACGCCCCGAACATCTTGTCGACGAGTCTCGTGGACGGCATGGGCGCTGACGAGTATGTCGAGAACGTCAAGGCGATGCTCGCTCCCGTTACCGCCGATGACGAGGTTGTCCTGCTTGGTGACATCCTGGGCGGATCGCCGCTCACCAATGCCATGAACACGCTGGCCGAGAAGGGTTTGCTCGCCCACACCATTGCCTTCGGCGGTATGAATCTGCCCATGGCTATGACCGCCATGATGGGGCTTGCCACCATGGACCTGGATTCCTTCAAGCAGATGATGCTGCAGGAGGGCAAGAACGGTATGTCCGAGCTCGTTGTCCCGACCGATGACGCCGACGACGAGGACGACGACATCTAGGCAGCGCATCCGCCCAAATTTTCGTGATGGAGCGGGGGTTAAGAGGAAAGACCCCCGGTGATAAAGAAAGGGAGAACGCATGATTTCGTTCATCCGTATTGATGACCGTATGATCCATGGACAGACCGTTACCCGTTGGGCCCTCGAGTATCCCTGCGACGGTCTTATCGCCGTCAACGACGCTGCAGCGTCCAACCCCGTGCTCAAGGAGGCCTACAAGAGTGCCTCGGGCAAGAAGACGTTCGTGTGGACCAAGGAGCACTTCAAGGAGGTCTCCGAGAAGGTTCTCAAGTCCGACACCAAGTACTTCCTGATCACCAAGAACCCGCTCGACATGAAGGAACTTCTCGTCGATTTTGGCTTTAAGCCCGGCATGGACCGCATCATCGTCGGTCCCTGCAACGATCGTCCCGGCACCACCAAGCTTGGCAACAACCAGTCGATCACGCAGGAAGAGGCCCAGGCGCTCGAGGATCTCACCAACGCCGGTTACACGGTCGAGTTCGCCCTTATCAAGGAGAAGTCCATCGGTGAGTGGCCCAAGTTCCGCGGTCAGTTTGGCTTCTAGTTAGGTGCCAGCCGCATTTTGGTATCTACAGCCCTTGGTGAAAGGGGCTGAGGAATAAAGAAAGGGGAAAGCATGGCAATCAATGCATTCCAAGCCGCGCTGTTCGGCCTGTTCGCCTGCCTGGCATCACTGCCTGGCATGGGCGGCACGACGATCGGCAACTACACTCTGGGTCGTCCTCTGGTCGCCGGCCTCATCGTCGGCATCATCATGGGCGATATGCAGACGGGTATCCTCGTCGGCGCTGCCATCCAGGTTGTCTACATCGCTCTCGTGACCCCCGGCGGAACCGTCTCCGCCGACGTCCGCGCCGTGTCCTATATCGGCATCCCGCTGGCGATCCTCGCCATCAAGAACTCGGGCATCGATCCCGCCTCCGCTGAGGCTGCCGGCATGGCCGCATCCCTCGGTGCCGCCGTCGGCACGCTCGGCACTGTGCTCTTCTATGGCACCGCCACCATCAACCTGGTGTGGCAGGGCATGGGCTGGAAGTGGCTCGAGAAGGGCGATCTCCACAAGCTCTACCTGGTCAACAACGTTCTGCCTTGGATCGGTCACATCGTCTGCTCGTTCCTCCCGACGTTCATCATCACCATGGGCGGCACCGCCATGGTCGACCTCATGAAGACCTACATGCCCATGGACGGCATCGCGATGAAGACGCTGTTTACCGTCGGCTCGCTGCTGCCTACCGTCGGTATCGCCATCCTGCTCAAGCAGGTCATCTCTAAGCCCACGGACTTCCTGACGTTCTTCTTCGGCTTCACCCTGTCCGCTGTTATGGGCTGCAACCTGATCGCCGCTGCCGGCATCGGCTGCTTCTTCGCCCTGATCAACTATGAGATCGCTTCGCTCAAGATCGACCTCGCAAACGCTCCCAAGGCAGCTATCGCCTCGGGCTCAGATGATGAGGAAGAGGAGGACATCTAATGGCAGAGAAGAAAAAGCTCTCTAAGAAAACGCTTGCCAAGTCGTTCCGTAACTGGTCCTATGGCAACCTGACCTGCTTCTCGCAGGAGCACATGCAGACCTTCGGTTACCTGTGCGCCATGCTTCCGATTGTCGAGGAGCTCTACGACACGCCCGAGGAGCAGAAGCAGGCCCTCCAGACCTACTCCGCGTTCTTCAACACCGAGCCGCAGATCGGCACCATGATTGTCGGCGTCACCGCCGGCCTCGAGGAGGCTCGCGCAAACGGCGAGGCCATCGACGACGACGCCATCAACGGCATCCGCGCCGGCCTCATGGGCCCGCTCGCCGGCCTTGGCGACTCGCTGATCGTCGGTACCCTGATCCCGATCCTGCTCGGTATTGCCCTCGGTCTCTCGACCGGCGGCTCCCCGCTCGGCGCCATCTTCTATATTGTCGTGTGGAACCTGCTCATGTTCCTTGGCATGCGCTTTGCCTACAACCAGGGCTATGAGCTCGGCGGCAAGGCGGTCGAGGCCCTCGTCGGCCCCAAGGCCAAGGCTCTGCGTGATTCCATCGTGATGGTCGGTACCATGGTCATCGGTGCAGTCGGTGCTACCTGGGTCTCCATCACCTGCAGCCCCAACCTGGTGCTGCCCGGTGGCGGTAAGTTCCAGGACACGCTCGATGGCATCTATCCGCACCTGCTGCCGATGATCTTCATCATCTTCTGCTGGTACATGATGACCAAGAAGAAGGTCAACCCCATCGTTATGATGCTGATCCTCGTTGTGATCGCATTTGTGGGCGTTCTCATTGGCTTCTTCGACCCGGCACTGAGCTACTAGTCATCATCCCCTGGCCCCCTGTAAGGCCGTGCGGCCTCAACCGCACGGCCTTCTGATTTTGCGCCGCCCTTCAAGGGCAATATGGCCAGCGACCTCCATCGCCTACACGACACCCGCTATATTGCTCTTGAAAGATGACGTATTCGACAAACGATGCACTTGCGCATGATGCACACTTTGCACGAGGAGGACCATATGCACGAGAAACATGGACACGACCTTTCGCGCGACGACTTGATTCGCGAGGCAAAGATGCAGACCGATGCTATTCAGCGGCTCAATGTTTGGCTGCGCCTGGGCTATTCGCTCGTGGCGATTGGCTTTTTGATGGGGATGTGGGGTATGCAGGGCGGCCCCGGCTGGGGTGTCCCCGTGGGCATCGTGTGCCTGGTGGTGGGCACTCCGCTTTCGATCGTGCTTAAGGTCGGCACGACCAACGCCAAAAAGAATGTCGAGCGCATGCTCGAGGCCGCTGGTATCGACGCTGAGGAGCTTATGCGACGCAAGAAGGACGAGCAATAGACTTCCGCGTTGGGGTATCATAAATAATTGTTGCGAATGTTAACTAATGTACGGCAAATGACGGTTTTATGGCCCTTCTAGAGTTGCAAAGGACAATATCCCCAGTGGATTACGATGACGTCGCTCGAAAACTGATTGTGTACTCACGTTCCCTTGCCAAGGGATCCTTGAGTGCTGCCGGCGGCGCCAGTGTGGGCGAGGCACCGGTTTTACAGTATCTATCGGGTATTGACGGTGATGTCATTCCCTCCGAGATTGCCAAGAAGCTGAAATTCTCCCGTGCGCGCATGTCGCATATCTTGGATTCACTCGAGAGTAAGGGTTACGTTCAGCGCAGGACTGATCCAAACGATCGTCGGCGTGTGCTGGTGAGCATTACCGAGGAAGGCCGTGATTTCGCGGCGAAAAAAAATGCCGAGAGTGTGGCATCGCTCTCGAAACAACTCTCGGCGCTCGGCGAGCACGATGCCCAGGAGCTCGTGCGCATCCTGAATAAAGCTTACAGCCTTACCTATGATGCCGACGACTACCTGGACAATCTATAAGGATAAAGACAGACATTTAGGTGCATCTTGAAATGCACCCGGGACAGTTGTGCCCATCAGCCACCGTCAACATCTCATTCCAAACCAAATCAGCCAACGTACGTCATGGCAATCCCCGGTAGGTTGCAGGATGGCGGCTGAGCCTTTCCCTCGGGAAACTTCGCGAAGCCCAGTTCCCGAGGGAAAGGTATGGTCTGTGTAATACCAGACAAACAGTACATTTTTGCTAGATTGGTATTTGACTGAAGAACCAATTGGTATGGCTTATTAAGCCCACCTTGCCGTTGACGCTTATTTTGCTGCCGCTGGGAGAATTCCGAACTTGGGTGCGCAAGTGCTCCCATATGTTAATATGACCTAGTAGGTGGCTATCTGGTTACTACCAGTTGGCCCCTTGGTAACGGGTGGCCCCCATTGTGCGGAATGTACCGAACATCTCCGTTTGATACGTTTTCCCATGCTGCCGGGGGGGGGCGTCCTCGGCACCTCAGCATGTCGGAAGAAAGGAGACCAGATGCGCAGGAATTCCATTTTTACGAAACGGTGGGTGAAGGGAAGCGCGGTCCTCGTTGCCACTGCAGCGACGCTCGTGTTTGCCAATCCCCAGCAGGCGATTGCCACGCCACTCAAGGGCGTCGACTCGGCGACCGTGTCCCAGTCTGCCTCGAATGTCGTCGACATCGATTTCGCTGACGGCATCAAGGGCCGTATTACGTTCCTCGAGGACGGTATTTTCCGTTATAACGTCGACCCCAAGGGTGAGTTTTCCGAGTACGCCACGCCGCGTAGTAAGTCCCACACGGCTAAGATCCAGGCTCAGCCCGATACCTCGGACACCTACAGCAAGCCGAGTGCGACGGTTGCCGACAAGGGCGACACTATCGAGATCACCGGCGGAAAGGCGACCGTGATCCTGGACAAGGCGACTGGCAAGATGAGTATCAAGTCAGGCGACCGTGTCGTGGTTTCCGAGTCCGCGTCCCTCGACCTTGATAAGAAGGGTACCGTCCAGACGCTCGCCAAGGAGAAGTCCGAGAACTTCTTTGGCGGCGGCACCCAGAACGGACGCTTCCTGCACACCAACCAGACCATCGCCATCTCCAACACGAACAACTGGACCGATGGCGGCGTTGCCTCGCCCAACCCGTTTTATTGGACGAGTGACGGCTACGGCGTACTCCGAAACACGTTTGCAGAGGGTTCCTACGACTTCGGTTCCACGGACTCATCGACGGTCACGACTTTGCACAGCGAGAATGAGTTTGATGCCTACTACTTCGTGGCGACCAACGAGGGCGCTTCGAACGTGGCAACCGAGATGCTGCAGGACTACTACAAGGTGACCGGTAACCCGGTACTGCTGCCCGAGTACGGGTTCTACCTTGGTCATCTTAATGCCTATAACCGTGATGGCTGGTCAACGACCTCGGGTCAAAAGAAGCGGGAGACCAAGGGCAGCAAGTCCTCGAGCGAGAAGGGCGACGTTAAGTACGAGTCTGGCATGTCGACGGGCTACAAGCTCGACGGCACGCTTGCGGCCGAGACGCTCAACGGTGAGGGCCCTACGGTTGATACCGAGAACATGAAAGCGACCGATTTCGACCGCCAGTTCTCTGCTCGTCAGGTTATCGATGACTACGAGGACAACGACATGCCGCTCGGCTGGTTCCTGCCGAACGACGGTTACGGCGCCGGCTATGGCTAGAACGGTTACTACAAGACCGGCGGCGTCAACTCCGACGGAGCGAGCTCGGCCGACCGTCTTAACGCTGTGCGTGCCAATGTCGACAACCTTAAGAAGTTCACCGAGTATGCCAACTCCAAGGGTGTGAGCACGGGCTTGTGGACCCAGTCCAACCTTGAGCCCGACAGCAACCCTGAGACCCCGTGGCATCTGCTTCGCGACTTCGACGCCGAGGTCAAGACGGGAGGCATCACTACCCTTAAGACCGACGTTGCCTGGGTTGGATCTGGCTACTCCTTTGGTCTTAATGGCATCAAGACAGCTTATGACACGGTGACGACCGGCGCTAACAAGCGCCCCAACATCATCACGCTCGATGGTTGGGCCGGCACGCAGCGCTTTGGTGGCATTTGGACCGGCGACCAGTATGGCGGTAACTGGGAGTACATTCGCTTCCATATCCCCACGTATATCGGTCAGAGTCTTTCGGGCAACCCCAACATCGGCTCCGACATGGATGGCATCTTTGGCGGCGACCCCATCATCTCTGCGCGTGACTACCAGTGGAAGACGTTCACGCCCTCTATGCTTGACATGGACGGTTGGGGCACCTACCGTAAATCGCCCATGACGCATGGCGATCCCTACACAGGCATCTCGCGCTTCTACCTCAAGCTCAAGGCGCAGCTCATGCCCTATATCTACACGAGCGCGGCCTCGGCGGCCAACATCGACACGGGTAACGGCGATGCCGGCCTGCCCATGATCCGCGCCATGCTGCTTTCCGACAACTCCGAGTACGCCGCAAGCACTTCGACGCAGTACCAGTATATGTTCGGTGAGAACTTCCTAGTGGCACCGGTGTATCAGGATACCCAGGCAGACGAGAACGGCAACGACATTCGCAATGGGATTTACCTCCCCAACTACGGCACCGACGAGAATCCCACCATCTGGATCGATTACTTCTCGGGTAAGCAGTATCGCGGCGGCCAGGTTCTCAACAACTACGAGGCTCCGCTTTGGAAGCTGCCGCTGTTTGTGAAGGCCAACGCTATCGTGCCGATGTACGCCGAGAACAACAACCCCGAGGCCGTGAGCGACACCAACACCAAGGGTACCGACCGCAGCCAGCGTATCGTCGAGTTCTTCGCCACCGAGGGCGACGGCACCTTTACGCAGTACGAGGACGACGGCTCCTCCATCGAGAACAACACGACTGAGGACGATTCCTACGGCACGATCGACAATATCTCCTACGGTGAGCATGTGAGCACCGTCTACAGCTCCAAGGCCGCAGGCGGCACCGCGACCTTTACCGCCGAGGCCTCGCAGGGCGGCTACAACGGCTACGACTCCAACCGCACCACGACCTTCGTGGCCAATGTGTCCGCCAAGCCCACGAGCGTTGTCGCCAAGAACGGCGGATCCGCACTCAACGTGGTTGAGGTCGACTCGCAGGAGACCTTTGACGCCGCGACCCCCGAGGCCGGCCAGGCGGTCTACTTCTACAGCGAGACCCCCAACCTCAACCACTACGGCAGCGATGCGGACGGCACCGAGGCCGAGCAGGGCGAGAGCTTCAACAACACCAAGATCACCACGAACCCCAAGGTCTACGTCAAGTTCGCGAAGACCGATGTTGCTGCAGCGGCGCAGACGCTTGAGCTGGGCGGTTTCGTGAACGCCGACGCCACGCTCACAGCCGATCGCCTCAACGAGAACCTCTCCGCACCCACGAACCTTGCTGCCCCCGAGGACGCCACGACCCCAACGAGCATCAAGCTCACCTGGGGAAAGGTCGATGGTGCTACCTCCTACGACCTTAAGGTCGACGGCACTGTGTTTGCCGTGGGTGATGCGGCCGAGTTCACGCACACCGACCTCGCCTACAATAGCAAGCACACCTACCAGATTCGTTCGCGCAACGCCGAAGGTTACTCCGCCTGGAGCGATGTGCTCGAGGCGAACTCCGCACTCGATCCGTGGCGGAACGTCCCCGACGCCGAGGAAATCACCTGGGAGGGCTCACTTTACGGCAGCCATAAGGCCGAGCTCGCCTTCGACCATGAGTTCCAGTCGGGCGACGGCGGTTTCCACTCCGGTGGCAACGATCTGGGCAAGGCGCTTACCGTTGACTATGGACGCGCTTACAAGCTCGATAAGCTCGAGTACTATCCGCGCGATGACGCCGGCAACGGCACCGTGACCAAGATGCGTGTTGAGACGAGTCTCGATGGCGTCCACTGGACGAGCCAGGAGGTCGATTGGGCACGTTCCGCTGATTGTAAGACGGTAGCGTTTGACGGCACCGTGGCCGCCCGTTACGTGCGCATGACACCGCTCGCCTCGGTCGGCAATTTCTTCTCCGCGTCCGAGATTGCCATCTACAAGACCGACGGCACGGATGGCTTCGCCGTGGGCTCCAACCTCAACAAGGCCACGATCTCCGACGGAGACTACTCCAACATGAAGAACTATCTGGGCCTCGAGAATCGCGAGCCCGATACCCCGACGTTCGGTTCGCAGATCCGCGACCACTTCGCCGACCTCAACGATAACGGCGTTTACGACGTCTACGATTACTCGTTCACCATGGCGGGTCTTGACGGCGGCACTAAACAAAAGGGCAAGGTCGCAGGTTCGCTCGCGGTGATTCCGAGCAAGACCGAGGTCGAGGCCGGTGATGAGATCACCGTTGATGTCTATGCGGCCGACGCCAAGAACGTCAACGCCCTGGGCGCCCTCGTCAACTTCAAGAGCGACCAGTTCGAGTTTGTGTCCGAGAGCATCGCGCAGGACGGCTCGACTGCCGGCATGGAGAACCTGTCTCGCGAGAAGGTCCAGTTCGTGGACGGAACGCAGACTATCAATCTCGCCTTTGCCAACCGCGGCGATGGCAAGCTCTACAACGGTACTGGCGCGGTGGCGAGTTTCAAGCTCAAGGCCAAGACCGCCGGAAAGGTCGAACTGCCCTCGACATCTTGGCTTATCGGCCCGGCATGCGACGCACTTGAGTTTGCGAGCGACGGCACGGTGACGATGCCGGACGTTCCTCAGCCAACGGTCGCCGAGTACGCCCAGGATGCCTTCAACATCACGATGACCAACGATGAGCTCACGACCGACGACGGGACCAACGTCGAGAAACTTATCCAGCAGAAGAGCTATAACGCGCTGTTCGATAATAACGAGGGCGACAACGGCTTTGAGTTCCTGTGGAACTGGAGTGGCAACTGGGACAGCGAGGGTAAGCTACCGAGTTACGTGAAGCTTCCCACCACGATGACATTCGCATTTAAGACGCCGTCGAAACTCGATAGCGTCGAGGTCGTTAACCGCAACGGCGGCAACGGAACCGTACAGAAGATCAAGGCCGTCGTGACGTTCGAGGATGGCTCGATCCAAGAGTTCGCGGGCGGGGAGTACGATTCCTTCCTGGCTCGCTACGCCTTTGACCTCTCTGCCGAGAACAAGGGCAAGAAGGCGACCAAGGTCGAGGTCACGCCGCTTGAGGCATCGGGTGACCAGATGCTCACACTGCGTGAGGTCAACTTCAACTACACGCAGGGTGTCGAGGCCATCGAGGGTGTCGAGCTAGGCAAGAACCAGACCGAGTTCTTTGAAGGCGACATTACGCCCGTCGACGCCAAGGCTACGCCTGAGAGCGCTGGCTACCCCTATGTGACGGTCGAGAGCTCCGACCCCTCTGTGGTAAGCGTCTCCGCTGTTCAGGCTGGCGATAGCGTGAGCTACTACCTGCGTGCCAACAAGGCCGGCAAGGCAAAGATCACGGTGGCGTCGGTACTCGACCCCTCCAAGACCGCATCCTATGAGGTCGAGGTCAAGGCTGGTGTCGATACCTCTGCGCTCGTGGCAGCGCTTTCCAAGGCCGCGGGCTACAGCGAGTCCGTCTACACCAAGGATTCCTATGCAGCTCTCACCACTGCGGTCGAGGCGGCTCGGAAGCTCCTCGACAGCGGCCAGGGCAGCTATAGCAAGAAGGATGTCGCAGACGCCACTGCCAAGATCGAGAAGGCAATCGACGGCCTCAAGATGCGCCCTGTCGATGAGAAGATCCTCATCAACACGCCCGAGAACCGCAAGAACGTCAAGGTGGCCGACTTCTCGAGTGAGGCCGACTACGAGGGCAGCAACGCCGTCAACGCTCTCGACGGCGACGAGCGGACGCTTTGGCACAGCGACTGGGCCCATGGGACCGGTATGCCCCAGTATCTGAGTGTCGACCTGGGCCGCGACTACGATCTCACCGACGTTACATTCCTGCCGCGCCAGGACGGCGGCACTAACGGCGATATCTTCGAGGCCGAGATACTGGTCTCCGACGCTGCCGACGGTTATGAGATGGGCACCGCCGCGTCGATGGGTACGTTCGCCTTCGACAACGACGGCCGCGTGCTCACCGACCGTGGCGACTGGAAGCAGATGAGCTTTGGCGCCGCGCGCGGTCGCTACGTGACCGTCAAGGTGATTCACGCCGGCGGTGGCGACGTTGATGCCTACTGCAGCATGGCGGAGCTCAAGTTCTACGGTACGGCCGTCCCCGATCCGGTGGCGAAGGATGATCTCGCTACCGCGATCGAAAAGGTTGATGCCGAGGTTGCTGCCGGCGACCTCAAGGCCGGTGACTACACCGAGGCCTCCTGGACGGCGCTCGAGAACGCCCTGGCGAGCGCCCGCGCCATCTTGAGCGATGAGGACGCCACGCAGGACGAGGTCGACCAGGCGCTCAGGGCGCTCGAGAGCGCCCGCGGCGCGCTCGAGAAGACCCCGGTGGTCCCGGTCGAGAATCCGACTAAGAAGCAGCTCAAGGCCCTGGTCAAGCAGGCGAAGGAGACTGACACCAGGGGCAAGACGGACGAGTCTGTCAAGACCCTGACGGATGCCATTACCTACGCCGAGGACATCTTGGGTGATGAGAATGCTTCCGACACCCAGCTCCAGGCGGCCTATGACCAGCTCAAGCTGGCCATTGAGAGCCTCAGGGATGCCGACTCCGGCAACCAGGGCGGCTCGGGCAACCAGGGTTCCGGCAATGGCTCGAACGGCGGCAACCAGGCGGGCAAGCCCGCAGGCGACAAGGCCCAGGGCAGCAAGAAGAACGGTTCGGCGATCCCCAATACCGGCGACCAGACGGCGGCGACCGTCGTGACCGTCGGTGGTCTCGGCGCCATCATCGCCGCGATCGGCGCTTTCTTCCATCGTCGCAGCAAGGCCAAGTAGCCCCAGCAACAGCTAAGCAAGCGTGCCCGCCGTCCCACCCAAGGACGGTGGGCATGCTTTTTGAATGTAGGCGGAAAGCTCCGACCCTTCGGCCTTAATCTCGCAAAGCATTCCGTCTCTCACCGAACACATCGGCATCGGTGGCTATACTTGAATTATTTGCAGTTAAGGGTCGCGGATTCGCTGCGTCACCGCTCTCAACAGGAGGTCTATGTTTATGGCAGATCAGAAGCCGGTTGTCGGGATCATCATGGGTTCCAAGTCCGATCTGGGCGTTATGGAAGTCTGCACCGCCGAGCTCGAGGCACTGGGTGTGCCCTATGAGCTCGTCATTGCGAGCGCGCACCGCACGCCGGCGAAGGTCCACGACTGGGCTTCGACTGCCGCCGATCGCGGTATCAAAGTGATTATCGCCGCCGCCGGCAAGGCCGCTCACTTGGGTGGTGTCGTGGCTGCCTTTACGCCGCTGCCGGTTATCGGCGTGCCTATGAAGACGAGTGACCTGGGCGGTATGGATTCGCTGCTGTCGATGGTGCAGATGCCTTCGGGCGTGCCCGTGGCCTGCGTTGCCATCAACGGTGCCAAGAACGCCGCCATCTATGCCACACAGATTCTGGGTGCTTGCGACCCCGAGTACCGCAAGGTTATCGAGAAGATGAAGCAGGAGATGGCTGACGCCTAAGCGTTCCGCCGTTTCACCGCAGTATAAGGAGAGCCATGTCCGATTATCAGGGAAAACGATTCAAGGCTTCTCAGATTCCCGATCCGTCGAAGCCGGGTGCTGCCCGTGCGGCACAGCAGGGTCGGACATCCTCTCCTCAGCAGCCGCGCGCGCCGCGCCCCGTGACACCGGCGACGCATCGTCGACAGGACGCGCCGGCCGCATATCGTCCTTCGTCTTATAGCTCCGCTAAGAAGCCGCCCCGGTCTTCATCGCATGCCGCGCCGTCGGATCGCACCGAGCCGCCGCGCAAAAAGCGCCACTCCATTATTCCCATTCTGCTCATCATCATCGGTATCGGTCTGATTGTCGCCGCCGCCGCTATTTTTATTAATGCCCAGATTGGCTATAAGCAGGCGAGCGATTCGTATCAGAAAATCGAGAAGCAATATGTAAGCGATAAGGACGCCAGCGGCGTGCCGATTATCGACTTTGATGCGCTTGCTCAGACGAACCCCGAGATTGTGGGTTGGATTTACGTGCCGGGAACCAACATCAACTATCCCGTGGTGCAGACCAACAACAACTCCAAATACCTCAACACGCTGTTCGATGGCACGTCTAACGCCTCGGGTGCCATCTTCTTGGATAGCGATGACACCGCGCCGGGAATGGTCGACCAGCAGACCACGATCTACGGCCACCATATGAACGATGGGTCGATGTTCAACGTGATTTCGGATACGACTGACCAGGCAACGTTCGATAGCATTGAATATGTGTACTACATCACGCGCGATGCGACGTATAAGTTGCGTCCGCTGGCGACCAAGGTGGTCGAGGACACGTATGCCAAGGCGCGCACGACCAATTTTGAGGGCGACGACGGACTCAAGAACTACCTGTCCGAGATGCTCGACGGCGCTTCTGCCGTGGCGAGTGATGCCACCGATCGTGCCGCTTCGGCAACTAAGGTTGTAACGCTTGTGACCTGTCGTTCGCTGTCGCTGAGCAACACACGCGCCGTCATGGTGCTCACGCCGGTCGAGGAATAAGTTGTTCGAGAGTAGCTAAAAAGGCCCCGTCCCAAATTGGCTACTCGACGACGGTAAGGGAGAAATGATGCTCGAGAGTGGCAAATTGATGCCTTCGATTGATGCTTGGCTGCGCGAGGCCAAGGCCGATGCTTCGGCGGCAGGCTGTGGGATGTATCTGACGCATAACGGTGTGGTGCGCGCGACGCCCAAGGCTGAGGTGCGCGGAGTCGAGGCCGATGGCGTGGCGCCTGGGCATAAGGTGGGCGGCATGGTGTTTGGCTTCGATGCTCAGAAGGTGCAGGCTGCTATCGAGGCGACGCGTGCGATGCCGGGTATCGGCTATGTGCGTGTGTGGCTGGCAAGCGGCGAGCTTGCCGTAGGTGACGACATCATGCTCGTGCTCATCGGCGGGGACATTCGCCCGCACGTGGTCGATGCGCTGCAGGCGCTCGTTGGCACCATTAAGAACGAATGCGTGAGTGAGGTCGAGCGCGAGGCGTAGAGGCTTGCGTCGATAGAAGGATCGTTTATAAAAATGCCCACCGGTACGTGTGATACCGGCGGGCATTTTGCGTTTTGGGCGCGGTGGGCGCTACACGCGCGTCGCATCCTTGGGGCTCATGGTCATGCTCTGGAAGCGGTTTTCCATGTACTCGTTATCGAAGTGCTCTCCGTAGAACTGTGCGACGGGAATGTCCGGCTCCGTGTCGTTAACGCGCTGGTACCAGTAGTCGAGCGACTGCAGCGTCATGACGCCGTCGACCAGCATGATAACGGTAAAGATGACGGTGGCCGAGTAGCGGCTCTTCCAGGGGATCTTGTTGATAAGCTTAAGCAGCCTCGGCAGCAGCAGCTTGATCCAGATGAGGCCGCCCAGGCCCCACAGGCAGGCGAAGCCCGTGCAGGTGCGTCCGCCCGTGAGGACCACGAGCGGATCGGGCAAACCGAACAGCGTTATGTGCGAGTAGCTCCACGAGACCACGCCAAACGCGGTCTGCATAAACCAGCCCACGAACACCTCAAAGCTGGCGCCGAGCAGGGCGCTCACCAGGAAAATGATGATGGGGTTCTTTTTGTAGAAGCGGTTAAGCACCATGGTCATGAGCACGGCGCCAAATCCGTAGATGGGGCTGAAGGGGCCAAACAGCATGCCGGCGCGGTTCTGATAGACGCCCGGGTCGTCGACCGTCATGTGCCAGATGTCCTCGGCGATCAGGCCGAGTATGCAGCAGACAAAGAACACCCAGAACAGGTTGAAGTAGTTGAGCTTGATGTAGCCCTCGCCGGTTTCATCGCGGCCGAGCATGCCCTCGGCGGCGGCGTCGCGGTCGAGCATCTCCTGCAGGCGGCGCTGCAGTTCGCGCTCCTGACGCAGCGTGGGGTCGACGGTTGCCGAAAGTGCAACAAGGATGCCGAGCTGGATCGCGGGACGCAGCAGGAAGGGCCCGATGCCCTGGAGCATCACGTCGACCAAAAGCTCGACGACGGTGAATGCAATAAGGATGTAGGACAGGCGGGCGGCGTTGCGGCGCTGGTTTTTGATAAGGTCCAGGCCAAAGATCATTAAGATGACGGCACTTGCCGCAGAGAGCATGATGCCGGCGACGATAAGGCCGACTGCGACGAGCGTGTTGTCGCCGAGCTTTTCGGTGGCGTTGCCGTTAACAAGTGCCGTGATGACCTGCCACATAAAGGCAGCGACCGACGGGAGCGTGCCCACGCCGGAAAGGATGCACAGGACGGCGTACACCTTAATGATGAGGGGAATCTTCTTGACCTCTGTGGCGCTGGGGACGCTGGGGTCGAGTTCGTTTCGATCCATACAGAACCTTTCTCGCTTTGTTGTAGGTTATAAGGATACGCCGCCGACCTGCCAAAAGACAGGGCGAACGTCCCAATTGCAACTTTGTAATCCCCAACGGCGGACGCGGCGGCCATCTGGGGGCGCGGGCACTTACACTGGACAGACCGATAAAATGTTTGGCAACAAAACTGATTATTAGCTCGGTGGGCTTTTAAAAAGCGCTGCTCATGCGCTGGGGAGCACGTCGCGCCGTGCGTATAATAAGGCGGGTAACGCCAAAAATACGAGGCTCTGAGGGGATACCATGTCTCAAGAAACCATCCGCGCGGCCGAGCGTGCCGCGGGACAGGTGAACACCATGTCGACGTATGATCCGGACTCCGACCAGCTGCATGAGGAATGTGGCATTTTCGGCGTATGGGCGCCCGATCGCGACGTGGCTCGACTGACGTACTTTGGCCTGCGTGCGCTGCAGCACCGTGGCCAGGAAGCGGCTGGAATCGCCGTGGGTGACGGCGGCACGGTTATGGTCCGCAAAGATCTGGGCCTGCTCGACCGCGTGTTCTCCAACGCCGACCTGTCGACGCTCTCCGGCCAGCTGGCCGTGGGTCATGTGCGCTACGGCACTGCCGGCGCCAAGAGCTGGGAAGCCTCTCAGCCGCACCTCTCTACCATCAATAGCGTCATTATCGCGCTCGCGCACAACGGCACCCTCGTCAACACCGACGAGCTGCGCCGTCAGCTGATCGAGCTGGGCGTGCCGTTCCTCTCCAATTCGGATTCCGAGGTCGCGACCAAGCTTATCGGCTACTTTACCCAGCGTACGGGCCACCTGCGCGAGGGTATTCGCAAGACCATGGAGCTCGTGCGCGGCGGCTACGCCATGACGCTCATCAACGAGCAGGCGCTCTACGCATTCCGCGATCCACACGGCATTCGCCCGCTCGTGCTGGGCAAGCTGGTGGACGAGGGTCTGGACCAGGCCGATGCCGCAGCCGTTTCGCAGCTGCCGTCGCAGGACGGCGCCGCGACGGTCGACTCCGCCGTCCGTGTCACGCGCGCCGGCGGCTGGGTCGTTGCTTCCGAGACCTGCGCACTCGACATCGTGGGTGCCGAGTACGTCCGTGACGTCCGTCCCGGCGAGATCTTGCGCATCAGCGCCGAGGGCCTGGTATCCGAGCAGGGCGTGCCTGCAGCCGAAGAGCCCGCCAACTGCATCTTTGAGCAGGTCTACTTTGCCCGCCCCGACTCCATCATGAACGGCAAGAGCGTCTATGCCTGCCGTTACGACATGGGTCGTCAGCTGGCACATGAGGAGCCTGTCGAGGCCGACCTGGTCATCGGCGTGCCCGACTCCGGCCTGCCGCCTGCGGAGGGGTATTCGCACGAGAGCGGTATTCCCTTTGGCGAGGGCCTTATCAAGAACCGCTACGTGGGCCGTACGTTTATCGAGCCTACGCAGGAGTTGCGCGCCATGGGCGTGCGCATGAAGCTCAACCCGCTGCGCGACAACATCGAGGGCAAGCGCCTGGTCGTCATCGACGACTCCATCGTGCGCGGCACCACCATGGTGCAGCTCGTCAAGATGCTGCGCAACGCCGGCGCCAAGGAGATTCATATCCGCATCAACTCGCCCGAGGTCATCTGGCCGTGCTTCTACGGTATCGATACCGACGTGCAGTCGCAGCTTATCAGCGCCAACAAGACGGTCGACGAGATTTGCGAGTATATCGGCGCCGATTCGCTGGCCTTCCTTTCGGTCGAGGGCCTGCTTAAGGTCATGCCCAAGGGCGGTTACTGCGATGCGTGCTTTACCGGCCGCTACCCCGTGGCGATTCCCGAGAGCTTTGGCCGCGACAAGTTTATGGAGGGCTTTAAGCCCCGCAACCTGGACAAGCCGCTGCACTTTGACGACGACGCCGTGATCGAGAAATACGACGACCGCAGCTGGGAAGAGGAGCACGGCGAGGCATAAAACCTGCCATATGGGGACAGGTTTATTTTGGTAGGTTTTACCTGCTGTTTTGTTGATATGACGGCGCGTGCTGTTATGGCGCGCGCCGAAATGAACGCAACTATGAGCACCGTTTGGCGCCCGTGCGGCGCCACGGTAGTGGGAGAGGAAGGCTCAGATGAGCGACAGCAAGCATGTGACGTACGAGGACGCCGGCGTCGACACCGCCGAGGGCGGTCGCGCCGTCGACGCGATTAAGCAGATGGTCAAGGACACTAACCGTTCCGAGGTTATCGGTGGCATCGGCGGCTTTGGCGGCCTGTTCTCGGCCGCCGCGCTCAAGGATATGGAAGACCCGATCCTGATTAGCGGTACCGACGGCGTGGGCACCAAGCTCGTGCTCGCCCAGATCATGGACCGTCACGAGACGGTTGGCCAGGACCTGGTCGCTATGTGCGTCAACGATATTCTGGCTTCGGGCGCCGAGCCGCTGTTCTTCCTGGACTACGTTGCCATCGGTCACATCGAGGCCGAGCACATGGCAAAGATTATCAAGGGTGTGGCCGACGGCTGCAAGCTCGCGGGCTGCGCGCTCGTGGGCGGTGAGATGGCCGAGCACCCGGGCGTCATGGCTCCTGCCGACTACGACCTTGCCGGATTTACCGTGGGCGTCGTCGACCGTCCCAAGATGCTCGACCCCGCAAACGTCCGCCCGGGCGATGTGATCCTGGGCCTGCCTTCCACCGGCGTGCACTCCAACGGCTACTCGCTCGTGCGTAAGGTCATTGGCGTCGACGGCATCAAACCGGGCACGCCCGAGGCCGCCGCTAAGGCCGAGGAGCTGAGCCGTCCGCTCGAGGAGCTCGGCGGTGCATCGCTGGCAGACGCCCTGCTGGCCCCCACGCGCATCTACGTCAAGCCGATCCTGGAGCTGCTGCGCGGCGGCGCCAACGTGCACGCTATCGCCCACATTACTGGCGGTGGTATTACCGAGAACCTCAACCGTGCACTCGCCGACGACGTCGACGCCGTGGTCACCCGCAACGGCGCCGAGATGGGTTGGGACGTTCCGCCCGTCATCACCTACGTGTCGCGCCAGGCCGAGCTCGCGCCCAACGAGGCATGCAAGACCTTCAACATGGGCGTTGGCCTGTGCCTGATCGTCGCCCCCGAGGACGAGGCCGCGGTTACCGAGGCCCTGGTCGCGCTGGGCGAGAAGCCGTTCCGCGTGGGCGAGTGCGTCGAGGGCTCCGGTAAGGTCGTGTACTCCGATGAGCGCTAACGAGCAGATGGCTGCTGCCGAGGGCCTGGACTTTGTGCCCTATACCCGTCCGACTGGCACCGATACGGCTGAGCCGCTCAAGATCGGTGTGCTCATCAGCGGTTCGGGCACCAACCTGCAAGCGCTGATCGATCTGATTGCCGCCGGCAAGCTCAACGCTTCTATTGAGCTTGTGGTGTCGAGCCGTCCTTCGGCTAAGGGTTTGCAGCGCGCTGAGCGCGCGGGCATCCAGACGCTCACGCTGTCCAAGGATGTCTATGCCGACCCTATTGCCGCCGACGAGATCATCGCGCACGAGCTGCTCGAGCGCGGCTGCGAGTATGTGGTCATGGCCGGCTACATGCGCATGGTGCACACGCCTCTGTTGGCGGCGTTTCCCAACCGCGTGGTCAACTTGCATCCGGCGCTGCTGCCGAGCTTTACCGGTGCGCATGCGATTGACGATGCCTTTGCGCGCGGCGTCAAGGTAACTGGCGTGACCGTGCATTTTGCCAACGAGGTCTACGACAACGGTCCCATCATCGCCCAGCGTGCGCTGGCTGTCGAGGAGGGCTGGGATGTCGACACGCTCGAGGAGCACATCCACGCGATTGAGCACGTGCTGTATCCCGAGGTCGTGCAGATGCTCGCCGACGGCCGCGTCCACGTGCTGGAGAGCGGCAAGGTCGCAATTGATGCGCCCCGCGGCTAGCGGCGCACAGTACAATTTAGTTGAGTGGTCAGGGTGGTCATTGGCGCCAAGGCGCGCGTGGCCACCTTTTGTTTTGGGTAGTCACCCGCGACGTTCTTGAATGACTAGTCGTTTAAGAACGTCGCGGGTGACTAGGTGAGAGAGGTGAGCGCATGGCGGATAACGAAGCGCTGTTTACGCCTGAGCTGGTGTTTTTTGATTGGGAGTGTGCGACGCCGGGTGAGGTGTTTGCGCAGCTCGAGAGTGAGCTTGCTCCGCGCGGCTACATTGCCGACGGTTGGCTCGACGCCGTTCGCACGCGCGAGGATGCCTATCCCACGGGTCTTGCCATGCCGGCGGCAAACATTGCCATTCCGCATACCGATCCGGGGTTTGTGGCCAAGCCCTATATCGCGGTGGTGAAGCCCGCCGCGCCCGTGACATTTAACGCTATGGCTGGCATGGGCGCTCCGGTGCCGGCGCAGATCGTCATCAATCTGGGCATCGCCGAGCCGGGCGGCCAGGTCGAGGCCCTGCAGGCTCTCATGAACATCTTTATGGACGCCGATGCCGCATCCGACGTGCTCGGCCAGACCACGCCGCAGGGCATGGTCGACGCTATCCGCCGTCACTTCTAAGGTGCCGGCTGCCAGAGCTGTCCCCTTTGCACCAAAATGGTGCAGATTAACCTGTCCCCAATGCACCAAGCGTGCCGCGGGGGCTGCGTTGTGACACAATGGCGTTTGTTCGATTCGTTATGCGAAAGGCCAACTATGGCAAATAAGAAAAAGAACTCCGCACCCGAGCCGACGCCCGAGCAGCAGGCTCGCGCCGCCTCCAGCTCTCGCAAGAAGCAGCGCAAGACCCGCGTGTCCAAGACTGTCAAGATCGTTCTGGTGGTCATCGGCGTGCTGGCGATGCTGCTTTCCGTCTCGGCGATGGCGTGCTCCGGCCTTATGTCGCAGGCCGAGGACACCTCGGGCTACAAGCTGACCGGCGGTGTTGCTGCTACTATCAACGGCACCAACCTCACCGAGGACACCGTGACCAAGCAGATCATGAGCATGCGCACGTCCTACGGCTACACCAAGGACAAGGACTGGGCGCAGTATCTGGTCGACAACGACCTCACGCCCAAGAAGTATCGCAAGCAACTCATCGACTCCTACACGCAGCAGATTCTGCTTCAACAGGCACAGAAGGAGAACGGCGTGACGGTGTCGGACGAGGAAGTCGAGAAGGCTTGGAAGGACGCGTGCAAGAGCGCGGGCGGTGCCAAGGCCTTTAAGAAGACCCTCAAGACCTACGGCTACACCGAGGACACCTACAAGGATTCGCTCAAGGAGAGCCTGGCGCAGCAGAAGCTCAAGGATGCCGTGGCACCCACCAGCAAGCCCAAGGACAGCGAGATTGTCGATTACATCAACGAAAACCTGTCCAGCTACAACGACGCCCGTCGCTCGTCGAACATCCTGATCAAGGTTGATTCCGACGCTTCCGACGAGGACAAGGCCGCCGCCAAGGCCAAGGCACAGGAGTGCCTGGACAAGATCAACTCCGGTGAGCTGAGCTTTGAGGACGCCGTTGAACAGTACTCCGAGGACACCGGTTCCAAGGAGAAGAAGGGCGATGTGGGCTGGGATAAGCTCACCACCTTTGTCGACAGCTACCAGACGGCGCTCGAGGGGCTCAACAAGGGCGACGTGAGCGAAGTCATCGAGTCGACCTATGGTTACCACATCATCAAGTGCACCGACTACTTCCATGTCGATAGCCAGGTCGATGATATCAAGCAGGTACCCAAGGCCATCAAGAAGTACGTCTCCAACGTGGTGAAGACGCAGGCGGCCAGCACTGCATATAGCGAGTGGCTTGAGCAGTACAAGAAGGACGCCGACATCACCGTCAACCCCATGCCCAAGGACGTACCCTACAACGTGAGCCTGAAGGGTGTCACCAAGAGCTCGACCGACAATTCGTCGACGACTGAGTAATCATGGGGCGGTGCTCGCGCGAGTGTCGCCCGCACTATTGAGGAGGATTTGCAGATGACCAACGAAGAGCTGCAGCAGGAAATGATCGCCGCCATGAAGGCCAAGGACAAGGTTCGCCTGTCCATCATTCGCCAGGTTAAGGCCGAGGTGAAGAACATCGAGGTCAACGAGCGCCGCGATGTGACCGAGGAAGACGTCAACAGCATGATCAAGCGTCTGATCAAGCAGACGAGCGAGACGCTGGAGATGTCCATCAAGGCCGGCACCGACCAGGAGCGTACCGACAACCTGACCGAGCAGGTCAAGATTCTGGAGAGCCTGCTGCCCGCGCAGGTTTCGGGCGAGGAGCTCGAGGCTCTGATCGAGCAGGTCATCGCCGAGCTGGGCGCCACGTCCAAGAAGCAGATGGGCCAGGTCATGGGAGCACTCGGCAAGGCCACCGGCGGCAACTTCGACAAGCCTGCCGCGGCCAAGATCGTCGGAGCAAAGCTCGCGTAATTTGTTATGCGGTTTTACCAAACCGCATAACGGCTCGACGCTGCAAACCCGTACACACGGCAATCTGACGTTCAATTTCAAGGGCGCGACCATAAGGTCTGCGCCCTTTCATTTCACGTCACCTTGCTCGCGTGTACGGGTTTTCGCTGACTTATGCTCAACAAGGGCGGTTGTATTATTTTCGGTACTCATTTAAGTCTGTCCCCAATGAGTGGGCGGAAGGTTGCGGGTTCTTTACGGGAATGTAGTGTGGGCTGCGGGAACGTGGTTCTTTCCGTACAATAGTTCAACTCGTGTAAACGCAGGGAAGGGACATTCATGGCAGACATGATCGAGATCAAGCATCTCAACAAGTACTTTGGCGACCTGCATGTGCTCAAAGATATCAACCTCACCGTCAAGCGCGGCGAGAAGCTCGTAATGATCGGGCCTTCCGGCTCGGGTAAGTCGACGCTCATCCGTTGCGTCGATTATCTGGAGGAACCCACGTCGGGCGAGGTCATCATCGACGGTACGCCGCTCACCAAAAAGAATCACCTGGAGATGGCCCGCAAGTATAGCTCCATGGTGTTTCAGCAGTTCAACCTGTATCCCAACATGACGGTGCTGGGCAACCTGACGCTCGCGCCCATCAAGCTACAAAAGAAGAGCAAGGAGGAGGCGACCGAGATCGCCATCGCCGCGCTCAAGCGCGTTGGCATGGCGCATAAGGCCGGCGAGTATCCGCAGAACCTCTCGGGCGGTCAGCAGCAGCGTATCGCCATCGCCCGTGCCCTGTGCACCAAGCAGCCCATCATCCTGTTTGACGAGCCGACCTCGGCGCTCGACCCCGAGATGGTCCAGGAGGTTCTGGACGTTATGATCGAGCTCGCGCAGGAGGACATCACCATGATCTGCGTGACGCATGAGATGGGCTTTGCGCGCCAGGTGGCCGACCGCGTCATCTTTATGGAGGACGGCCGCATTCTGGAGGAGGGCACGCCCGAGCACTTCTTCGATAACCCCGAGAACCCGCGCTGCCGCGAGTTCCTGTCCAAGATTCTGCACTAGGCGCGGTGATGGACATGACGGATATGACGAGGGCGGCCGTGTCGCGCCGTCACTTTTTGCAGCTGGCTGGCGCCGGCATGCTTGCGCTGACGGGGGCCGCGCTTACCGGTTGCGGCAACTCTACCAGCGGCGAGGGCTCCGAAAAGGGGTCCAAGCTTGCGGCCATTAAGTCGCGTGGCCATCTGAATGCCGGCGTTAAGAAGGACGTTCCCGGCTATGGCTATTACGACACCGCCAAGGGCCGCTTTGAGGGCATGGAAGTCGATTTGTGCTACCAGATCGCCGCTGCCGTCTTTGGCGTGAGCTACAAGGAGGCCCGTGCCCGGGAGCTTGTCGAGTTTACCGATGTAACGCCCAAGACGCGTGGCCCGCTGATCGATAACGGCCAGCTTGACGTGGTCGCGGCGACCTACACCATTACCGACGAGCGCAAGAAGAGCTGGGATTTCTCGACGCCGTACCGCACCGACTACGTGGGACTCATGGTCAAGAAGCGTTCGGGCTTTACCTCGATTGAGGACCTGGACGGCAAGGTCATCGGCGTGAGCCAGGGTGCCACCACGCAGGGCCTGATCGAGCAGATGATCAAGGACAACGGCTTTAGCTGTAAGCCCGAGTTCAGGGCCTTTAGCGGCTACCCCATCATCAAGAGTTCGCTCGACGCCGGCAATATCGACGTCTTTGCCATGGACCGCTCCACGCTGGCCGGCTACATGAACGAGACCGTTGAGCTGCTGCAGCCCGAGGTCAAGTTTGGCGAGCAGGGCTACGGCGTGGCGACCAAGAAGGGCTGCGACCTTTCGGCCGTGGTCGATCAGGTGATTTGCGATCGCTTGGCCGACGGCTGGCTCGACCAAGAGGTCAAGACCTGGGGTCTTGTATAGGCGCATCGTCCAAGGAAGGAATCAAATGCTCGAAGGATTATTTGACGCCGACCGTTGGTCGACGACATTTCAAAACATGGGACCCTTCTGGGAGGGCTTTGGCGTGACGCTGCAGGTGGTCGTTGCCGGTCTGCTGCTGTCGCTGGTGCTGGGCACGTTGCTGGGCGTGTTCTCTACCACCCGTTCGCGCGTGCTGCGCGCCATAAGCCGCGTGTACGTGGAGTTTTACCAGAACACCCCGTTGCCCGTGCAGGTGCTCTTTATGTACATGGCCGGTCCGCAGTTTTTGCAGGCCATAACCGGTGCCGGCCAGCCGGTGCGCATCGCGCCGTTCGTGCTGGGCTTCTTGGGCGTGGGCCTGTATCACGCGGCCTACATCTCGGAGGTCATCCGCACCGGTATCGAGGCCGTTCCGCGTGGTCAGATGGAGGCGGCGCAGAGCCAGGGCTTCACCCGTGCGCAGGCCTACTGGTACATCGTGCTGCCCCAGACGTTCAAGATCATCCTGCCGCCGCTGTGCAACCAGGCGCTCAACCTGGTCAAGAACACGTCGGTGCTCGCACTCGTGGCCGGCGGCGACCTTATGTACCGCTCCGACAACTTTGTGAGTCTGTACGGTTACCTGCAGGGATACATCGTCTGCTGCCTTATGTACTTCATCATCTGCTTTCCGCTCGCCATGCTGGTGCAGTGGCTCGAGCGCCGCTCCAAGGAGCGTCCGCGTGGCGTGAGCCTGGCCGAGCTGGGGCTCGACAACGTAGAGGAGGCCTAGCGCATGGAAATCTTCAACGCGACCAACCTGCTCTACATTTGGGGCGGCTTTGTTAAGACAATCGAGATCTCGGCGCTGTCGATCTTTTTCTCGCTCATCTTTGGCACGGTGCTGGCGCTTGTTAAAAGCTATGCGCCCCGTCCGTTCCGTATTTTGGTGAGCGCCTATATCGAGCTGTTCCGTTGCACGCCGAACCTGCTGTGGATTCTGTTTATCTACTTTACGGTGCAGGGTTTGGACATTGTGATTTCGACCATCGCCTTTACGCTGTTTACCAGCGCTGTTATGGCCGAGATTGTGCGCGGCGGCCTCAACTCGATTCCGCGCGGCCAGTTTGAGGCGGCGCAGAGCCAGGGTTTTGGCTTCTTTGCCACCATGCGCTACATCATTCTGCCGCAGACGTTTAAGACGATCATTCCGGCGCTGTTTAGCCAATGCACGACCGTCATTAAGGACAGCTCGTATCTTTCGGGCATTAACGTGGCCGAGCTTATGTACACGGCAAACGTCGTGATGGCCCATGCGATCGATCTGTCGCAGGTGCTTATGCTCTACGGCCTGGTGTTTGCGATGTACTTTGTGCTCAACTTTGGTATTTCGCTGCTGGTGAGGGCTTATCAACGCCGTATTGTGGCCGCATAGCCTGGCTTTCCCAGGCACCCAACCTTGGCCTTCAAACCGTCGCTCGCGTACCAAAGTACGCGTCGCTCCTCTTTCAGGCCAATCTTGGGCACCAGGAAAACTCAGGTACGGTATCGTGAGAATAAGAATGCGGCAAAGGAATTGCCCCTTTGTCGTAGTCCCTTTGTCACACAGAGAAAGGAATCGCGATGAGCGATCTGGAGAATAAGAAGAATCCTGTGGTCATTACCATCGCGCGCGACTTTGGCGCCGAGGGCCACGAGATTGGCCGTATCCTCGCCGACGAGTTGGGGATTCCGCTGTACGATAACGAGCTGCTGGTACGTGCGTCGCTGCGCGCGGGCGAGTCACTCGACAAGATGGCTGCCTACGACGAGCGTCTGGCTGTGGAGAACATGGCGTTTCTGCCCGACCGCTACGATGCCCGTTCGTACTCGGACAAATTATTCCAAAAGATGAGCCAGGTGATCTTGGACCTGGGCGAGACCGAGAGCTGCATTATCGAGGGTCGTCTGTCCGATTATCTGCTGCGCAATAATCCCAACCATATTGCCGTGCTGGTGACCGCCCCCTTTGAGGACCGCGTCGAGATTGTGCGCAAAAAGCGCGGTCTCAACAAAAAGAAGGGCGCCAAGCTGGTCAAGCAGCAGCAGAAGGCGCGCGAGGCGTTCTACAAGCGCTACAGCGCCGGCAAGTGGAAGATGACGAGCGGTAAGGACATCGTCGTCAACCGCGCCAAGCTGGGCCGCGAGGGCTGCAAAGACGTTATCGCCGCTGCCTACCGCTACAAAGTAGCGCAGCTCGAAGACTAACCGACCAAAACCACCACAAAGGGGACAGTGAACTGCCTCCCATTTCTTGGACATCGGGAAATGGGAGGTTTTCCATGAGTAT
>CABPXT010000008.1:0-24898 GCA_902461405.1 uncultured Collinsella sp.
TTATTTTCCGGTTCGACGAACAGCCGATCGTGTCAAATTTGGTCTAACAGAGCCTTTTCTTTTGCGGCGGCCGCATCTTCCGTCTGCAAGGCAACTGCACCGGTGGGGGAAATGGTTTCTGCCGCTATCGCCGTTGCGGGGGCGATTCCCGCGACAAGTGCCGCGGAAAGGGCGATGCCCACGGTTGCTCGTCTTGCTCTTCTTGCGAGAATGTCGTTCATCTCGGCACCTCATTTCAAGGGTCGGCGACTAACTTGGTAGCACTAATGTAAGTATATCAGGCGGTTTGCCCGCCACTGGCTGGGGGTGCGCGTGCCTCTCCGCTTCTTTGGAAACCGAACCCCATTAGAAATGGCGAGTTGTTTACGCTTCTTTTGGGCGACAGTACTATCATGATTCGAATTGAGTGTGAATGATGATAGGGAGCGCCTATACATGATTGAGCTGCTCAGGCGTTTTGGTGGCAAGTTTCGCCGGTATATGGTGATCGGCCCAGCGTGCAAGCTGATCGAAGTGATCTTTGACCTGCTTACACCGCTCGTGATTGCCCAGATGATCGATAAGGGCATCGGCACACACGATGTCAACGCCGTCGTCCACTACGGCATGGTACTTGGCGCCATGGCTGTGATCGGCATCTCGTTTACGCTTGTCTGCCAAAAGATGGCGGCGCTCACCTCGCAGGGCATGGGTACCGACATCCGCGGCGCGCTCTACGGGCACATCAATAAGCTGAGCTATGCTGAGCTCGATCGCTTTGGCACGCCGTCGCTCATCACGCGTATCACCAACGATGTCAACCAGGTGCAGCTAGCTGTGGCGCTGGGCGTGCGCATGCTCATCCGCTGGCCCTTCCTGGCGGTGGGCTCCATGGCCGCGGCCCTTGCCATCGACCTTAAACTCGGCATGATCTTTTTGATTTGCACGCCCGCCATCGGCCTGGTGTTTTGGTTTGTCATGGCGCGCTGCATTCCGTATTACAGGCAGCTGCAGGCAAAGCTCGACCGCATCGCGCTTATCTGCCGCGAGGGGCTTTCGGGTGCCCGCGTTGTTCGCGCCTTTGTGCGTGAGGACCACGAGCGCGAGCGTTTTGCCCAAGCCGCCGATGACCAGGCCCATACCGCCATCGCGGTGGGCAAGCTCTCGTCGATCCTTAACCCCGTCACATTTTTGGTGATGAACCTGGGCGTGTGCGCCATCCTGTGGGTGGGCGGCATCCAGGTCGACGTGGGCGAGCTCACGCAGGGCCAGGTCATGGCGTTTGTGAACTACATGACGCAGACCCTGACCTCCATCGTGTACGTCGCTAACCTGGTCGTGGTCTTTACCAAGGCGAGCGCCAGTGCGTCACGTATCAACGAGGTGCTCAATTGCGTGCCGAGCATCACCGACGAGGGCAACCAGCCGGTCGCGCTGCCCAAGCCGGGCAATGTCGCTCCCGTTCCTGCGCTGAGCTTGAGCCATGCGAGCTTCTCGTTTGGCGCCGGCGCGGCCAATGCTGTCAACGATGTGACGCTGGAACTCCCGCTGGGCAAGACGCTCGGCATTATCGGCGGTACGGGCAGTGGTAAGTCCACGCTCGTCTCGCTCATCCCGCGCCTGTACGATGCAGGCGCCGGCAGCGTGTGCGTGATGGGTGCCGACGTGCGCGCTTGGCCGCTCGACCAGCTGCGCCATGTGGTTGCGACTGTTCCGCAGCGTGCGTCGCTGGTGAGCGGCACCATCCGCAGCAACCTGACCTGGCGTGACGAGTCGGCGACCGACGAGGAGCTCTGGGCAGCGCTCGATATGGCGCAGGCGAGCGAGTTCGTGCGCAACAAGCCGCAGGGGCTCGACGCCCCGGTCGAGGCGGGCGGCAAGAACTTCAGCGGCGGTCAGCGCCAGCGCTTGACCATCGCGCGCGCCCTGGTGGGCTCGCCACAGGTCCTGATCATGGATGACTCCGCCTCGGCGCTCGACTTTAAGACCGACGCGGCGCTTCGCCATGCCATTCGCGAGCGCAGCGTGCGTGGTGCCGCCGAGGGTGGGCTGCCGCTCACGACCGTCATCGTGAGCCAGCGCGTCTCGACCGTACGCGACGCCGACATGATCTGCGTGCTCGACCACGGCTCGGGTGCGGGCCTGGGCACGCAGGACGAGCTGTATGCAAGCTGCCAGCTCTATCGCGAGATTTGCCAGTCGCAGCTGCGCCGCGAGGAACTCGAGGGCCAGCAGGGGAGCACGACGCCCGCGTCCGCTCCGACCGCCCCCGCATCCGTCTGCGCAAAGGAGGGCTGCTAAATGAATCCGTACACTTCCTCCGGTTCGGTCGCCACGATGACGGCCAACGTGTCCGGCAACGATAACCTCAACGACCTGGGTGACGGTCCGCGTCAGCCCGGCGACCCCGAGCGCTATCCCGCCGGTGCGGTGACTCGCCGCCTGCTGGGCTATGTTCGTCCGCACCGCGTCTCGTTTGCGGCGTCGTTTGTGAGTGCCGCCGTCTCGGTGATCCTGCAGCTCTACACGCCCATCCTCATTGGCGAGGGCATCGACCTGATCGTTGCCGCGGGCCGGGTGGACTTCGATACGCTGCTGCTGCTCGTTACCAAACTCGCGCTCGTCGTGGTGGGAGCAGCGGCCTTCCAGTGGCTGCAGGGCTACTGCGTCAACCGCCTGTCCTACGAAACGGTGCGCGACATGCGCGTGGAGGCGAGCGATAAGCTCAGCCGCATGCCGCTCAGTTTTATCGACGGCCATGCCCACGGCGACCTTATGAGCCGCGTGGTCAACGACGTCGACCAGGTGGGCGACGGTCTGCTGCAGGGCTTCACGCAGCTCTTTACCGGCGTCATCACCATCGTGGGCACGCTCGCGTTTATGCTTTCCATCAACCTGACCATGACGCTTGTGGTGGTGCTCGTCACGCCGCTTTCCATCTTTGCAGCTGGCGCCATCGCCAAGCTCTCCAACAAAAGCTTTACGGCTCAGCAGCGTATTCAAGGGCAACTCGGCGGCCATATCGAGGAGTATGTGGGTGAGCAAAAGCTGGTGGACGCCTTCGCCTACGGCCCGCACGCTCAGCAGCGCTTCGATGCCCTTAACGCCGAGCTCTATACGGCAGGTGAGCGCGCGCAGTTTATGGGTTCGCTCTCCAACCCCGGCACGCGTTTTATCAATAACATCATCTATGCCGTGGTCGCTGTGATCGGCTGCGTGGGCGTGATCACGGGCGTGCCCGCGGCGCTTACGGTGGGCGGCGTGCAGATCTTCCTGTCCTATGCCAACCAGTACACCAAGCCGTTCAACGAGGTCACCAACGTCATTACGCAGATCCAGACCGCGTACGCCTCGGCGCGCCGCATGTTTGCGCTGCTCGATGCCCGCGAGCAGGAGCCCGATGCGGCGGATGCCGTGGAACTTGCCGCCCCGCAGGGCGAGGTCGCCTTTGAGCATGTGGACTTTAGCTACGTGTCCGACCGCAAGCTGCTGCAGGACATCTGCATCGAGGCCAAGCCCGGCATGCGCTTTGCCCTGGTCGGTCCTACGGGCTGTGGCAAGACGACGCTCATCAATTTGCTACTGCGTTTTTACGATATCGATGCCGGTCGCATTGCGGTCGATGGCCGTTCCTCGCGTGACTACACGCGCGCAAGCCTGCGCCGCGCCTTTGGCATGGTGCTGCAGGACACATGGCTGTTCGAGGGCACGGTGGCCCAGAACATTGCCTACGGTTGTCCCGATGCTACGCGTGAGCAGATTGTCGAGGCCGCCAAGCGCGCTCATGCGCACAAGTTTATCGTGCAGCTGCCAGGCGGCTACGATACGGTAATCGGCGAGGACGGCGGCACGTTTAGCCAGGGTCAAAAACAACTGCTGTGCATCGCGCGCGTCATGCTCACCGACCCGGCTATCTTGCTGCTGGACGAGGCGACCTCGAGTATCGATACCCGCACCGAGCTGCAGGTGCAGGCGGCATTCGACGAGCTCATGGCCGGTCGCACGAGCTTCGTGGTGGCGCACCGCCTGTCGACGATCCGCAACGCCGACTGCATTCTGGTCATGCGCGACGGCGAGATTATCGAGCGCGGCACGCACGACGAGCTGCTAGTAGCAGGCGGCTTTTACGCCGAGCTCTACCGCAGCCAGTTTGCCCAGTAGGGGCTGCCGATTAGCGGCAGATGGTTTACATCTGCGTCGTTAGTACTAAGATATGCTTTTAACAAATTGCATTAATGGCTCGAGTTTCGGGGGAAACGAGGCAACGTGACTATGACATGCTCTATGGTGGTTAACAGCAAGAGCGGTAATACCAGGATGGTTTCGGGGGCGATCAAGCGCGCCCTGCAGGCTGCAGGCGTCGAGTTTATCCATGCCGCCGCGCTGAGCGATGATGCAGATCCGGAGCAGGTCGCGCACGAGGCAGAGGGTGCCTGCGCTGCCGATACGGTGCTTGTCGGTTTTTGGTGCGACAAGGGTGTCTGCACGCCCTCGGTGGCGGCGTTGCTCTCCGCCTTGCACGGCAAGCGCGTGTTCCTATTTGGCACCTGCGGCTTTGGGGCCGACCAGAGCTATTATCAGCAGATTATCGACCGCGTATCGTCCAATTTGGCTGGGGATGCCGAGCTTGCGGGCTGGGCGATGTGCCAGGGCAAGATGGGCCCCGCGGTCAAGCAGCGCTACGAGGCGATGCTCGAGCAAGATCCCGAAAACGCCCGATTTAAGATGCTGCTCGACAACTGGGTTGCCGCAAAGGACCACCCCACCAAGGAGGACCTGGACAACATGGCCGCAGCCGCAAAGAAGGCCGTGCTGGGCGAGTAGCTTCGCCGTTCGCGGTCCTTCGTGCAAAACAATACAAATGTGAAAGCCTCGAAATCCTCGAGGCTTTTTTCTTAACACGGGGTTGCGGAAGCTGTGTCCCGGAATTTGCCTTTGGAATGGGATGTAGTTTCCGGTTGAGGGCCTTGGCGGAAAATGCGACCCGGAATTTGCGGCCGAAGCGGGATGTGGTTTCCCAACGGGGCCACAAGCGGAAACCGCATCCCGTTTCGGACATGAATTCTGGGACACGGCTTGCAGAGGGTTATGGGTTGTGAGCTATATGTGGCAGCATAAAACTCCAATAGGGGGGTTAAAAATAAACAGTACATCCAGCAGTTTATTTTTAATGTGGGGGGGGGTACGATATCTGAGTTTTTCAAAATATTTAACCCTCTATGGAGGAATTGCCTAGGGGGTTAGTCACAGATATTGGATAAAGCAGACCAATTTGGGGATAAATGACCACTTACGCCAAAATTAGTAGCATTTAGCGACAAAACATTGAAAAATGTGTAGCACATCGCTATGTTTTTATTACGAAAAGATTCCAAATTGGCTTATTTCGGACTCACTTTTCAAGCGCCTTGCGGTTCCTGTTGAAACTTGCTGACCTTTGGATGGGTCGAATAGGTCCTCAAGGGGGATGAATTATCACTTTGACGGCGCGTAGACTCAAACGATTTATTGCACTTTTGAGTAGCTTGGCGTTCGCGCTTGTCATAGCCCTTGCCGTTGTTTCTTTTGTTCCTCGTGCATTTGGATACATGCCCTTTGCTGTGCTCTCGGGCTCTATGGAACCCGAGCTTCCCGTTGGCTCCATGGTGTTTGTTCGCCAGGCTGAGCCAGTGGATATTGCCGTGGGTGACAATGCAACCTTTTACCGATCGGACGGTGCTGTGGTGACGCACCAGGTGTACGAGATCGACCCTGTGGCGCAGATGATCGGCACGCAGGGAATTGCGAACAAAAATGCAGACGGAAGCATCATGCACGATGCCGAGCAGACGCCTTTTTCGAGTGTTATCGGCACTGTTTCTTTTTGTGTCCCTTACCTGGGCTTCGTCAACGCATATTGCACGACGATGCCCGGTTTGCTTGTTGTGGTGGCCGTTCTGGCGCTGCTGATCGCGGCGTCGATAGTGCTCGATCGGATGGTTCCCGACGAGCCTGCGGGCAAGCATACCCGCGTGCATGCGAGGGAGCGGCGTTCATAGCGGCAGGGAAAAGCGTCGGCGGCGGTAGGGGCCGTTGCCGGGGAAAACGATTCTCGAAAGGAAGAGAACGATGGAAAACAAGAAGAAAAAGCGCTACGGCATCATTGCCGCCCTGTTGCTGTTGGTGCTGGCTGCCGGCGTGGGTACCTATGCATGGCTGACGGCGCAGGAGCACATTGACAACGTGTTCACGGTGGGTAGCTTTGGCCACCCGGAAAACAAGCCTGATCCGACCGATCCCGAGAAACCGGACCCCGATAATCCGAACACTGAAAAGGCCTACCTGTTCGAGACCCAGTGGGTTGCCAACTCCAAGATGGTTCCTGGCGCCACTGTGGCCAAGAACCCCAATGTCGGCATCAAGGCTGGCTCTGATGATGCATACGTATTCATTTACGTAAAGAATGCCATCGTCAAGCCTGGCACCAGCCTTGAAAAGACCCCGTACTTTACGCTCAAAAATACGAATTGGAAGCCCGTTGGGGGTCAAGTCAAGACCAACCAATCTGACAACTCTGGCAACCAGTACGTGAGCGGTCTGTTTATGTACTCCAAGAACTCTGCCGCAGAGAACCTGCCTGCAAAGCTCGAAGCCAACAAAGCAACGCAGGACGTTTATACCGATGAGCTTTTCACTGCCGTGACGATTCCCTCTGCCATGAACAACACCGATGTTGTCGAGACTACTACTGACCCGAAACAGGCTCCCACGATGACGGTCTCTGCCTACATCTTTGGCGCGGGCCAGAATGGCACCGAGCAGGGTGAAAATGCTGACGCGCAGAATGCCCTTAAGCAGGCCAAGGAATGGGCTAAGACTCAGGCTCAGGCTTAATCCCCCCCCACTGAGATCCCGGCCCGCTCCCCATCCCCATTTTCGGGTCGGGATCTCGGTCCCCCTTTGATCGACGATTGGCGAACGTAATGCTCAACAATCTTTCCGACAATCAGAAACGCACCTTGGCGCTTGCCGCGATGGCGCTGTTGGCCCTGGCGTGCCTGTGCGGCACGCTGGCTTTTACCGTTGATATGGTTCCGGCGAACAACGTTCTATCGTTTGGCAGCGTGAAGGTACGAGTCTGCGAATACACCCTCAACGAGCAGGGCGAGGAGATTCCGTTTGAGCCCAACGAGCACGGGGACTATCCCGACACCAAGGCCGGGGGTTCTGACATCAGCCGCATTGTGCGCGTGGAGAACGTCGGCACGCAGCCTGAGTACGTTCGCGCTCGTCTACGCATGACGTCAGTGGCACCCGACGGTTCGAGTGCGGATGCCTCGGGCAGCGTTGCGTTTCATGTGAACGCGGACGAGGGGTCCCCGTGGATCGACGGCGGCGATGGGTGGTACTACTACCGTGGATTGGCCGGGCGTGGCGGCATGCTCGACCCCGGCGCCATGACGGAAAGCCTTATGGACTCGCTGCGATTTGTGGGCGACTACCACGATGCCGCGCGCGGCGGCTCATTCAAGCTCGATATCGATGTTGAGGCCGTGCAGGCCAAAAACCAGCAGACAAGCGATACCGCCCTCGACGTACTTGACGTTGTGGGTTGGCCGGAGGCGAACTAGCCTATGAAGATCAAGAATATGAACCGGGGTATGCTTAGCAGGCTGGTTGCCGTCGCAGCGATTGCCCTTTGCTGCGTTATGGCGCTGCCAACGGTGGTGCATGCCGAGGACGTGCCCGAGAACAAAAACGAATTCCACATCAAAAACGAGGCTGACTTTTTGTCGTGTGTGGCGCTGTCGCGCGAGCGCGATACGTCCGGCTGGCACGTTTATCTCGATAACGACATTGAGCTCGACAGCGACGACATGAAAGACATCGTTGCAAACACCGTTAAGCATCTGTCGTTTGGCAACAAGGAGCATCCGTTTAAGGGCGTGTTCGATGGTCAAAACCACACCGTTGAGGGCCTGAACTACGATAAAGACGCTTTTGACCCCGAGCGCGATACGGGATTTTTTGCCGAGACCAACGGTGCCACCATCAAAAACTTCCTGGTCAAGGACGCCAACGTGTGGGCGGACTTCCGCGGTGGCATTATCGTGGGCAAGGCCGTCAATACGCGCTTCGAAAACGTTATGGTCATGGAGAGCACGCTGCACGTGACCTGCGCCAACAATGCTCTCAACCTCATTACCAACGCAGGCTTTGAGGGCGGTCTCATCGCCGGCGAGCTCGACGGCTGTACCCTTTATAACTGCGAGGTACGTGGTGGCCGCGCCGTTAACAACACGACCTCGGGCGTGCAGGCGCTCGGCGGTGAGGGTCTGTATATGGCGGCGTTTGCCGGCTACGTTACAAATTCGACGATTGAGTACTGCCGCGTTACGCCTACGCGCAAAGACGATGGCTCGATTGGCATGACCGACGTCACCAATAAGTACGACGTGGCCATTGGCGCCCTGGGCGGCAACAACGTGTACGCCTCGGGTTTTGTGGGCTGCATGGCGGGCGAGGCCAAGATTATCGACTGCTTCTCGACGGCGCAGTGCTACAGCTATGCCGCGTCATATGTGGGCGTCGTCGCCGTGACGCGTGCGTGGACGGGTGGCTTGGCGGGTCGTATTCTAACCGAAAAGGGCAACGAGCTCGTTCGAAGCCATTTTGCGGGTGACTTGAGCTCGCGTCAGTACAATCCCATCGCCGTGATTCCCATCATTCAAAACGATGTGAACCTGGGCGGTATTGCCGCGCGTGCCAACAAGGATGATGCCACGGTCACCGAGTGCTACTTTAAGCCGAGCGTGAGCCTAAAAGGCAGCAGCCAGGGTACCGCGGCTAAGAAAAAGATCCCCTCTTTTGGCGGCGACGGTACCACCAAGGGCGACAGCTATGGTCCATGGGACGACGAGCGCTACACCACGCGTGAGCTGTGGGAGGAGCACGACTACGATTTTTGTGCCGGCACCATGCGCTCGACCGACAACGACGATGCCCTGGGTGGCCAGCACACCAATGAGTGGGCGATGGATTACAAGCTGAAGATTCCCGTGCATGGCCAGAGCGTTAAGGCGACGATCGATTTTCCCGGTGCGGGTACCGCGACCATCGAGGCAACCAAACTTGGTATTGATCAGGCGACCTCGGACCCGTATGCCTTTGCCGTGAGCGCCGTGCTGGCGGGAACGGCTCAGGGCTTGGCCCAGGGCGATACATCGGTGACGTTTAGGCAGGATACCTCCGCAAAGCCTGAGGGTTTGACCGAGGTCAACGAGGGCTATCGCTTCATGGGCTGGTTCCGCGAGTCCGGGGTCAATGTGAACCGCATCGATGCCGATAACGCCTGGTTTAACGGCAAGACCGATGCCGATGCCGTTAAGGCTGGCAAGCAGGTCCAGAAGAACGAAGCGCACGAGAAAACGTCGACCTATACCGCCGATAACGCGAAGGGGGCCGACGGTTTTAAGGGCAACGACCTGTTTATCGCCTCGTACGAGGCGCAAGTGCTGTTCTACAACGTTGAGGGTAAGACGCTTGATTGGAAAACCGGTGATGCGCACGACGAGTCCACTGATTGGTATCGCTACGGCGTGGGTTTGACGCCCGCGGTTCCCGCAGACCGCGGGGGGCTTTCCGCTAGCGCGACGTTTATCGGCTGGACCACGCAGCCTAGCAGCGAGGCGGGGATGAATGGTGGCTATGCTGCCATCACTTCAACCGCGCTTGCCGACCTTAAAAACAAAGGATCATTTTATCCTGCTGGCAGCGTGATTACCGTGGTCGGCCCGACCGACTTCTATCCGGTGTACAGCGACTACGTGTCGAACATCATGACGGTGTTCGAGGGCAATGATCAGGATGGGCTTGAAGATACGACCCAGCGTGATGGCGTGGGCAATACCCATGTCGATGTCAAGACTGCCGAGGATGGAGCCAGCGTTTACACGGTGCAGGTGCGCGGCGTGGACAACAAGCCCCTTTCCGAGGGCGGTGCGCTTCCCGATGGCTATCGCTTCTTGGGTTGGTATGAAAACAAGGGGACCGAGGATGCCCCGCTCGAGGTGCGCGTAAGCCGCGACTCCAGCTTTACGCTCCCCGCAGATGTCGATTTAACCGCGCCGCATACCTACATCGCCCGCTTTGAGTACCGAGTGGATTATTACGTTCGGGCTTATACCAACCATGAGTTTACGGACAGCAAGCTACTTTGTTCCGTTTGGAATCGCTATCAAACGCCCTTTGAGGAAAACGTCGGTAGTACCTTCGTGCGTGAAAACGTCGTCCACTGGGGTCCGGAGCATGTTGACCACGGTATAAAGGATAGTTATGAAACGTGTGGCACGCGCTTCACGAAGGAAACCCTTGTCGTGAGTCCCCTTAACGCGTACTCGCACAACGTTAAAAACGATACGGGAGCCGATACTCTAAAAAACCTCTATGCCGATACCGATTTTCCAGGCGCTGCAACGCTAAGCGATACTTGGACTTCGGCTTCGCTGAACGTAACGGTCAAACCGGTGAATGATCGCTATCGCCTGAATTTCTGGACGCTTGAGCGCGATGGTGAATATTGGACATATGTGAAAAATCCCATCGAGAGCATGGTGCGTACAGATAAGAAGTACTACGTTCGCGCGATGATTACCACGGACGTTAATTTCTACAACAAGGACGATAATGTCGTGAGGACTGCCACGCGGCGCTATGAGAGTAACTTGCTGCAGACCAAGGTGAACGGGGCGGATCCGACGTTCACGTATTACTACCCGCATGTTAATAAGTCGGTTAAAGTGGCCGAAAAGCCAGAAGATGGTGAGAAGGGATCGTATGAGAGCCCCCTGACCCTCGAAGCTTCCCCGACCGATGCCGACATGGCCGTGCCGGGCTATAAGTTCCTGGGCTGGATTTCGACCGCCGAGGTCAAGAAGGATTCTGCCGTCTGGGACTATATCTACGATGTCAAGGGTGATTCCTTCACCACTTCTGACCCGGATAAGGCCGAACCGTATCTGGTGAAACCAGATTTCAAGGTCACCCAGTACCAGGATGCCTATCCGGTGTACGCGAAGTACGACGTTAACTACACCACCAACCTGCACCGCGCCGGTTTTGAGGGTACTTCCGAGGTGAATGTTCCTAGGTATGACATCACCCCTAATCTCAATGTGGACACCGATCCCGCCACGGCAACGGTGACTCCTGATATCGAAACGACGGTATACAAGTCCGGCGGCGAGTTATATAAGCTAAATAAGGTCGAGGTCGAACTTCCGAATGGTGAGGTCAAGGAGCTCGATTCTGCCGACGGTAACTCATATTCCTATCAGGTGGAGCCCGGCGGGACCTATACATTTGTGGCGTACTATTCGCCGTTGGCGGTTGTGTACCATCTCAATGCCAGGGGTGTGGACGGTAAGGTAGCCCAGCAGGGCGATTCTCTCGGCAGCCTTAAGGACGGCATCCCGCTGCCAACGTATAACGTCGGCGATATCGATGCTGCAACGAACGCATACAATGCCTTCGTGGGCTGGACGGAAACTAAGCCGGTAGCTGGCAGCGGTTATGTCGTTTGGTCGGACGACGTTTCCATGGTGAATAAAAGCACCGTGGTCAAGGCCCCCATGGAGTTGTATCCGGTCTACCGCGCCAGCGCGGTAAGTGTCCAATCGAATATCGATGCTAATCTGGATGATCCCTATGCCGTACGCTCCCTTGCGCGTACCGACTCTGGTGATAAGATTTCGCTGGAGGTAAAAGCTGCAACTGAGGTTGTCGGCAAGGACGGCACCAAGTACGACTTTGTCGGCTGGTCGCGTGACTATACACCCGATGGCAACTACACCCTGATGACCGATGAGGAGAAGTATCCCCTCGAGGGTAATGAGCCCTTTAAGAACGTGACCTACACTGCGGTGTACAAGATTGCGCCGTATAAGGTGCGCTATCACGGTATCGACGGGTCGGTCATCTTTACGGCGACCGTCGACTCGGGCGATGAGCGCGCACAAGACGGCAAGTCCGGTTTTATCCACACGGTCGATGTCCCTAAAATGGGCGAGAGCGGCAACCCCGTCTATGACAAGGACGGCAACCCCGTGATGGAGCAAAAATCCGTGGCATATGACCCGGATGCCCACTCCAAGATCGTTGCGCTGCTCGATGAGCAGGCGGCCGCCAATGGCGATAAGCGTGAACTCTTCTTGGAATGGCGATATGTGGGTGCCGAAGGTGCTGCGGAGGCTTGGGATACGTTTAAGGACGAGCCGGTCAAGGGCGATATGGACCTGTATCCCGTGACGTATCGCGTGGTTGCCAACGATACGTCTGATGGAAAGCCCGAAAACATGACCGCGCAGCTTAAGTGGCTGCTCGATCCTTCCGCCGCCAACACCGTCGACGACGCCGCCGATAAGGCGCCGTTTAAGGTCTGCTTTGCCAAGCCGTTTATGGGAACGCAGTTGACCGTCACGGTAACGCGGGCAAGCTACGGCCCTGGTGCAGAGGAAGCTCCCGTGGACGGCAAGTTTGTCTCGCTCTATAGTCTGGGTTCGGGTAATGGTTCGTTTGACCTGGCCAACCGTCTGGAGTCCAAGAAGACGGGTGAAGGCGATCAAGGTGCCGGCAACGCTGTGTTTAACTTTGATCAGACTCATACGTTGACGATCGTTAAAAAGACAACCGATGCCAGTGCCATGGGACAAACGTTTCGCTTTAAGGTGACGCGAAAGATGCCGCAGGATTCTTCTGCCGAGACGCGCACGGTCGAGGTGAAAGTTGGCGAGCAACACGACGAAAACGGTGAGGTCTGCTATGTCGGCAGCGTGCAGTTTGCCGCGCCTGCGGGCGTCTATACCGTCGAGGAAGACACAGCTTGGGCATGGCGTTACGAGGGCGAGTTGAGTACGCCGGGCAAGGTTCCCGGCAAATCTGCCGAGTTGACCATCTCGTCCGCCTCGAGCGTGGGCGACACGGTGGTGACGTGCGTCAACACGCGCGCGAAGGACAAATGGGTCGATGGCGGTTCGCGTGCCAAGAATGTTTGGGAAAACGGCACGCTGATGAGGGAGGATTAGGATGACTAAGCGCAAGCAGATCGTCGCCCTCCTTGTGGGCGTTCTCCTTTTGGCTGGCGCTGCCGGTGCCTTCGCGTGGCTTTCGGTTACGGGTGTGCTGGTCAACGAGTTTGGCTTTGGTTCGGTGGCGCCCTCGGTGGACGAGAAACTCGATGGCAACGTGAAGAGCGACGTCACGATTACAAACAAGGGCTCGGCTCCGGCATACCTGCGTGCTGCGGTGGATATCTACTGGCAGGACCAGGATGGCGCGCGCCTGTGGGATGAGCCGGTTGCGGGAACGGACTACGTTATTGAGCGGGGCAACGTGTCCGATGCGTCTGCTTCCAACAGCGCCTCGTCTTGGGTTGCCGCGTCCGACGGATTCTACTATTGGACATCTTCCGTTGCGCCGATGGACAAAACCGGCGTGCTCATCAAGAGCGTGACTGAGAGGAAGGCGGATGGCAAGAACCTGGTCGTCGACATTTCGACCCAGGCAATTCAGTCCACGCCCGATGACGCAGTTACAGAGGCATGGGGCTGTACGGTCAAGGATGGCGTGCTGGTGCCGCCGCATGGGGGTGCGTAAGCATGGCTTTTCCGATTCGCAAAGACGCTATGCGCGCCGTGCGCTGTGTGGTCGCGGTTGTTGCCTGTGTTGCCGCGCTTGCCGCGCCTGCCCGTGCGTTTGCCGATGCTCCCACGATTGCCTATGACGGAAATGCGCGCCAGCTGACGGTCTCGGGGGCGACGGGCTCTTCGGGGGAGCCCGATCTGTTTTTGGCCTTTAAAGATCTGATGCCCGGCGATGTGCGCGATCAGCAGATTGAAGTTCGCGCCACGGGCGTAAAATCCCAGGTGCGCGTGTTTGTACGTGCCGTTGTCGATCACGAGACGGCACATATGCTGTCTCCCATCACCTTAACGGCGACTGTGGGCGATGCCTCTGCAGGTTGGCTCCAGACAGGAACACCGGGCAGCGTGTTCGCCTATCCCACGGAAATCGCCACGTTTACGAGCGATGGCAGCACGGTGCTTAATCTGCAGCTAAGCGTTCCGACGTCGGTGGGCAACGAGCTTGCCGATGCAAACAAGACCATTCGCTGGGAAATCACCGCCGAGGACGATGGCGAGAAGATCCCCGTGCAGTCTGCTGGCAGAAAGAAGCCCGGCTTGCTTGGTCTGGTGGCAACAGGCGACAACACGCTCACGTTGCTTTTGGTGTTGCTGACGCTTGCAATCATCGCATTTATAGCCGCGCTTCTTTTGTCCCGGAGGGATAAGCGCTAGGTTCATCTTCTAAATGAAACGCCCTCCCGGGCGGCGGGCACGAAGTTCCCTGCTCTACAGTCCTGCGCAAGACGAAGGCCACATTGAGTGGCCTTCTTTGCGTGCGGAACTCGCGATGAACTTCGTGCCCGCCGCCCGGGAGGGTGTCTCTTTATTGATAGAAGGCCTAATAAGCTGATGATTTCATGCCTGGATGTATACGGAGTGGGACGGGCTTTCCGGATGGGAGGGGTCTCGGAAAGCTCATCCCGGAATTCGCCTTTGGAATGGGATGCACTTTCCGATTGAGGGACTCAGCGGAAAATGCATCCCAGTATTCGGCTGAGAAATGGGACACGGTTTCCGGTTGAAGCCTTGGCGGAAAATGTGACTCGGAATTTGTGATCGGAATGGGATGCGGTTTCCCAACGGGGCCACAAGCGGAAACCGCATCCCATTCCGGACGTGAATTCCGGGACAAGCTTTCCGCGATGCGCATGCCAGGCTACGCTTCTGCTACGAGGCGAGCGCAGCTTCTCATCAGCTCACTCAACCCGCAACAGGTGAGGGGCGGCGGCAGGCGGAGACGCGGGAAAGGTCTGTCGCGAGTTCCGCACGCAAAGGGGGCCACTTAATGTGGCCCCCGTCTTGCGCAGGACTGTTTGAGCAGCAGACCTTTCCCGCGCCTCCGTCTGCCGCCGATTTGGGTCCCCGACCCTGTTACTTGATCTTGGTCGTGCCCGGTGCCAGGTTGGGGTCGGTCTCGTTGGCCTCGGTCTGGAAGTGCTCCGTATAGACGTTCTTGCCGTCGCGGAACATTTCGTAATACTGCATCTTGGCGTAATCCTCGCGCGCCTTGGTGGCGGCTGCGGCAACGGCGTCGTCGCCGGTGACGTTGGAGGAGAGCGCCCAGCGCAGGCTGGCGTCCTCGTAGCCCACCGAGTTGATGGCGGGCAGCGACTCGCGCAGCGTCATGTGCGCCTTCTGGTAGTCGGTCAGCGGGGCGCCGATCAGCTGCATAAGCTGCGTGGACAGGTAGTTGGTGGACAGGTCGTCGACCTCGCTCGTCTGGTCGCAGCCGGCAACGTCGTAGTTGGCCCAGATGATGTAGTCGGTCTGCCACAAGCGCTCCTGGTGGGTGGCGTCGTCCTCGCCGGTAAACCACTTATCGTTGAACTTGGACGGGAAGAAAGGCTGATGGTCGCCCCAGAACACCACGACCACCTTGCGGTCGAGCTTGCTCAAGGCGTTGAGGAAGTAGCGCAGCGCCTGGTCGGACTGCTCGATGCACGAGACGTACTCGTCGATATCGGAGAGCGTGCCGTCCTCGACGGTCTTGGCGTCCAGGTCGGTCGTGTCGATGTTCAGGTGCATCTGCTTGTCGACCGGCAGCAGGCCCGTGTCGTAGCCCGAGTGGTTCTGCATGGTCACGTCGAAGATAAACTGCGGATCGGCGTTCTGGTCGAGCAGCTCAAGAATCTTGTCGTAGGTCGCCTGGTCGGTCACCATGCCGCGCAGGGTGTCAGCTCCCTGGAAGTCGTTGATGGACAGGAACTGGTCAAAGCCAAAATCCTTGTAGACGTTCTCGCGGTTCCAGTTGGTTGCGTGGTTGGGGTGCATGGCCGTGGTGGAATATCCGAGCGACTTGAACTGCTCGGCTAAGTTTCCGGTCGTCTCCATGTTGTAGATGGTGTAGGGGTACACGCCCGAGCCCAGGTTGGCCATGGAGTTGCCGGTCATAAACTCAAACTCGGTATTGGCGGTGCCGCCGCCGTAGGCGCTCACGTAGAGCTTGCCGCGGCTGAGGCAGTTGGACAGGCTCTTAAAGTACTGCGGGCCTTCGTAGCCGGCGCGCATGTTCTGGTAGATGGATAGGTCCGAGAAGGTCTCGTTCATGATGGCGATGACCGTGGGCTTCTCGCTGTCGAACTGCTCCTTTGCGGCGGCGCGCTCGTCGCTCTTGGCGGCGTCGGACTTGTCGTAGGCCTTGGCGTACTTTTTGAGCGTGGCCTTGGCATCGTCGACGGAGTAGTCGGCGGGTTTGGGCGGCTTGATGGACTGTGCCGCACTAATAAAGCCGGGCAGGTAGCCCTCGCGCCAGTAGCTCTCGAGCGGGCGCCAGGTGTAGACGGTGATGCCGAGGGTGTTGTAGTAGTCGATGAGCGTGACATGCGCGGTTACGCTGCCCAGGCACAGCACTGCCACGAGCAGGTTGGTGAGCAGCATGCGCTTGGCGTTGGCGGCACCCTTCTGACGGTGCGGTGCCACCAGGCCGGCGTACTCGCACAGCAGCATGGCGATGGCGGTAAAGCCCATGGACAGCACGCAGAACAGCGAGATCGAGAAGGTGTAGCCGTTGCCGGCGACCGCGGCGGCGGTGGAGATGGCCGAAAGGTCGCCCGGCTGGATGGGCATGGATTTAAACGTGATGACAAAGAACTCTGCAATGCCTAGGACAAAGAGGGCAAAGGCCAGGACCGCGGGAGCTGCGCCGTGGCGCTGGAATAGGAAGAACAAGCCGACCATGAGCACGGTGATAATGGCCCATTCGAGCAGAATGCACAGGGGGTAGACCCAGGTAAAGTCGTGGTTGGACGAGACCTCCATGCCCAGCAGCGCAAAGACGCCGGCGAGCAGTAGGCACAAGACGGCGGCGACGAGCGGTTTGCCCACAAAGGCGCCGCGCAGGCGGGCGAGCTTGCCGGTGGGGGCGGGGGCGTCGGGCTCGGCGAACGCAAAGACGCGCGGGGCGAAGCGGTCGCGGGCGATGCTGGCCCAAGCGCATCCGGTGAGAATGGCGTTGGTCAGGATAAGCATCACAAAGGCGAGCGGCTCGTTTTGGGCGACGAGGCCAATGGCACCCCAAATGGTCAAAAAGAGCTGGAACAGGCCGAAGGCGACGCTCCACCCAAGAGCGCTTTTGGCAACGGTGCCCGACTGAGCGCGAATGGCCTTGGCCTCGCGCAAGACAAGGTAGACGGTCGCCGCAAGACCGACGAGCGAGATGGCGGCAGCGAACATGCTGAGACTCCTCACAAACTAAAACCTACGAAAGCGGGGGTTTACCCGATTGTTACCAAGATATGCGCTGCATTTGGTGACTGCGCACAACAACCAGCCATAATAACGCGCGTGCGTGGCGGTGTTGCGCAATGTAGCGGCGACCTGCGCGATAATGGACGGGAATTACACGGAAACGTAAAGGCTTCTTAAAGAATTAGCGAGGATGAGGCGATGAACGAGCAGGTTTGCAAGGCGGACATGGGCGGCGATGGAGCGGCGGTCGATACGTGCGGCTATCCGGTCGAGACCACGGGCAATGCGGTGCTGGACACGTTGGAGCACCGTTCCTCCACGCGCGCTTTTGCGCGCGATGACGACGGCCGTCCCGTGGCGGTGACCGACGAGCAGCGGGCGGCGATTTTGCATGCGGCGAGTCGCGCGCCGTCGGCGGGCGCCATGATGATGTATTCCATCGTGAGCATTCGCGAGCAGGCCACGCTCGATCGTCTGGCCGACCTGTGCGACCACCAGCCCATGATCGCCAAGGCGCCCTGGGCACTAATATTTGTGGTCGATTATGCCAAGTGGATCGATCTGTTTGAGCACGTGGGCTGCTTTGAGCCCGAGTTTGTCGAGCGTACGGGCAAGGCGCCCCGCCGCGCGCCGGGTTTGGGCGACTTTGCCATCGCGGCCCAAGACGCCGTGATCGCCGCGCAAAACGTCGTGGTTGCCGCCGAGGCTCTGGGCTTGGGGAGCTGCTATATCGGTGATATCGTCGAGAATGCCGAGGAAGTCGCCGAGCTGCTCGATCTGCCTCCGTATACCATGCCGCTGTCGATGCTCATCATCGGCACGCCTCGCAAAGAGCGCCCGGCAATCGCGCACCCCGTGGTGAACCTGGTGCACGAGGAACGCTACCGCCGTGCGGACGACGCGACTATGGACGCGCAGGTGGCCGAGATGGACACGATGTTTCGCCCGCACGCACGCGAGGTGGGCGAGCGCGTGGTGGATATCTACACCCGCAAGCACACGAGCCCCTTTATGGCCGAGATGAGCCGTTCCATGGAGTGGTGGTTCAAAAACTGGCTCGGCAAGTAACGAATGCGGTGATGTGGCAAAGGGACAGTCCCTTTGTCACATTCCATATCGCCGAGGTGGCCTAAAGGCCGTATAAATGTTTATTTAGCTGGGAAAACAGTGCCATTCAAACATGGGCCGATTACCTATAATTCCTTCGAACATTAAAGTTGGGAGGAAACCGGCTTATGGAACAAAAGGCCAAGGAGGCAGCCTCGCACGCTGCGATTCCTGTGAGCATCTCGGCGATGCTCGTCACGCTGGGCGTGGTGTACGGCGATATCGGCACCAGCCCTATGTATGTAACCAAGGCGCTCGTTGCCGGCAACGGCGGCATCGGAAGTGTGACGGAGGAGTTCGTGCTTGGCGCGCTCTCCCTTGTCGTGTGGACGGTCACGCTGCTGACCACCATCAAGTATGTGCTCATCTCGCTGCGCGCCGATAACCATGGTGAGGGCGGCATCTTTGCCCTGTACAGCCTGGTCAAGCGCTGCGGCAAGTGGCTTATCATCCCCGCCATGCTGGGTGGCGCCGCGCTGCTCGCCGACGGCATCCTGACGCCGGCCGTTACCGTTACCACGGCCATCGAGGGCCTGCGCACCATCCCGGCGGTCCATGCCGTGCTGGGCGATGACCAGGGCCGCGTCGTCGCCATTACGCTCGCCATCATCATCGTGCTCTTCTTGGTACAGCGCATCGGTACGGCCAAAATCGGTCACGCCTTTGGCCCCATCATGACGCTGTGGTTCCTGTTCCTGGGCGGCACGGGTCTGTTCTTTGTCTTCCAGCACCCCGCCGTGCTGCTGTGCCTCAACCCGGTGCGCGGCATCGCCTTTTTGCTGAGCCCCAACAACCACGCGGGCATCATGATTCTGGGCAGCTGCTTCCTCGCCACCACCGGTGCCGAGGCGCTGTACTCCGACATGGGCCATGTGGGTCGCGGCAACATTTACGCCACCTGGCCGTTCGTTAAGTGCTGCTTGCTGCTGTCCTATATGGGCCAGGGCGCTTGGCTTATGAACAACGCTGCCAACCCCGAGCTCATGGGCATTGCCGACCTTAACCCGTTCTACCAGATGCTCGCCCCGGGCCTGCGTCCGTTTGCCGTCGGCCTTTCAACCATCGCGGCCATCATTGCCTCGCAGGCGCTCATTACCGGCGCGTTCTCGCTGGTGTCCGAGGCCAGTCGCCTGGACCTCATGCCGCACATGCAGGTCTTCTATCCGGCCGAGACCAAAGGCCAGCTCTACATCCCCATGGTCAACAACGTCATGCTTGTCGGCTGCGTCATCGTGGTGCTGCTGTTCCAGAACTCGGCTCATATGGAAGCCGCCTACGGCCTTGCCATTACGCTGACTATGATGTGCACCACGCTGCTGCTCTTCTTCTACCTGCACGAGGAGCGCAAGCTCAAGGTTGCTCCGTGGATCTTCGCGGCCTTCTTCCTTTTGCTCGAAGGCTTCTTCTTCGTGAGCTCACTCACCAAGTTCTTCCACGGCGGCTACTTCACCATCCTCATGGCTGCACTCATCATGGGCATTATGGTGTGCTGGTACAACGGCACGGCGGTCGAACAGCGCCAGTTTACGCTGCTGCCGCTGCGCAGCTATCTGCCGCAGCTCAAGCGCCTGCGCGACGACGACCGTTACGAGCGCATGAGCGACAACATCGTGTACCTGACCAAGGACACCCATACCGACTACATCGACCGTGATATCGTCTACTCGATCTTGGACAAGCATCCCAAGCGCGCTCGCGCCTGGTGGTTCGTGAACGTCGAGACCATGGACGAGCCGCATACCTTTGCCTATTCGGTCGAGACGTTCGGCACCGACTATGTTTTCCGCGTGCATCTGTACCTGGGCTACAAGATTAACCAACGCGTCAACGCCTACCTGCGCCAAGTTGTTCAGGACCTGGCTGCCACCGGCGAGCTGCCGTCGCAGACGCACGACTACTCGGTCTATAAGGATCCGGGCAACATTGGCACGTTCAAGTTCGTCATGATCCGCAAGCTGCTGGCGCCCGAAAGCGACGTGGAGCCGAGCGAGCGCACGGCCATCACGCTCAAGTACATCATCCGCCGCGCCGCCGGCACGCCCGCGCGCTGGTACGGCCTGGAGAACTCCAACGTGAGCTTTGAGTACGTGCCGCTGTTCACCAAGTTTAAGGCCGTGAGCAAGATGCAGCGCCTTGCCCCCAACGAGCGCCCGTAGCCGACGGAGACTACACGGAGTTGGTTATCGATGAGCAAAACTAAAGCCGGGGAGGTAAACATGGATGCAAGGACACTTGACGTCCGTGAGGCGCGCGTCGACGCCGCCGAAGATCGGTTCTTTACGAATCGGGCCAACATGGACATGGTCGATCGCGTGATTTCGATCGTGGCATTGGTATTTGGAGCGGTGTGCGTGTGCGCCCTGCTCGCGCACGTGCTGTTTGTCTAACGACCGCAGGCTGTAAAGGCTATACACTTGGAACCACCACAAGGGGAAACCACCACAAAGGTGCCTGTCCCCTTTGTGGTGGTTTTTGTTTTTGAGAGAGGGGCGGGGCGCTGATGGACGTCCATGCGGACGGCGATATTGCCGAGAACTTTTGGTGGCGGCGCACGACGCTGACGCGTCGCAGCCCTCTGTATGACGCCTGCGTATCGGCGGGGCTGCTGGTCGCGGCGACGATTGCGGGCGCGCTGCTCGACCATCCGGGTCTCGCGCCGAGCATCATGATCGTCTATGTGTTCGCCGTGCAGCTGTGCGCGTTCTTTACCTGGAGCCGCCTGTATTGCTTGCTGAGCTCGGCTGCCGCCGTGGCGCTCTACAACTTCTTGTTTGTTGACCCGCGCTACTCGCTGTCGTTTATCGACCGTGTTTATCCCGGCATGTTCTTCATCATGTTTGCGGTCTCGCTTGTGTCGAGTTCGATCGCGTTGGCCCTGCGCCGCGCCTTGGCGCAGGCCGCCGCCAGCGACCGCCGCACGCAGATGGTGCTCGAGACCAACCGCATGCTGCAGCGCTGTGCCGATCAGCAGCAGATTGTGCACGCCATGGCAACGCAGCTGGCGCGTCTTTCGGGCTGCCCGGTCGTGTGGTACAGCGATGATGCCGATGATGATGACCTGCTGCCGCGCGCGACGTATACGGCCGTGGGCGATGCCGTGCCGGTGCACGAGCTGGCGTCGCAAATGCCGCCGCGGCTCTCGGCGTCCGCCTATGTGGGAACACCGCTCGATGCCACCTATGGCGGCTCGGCGTTCTTTGGCATCTACTTGACCGTACGCTCGGGCGACACCATGGTGCGCGCGGGCGACCCCGCCTCGGTTGTGGGCGTGCTGGCTATCGTTGCCGAGTCCGACGTGCTGACGCACGAGGAGCGGACACTTGCCGATGCCATCGTGAGCGAAGGCGAGCTGGCACTCGATCGCGCCCGCGCCATGGAGGCCCGCGAAGAGGCGGCGGTGCTTGCCAAAAACGAGCAGTTGCGCGCCAACCTGCTGCGCTCCATTTCGCACGATCTGCGTACGCCGCTTACCAGTATTTCGGGTAATGCCGACGTGCTGCTCGACCAGGGCTCGACCGGCACCGCGGTGCTCGATGCCCAGACGCGCCGCGGCCTGCTGCTATCCATTCGCTCGGATGCGCTGTGGCTCAACGCCACCGTCGAGAACCTGCTTGCCATCACCAAGCTCGAGGGCGGCGGCATGCATCTGTCGACAACGCTCGAGCTTATGGACGATATCGTCGAGGAGGCACTGCGCCATGTAAATCCGGCCGTGCGCGAGCACGACCTTAAGGTGGTGGCGTGCGATGAGCCGGCGCTCGTTAACGTCGACGCGCGTCTGATGGTACAGCTCGTGGTGAATCTGGTGAACAACGCCATCACGTATACGCCCGCGGGTTCGCATATCGTGATTTCGATTGGCGTCGACGATGGGCACGTGACGTGCTCGGTGGCCGATGACGGGCCGGGCATTGCGCCCGAGGACCGCGAGCGAATCTTTGAATCGTTCTACACCGCCAACCACGGTCTTGCCGACAGCCATCGCAGCGTGGGCTTGGGTCTTTCGCTCTGCCGCTCCATTGCGTTGGCGCATGGCGGTAGCATAGAGGTTGCCGCGGCGGACCCGCAGGGCTCGGTCTTTACGATTGAGCTTCCCGTCGCCGATGTTTCGTTTGATAAGGAGTAGCGCCGTGCCGAACTCTGCCGTAAAACCGCTCATCTTGGTCGTTGAGGACGATCCTGCCGTTCGCAACCTTATCGTTGCCGCGCTCGAGGCGCACGGCCTGCGTCATATGGCTGTGGAGACCGCCCATGCCGCCATCGCCGCCGCCTCGTCGCAGGCACCGAGCATTGTGCTGCTCGATCTGGGCCTACCCGATATGGATGGCGTCAAGGTGGTGGAGTCGGTGCGCGCATGGTCGGGCATGCCGATCATTGTGGTCTCGGCGCGCAGCGAAGACGCGGACAAGATCCGCGCACTCGATGCCGGTGCCGACGACTACCTGACCAAGCCGTTTTCGGTCGAAGAGCTGCTCGCGCGCATTCGCACGACGCTCAGGCGCCTTTCGTATGCGCAAACGGGCGGTGTTGCCTCCGAGGGCTCGTTCGATACCGGCGAGCTGCATATCGACTTTGATGCCGGCATCGCCACGATGGATGGCGAGGAACTGCATCTGACGCCGATCGAGTACAAGCTCTTGTGCCTGCTGGCGCACAACGCCGACAAGGTGCTGACGCACCAATATATCCTGCACGAGATTTGGGGCACGGCGACTAAGAGCGACCTGGCGAGCCTGCGTGTCTTTATGGGCACGTTGCGTAAGAAGATCGAGTCCGACCCCGCGCATCCGCGCTATATCCAAACGCACGTGGGTATCGGTTACCGATTGGTCACCCAGGGATAGGTCGGCGCCACCATCCCACTATGAGTTGCGGTGGAATACGGTCTATATTTGCCCAATTCCAGGCAAAACGGTCCGTATTCCACCGCAACTTTGTTATTTGCCCTTGGGCTTGCTGGCGTAGAACTTCTTCTTTTTGGGCTTGCCGGCGGGGAAGGGCTTGCCGGCAAAGTTGGACTTGCCGTTGCCGGCCTGCGCGTGCGCGGGTGCTGCTGCGCGAGGCTTGCGGGCCTCGGGGTTGCGTAGTTCCTCGACGCGCTCGGCAATTTCCTCGGCGCTAAAGCCGACCTCGGCCATGGCGTCCTCGATGGGCAGGCGGCGCACGATGTAGCAGTGGTGCACCTTCTGGTTGCGCGCGAAGTCCTCGGGGATGGTCTGCGCCGTAATGTCCTCCAGCACCACGCCCGCGCGCGCGAGCTTGCGCGTTTCGGGGCGGAAGCCGCGCAGGTTGCAGCTAAAGATGGCATGGCCGCCCTGCGCGAGCAGGCGCGATACGCCGGCCAACAGCTCAACATGGTCGCGCTGGACATCCCAGGTGCGGCGGCCCATCTTGGAGGAGTTCGAGAACGTGGGCGGGTCGACAAAGATCAGGTCCCAGCGGTTGCGCGTCTGGCGCTGGTCGCGAATCCAGGCGAGCACGTCATCGCGCACAAAGTGATGCTGCGGGCCAACAAAGCCGTTCTGGCGCATGTTGCGCTCGGCCCAGTCCAGGTAGGTGTTGGAAAGGTCGACCGTCACGGTCTCCTCGACGCCGCCATCGGCCGCGTAGCAGGTGGCAGTGCCGGTGTAGGCAAACAGGTTGAGGAAGCGGCGCGCCTGCTTGGCGTGCTCGCGCACCAGGTTGCGCGTGACGCGATGATCCAGGAAGATGCCCACATCCAAATAGTCGTCAAAGTTGACGGCAAAGGTGAGTCCGCCCTCTTCGATGAGCGGTAGACGACGGCGCGCGATGTTGGCGCGCTCGCCCGATGCGCCCTTGCCGGCGCCCTGTTTGCCGTACTGCGAGCCGCCGCGCGAACGCATGCGGGCCTTGGCGTGCACGTGCTCGGCCGGAACATCAAGAATACGCGGCGCGATGGCCAAGATGTCGAGCATGCGGGCCTGGGCTAGCGCGGGATCGATGGTCTTAGGCGCGGCGTACTCGGCGATGACGAGCCAGCGGCCCGGCGTCTGCGGGCAGCCCTCGTACAGGTCAATGGCGGCGGAGTAGTCGGGCAGGTCGGCATCGTAGACGCGGTAGCAGCTAACGCCCTCGCGCTTTGCCCACTTTCGACGCAGACGGGCGTTCTTGCGCAGGCGGTTGGCGAACTGCTCGGACTCCGGGATGAGCACTGGCAGCGGCTTGCCGTCGCCCAAGTCGAGTGTGGCGGTAGGTTCGGGCATGAGGGTGTCGGCGGCTTCGCCTTGAGCGTCTGCGGTCTGCTCCTCGGCATCCGCGCTGGTCGCAGCCTCAAACGCTGCGGCGGCGTGGTCGAGCGAAGGCCAAACCTCAATAGCCGCCTCCTCGTTATTGGGCATGACGGCGATCGAGCGCTCGGGCTCGGCGTGGAGCGCGCGGGCCATAAGGCCATCGCGGGTGAGCGCGGCGACCGGTGCCGAAGCGAGTTCGGGCGCGCGGCGCAG
>CABPXT010000009.1:0-24806 GCA_902461405.1 uncultured Collinsella sp.
AGGGTACCGCCTCGCGGTGACATCGTTTTTATGTCAACCTTGGTCTAACAGAGCCAATGATAAATGCACTCGCAGGTAAAATCATAGCTGCAGAAACGGCCGCAAGTACGATGTATCCCGTACGCCAGCCTTGTTGCTCGATAACCAGCGTAATGACAGGGCTCAACAACAGCGTACAGAGAGAATTAACGCCCCAAGCAAGGCCGATGGCAAGACCGGACGATTTACTGAACCATTGGTCAATAACATCGGACATGCAGACGCCCGTTGTGAATGAAAAGCAGATGCCGATCACCGCAGCGGAGACGATGAACATCCAGACTTCGGTGTAGAACGCCATTGCGGCGCCGGCGGCAATAAGGACGAGTTCAACGCAAATATGCACCGGTTTGCCTATTACTTTTGGAATGAAACGGCTCAAAAGTGGAAGTCCAAGTGCAAGGCCAAGAAGAATCGCAGTGAAATAGAAAGAGAAAGAGGTGTACTCAAAGCCCAGGTCTTCACATACTGGAGCAACGAATGAGCCGGCAATAATGCTATATGTGCCAGTCGTCCCGGCGGACATTAAGCCGAGCGCAATAACGACAATCCAAGCAAATGCGCCGCTCTCGCGAGGACGGTCTTTTTCGTCTGGTACGGTGAGAGCCATGGTCACTCCATTTCTATCGGCATTACATCCTATATGCCTACCGATAGGTATATAAACCAGGGGACTCTTCGTCAAGCATTAAGCGGGGAAAGGGAGTTCTTAACGTGCCGAACGGTAATTGGGCCCTTGCAAAATCGAGGTCTAATACTTTTCCCGAGAAGTGAACGACCGTTTTTGGACCCCCGAAGCATCGACATTTTTAGACGTCAAGCCCGCAGGATTTGACTGGCAAAACCGCAGGAAATTGCATCTCGAAAGCGCCGATACTTCGGGGGCCCGTTTTCACTCGTTCACTTCTCGGGAAAAGTATTAGACCTCGATTTACAAGCCACTCAATGTGACAAAGGAACTGTCCCTTTGTCACATTATTCGGAGCGTAGGGCTTCTACGGGGTCTTTTTTGGATGCGCTGCGGGCAGGCAGCAGGCCGGCGACGACCGTCAGCAGCACCGAAATCGCAATAAGCACCAGCGCATCCTGCACGGGCAGGCTCATCAGGTTGGGGACCTGTTTGGCCGCAAGCGCCCAGGCATTGACCGGAAAACTCACGAGCACCACAACGACAATGGCAAAGACGCCGGCAATGAGGCCCTCGATAAAGGTCTCGGCATTGAATACGTTGGCCACGTTGCGCTTTGACGCGCCGATCGCGCGCAGGATGCCAATCTCCTTTTTGCGCTCCAGTACGCTGATGTAGGTGATGATGCCGATCATGATGGAGCTCACGACCAGGCTGATGCTCACGAATGCGATGAGCACCAAGCTGATGGTGTTCACGATGTCGGTCACCGAACCCATGATGATACCCATGTAGTCGGTGTACGAGATTGCCTGTTCATCGTGGCCGGCAGCTTTGACCTGCTTGTTGTACGCATCGATGTGATCGAGCACGCGCTCCTTGGCCTCAAAGTCGCGCGGGAAAATCTTAACCGAGATGGGGTCTGCCTCATCCGCATAGCCCAGCGTGGTCAGATTGTTATCGTAGGTGAGCTTCGACGCCTTGGCATAGCTCATCATGAGCGAACTCAGGTCCTCGGCGTCCATGTTGAAGTGGATAGCATGAGCAAAGGCACTCGCATCCACGTGCATGGCGCTCGCCAGGTTGGCAAAACTCGAAGACATCTGCGTCGCCATCTGGTCCATGAGCCCTGCCGCGCCCGCCTTGAGCTGGGACGATACCGTCGACGCTATCTGCTCGCTGATTGCCTTCATCACCTGATCCATAGCCTGCTGCAGATACGGAGCCAGTTGCTTTTGCACATAGTCGGTCATCGCCTGCCGCAGGCGCTCGGCCAGGGCATCGCCGCCGAGCGCTTTGAGCTGGGCCAGGATTTGCTGAGCTGCCGTATCGTTCTCAAGATACGTCGAGAACGCGGCGGCAAGCTTTGACGCGTCCTTAAGATCATCGGGTGTCAGCTCCTTAAACTGATCAGACCGCAAAAAGCCCTCAAACAGCTGGTTGGCTAGTGTTCCCACCTGCTTCATTTGCTCGGGCGCAAGTTCCAGACCGTCAAAGATACCCGAGAAATCGGGGGCCGGCGCTTTGGCCATGATGTCACTAAAGTCGATGTCCTTACCAACGCCCGAAAGGTCAATGTTCAGCCCGGACAAATCGATACCAGAAAGGTCGACACCGCCCGCCGCGCCCGAGAGCGCAGATGCATCGAACGAGAACGCGCTCTTCAGCGCCGCCTCGTCCACACTGAACATACTGCCCAGATCCACGCCTTGCTTGGCCTCACCTTGCAACTCGTCAAAGGTTTTGCCCGTAAAGACATCCGTCTCGGGGTGGGCAAGCTGCTCCTGCACGATCTGCGAATCGGCGGCGCGCTTCATAAGCTGGCATGTCAGCGCATGCGTATAGGCAATGCCCGGGGATAATGCGCTCGCGTTGGCCGTCTCGTTGGGTCGCACCACGCCCACAATGCGCACGTCAATGCCGTCGGCAACCTTGGCCGCCATAAAGTCGGCATCGCCAGACATGTCAGTCCACATGCCGGTCTCTTCATTTTTGCGATAGGCATCTGCCGGCGACAGCACCTTAAACGTCGTGGACAGCGCATCGTCGTAGGTAAAGTCGGTGCCGCTCTTGGGCGTCTCGACCCTGCCGTCAGCCGTCATGGCGCTGTTAACCAGGCCGTTGAGCTCATCGATATCCAGCGCGCCGATGCTGTAGAGCGTGTAGTCGCCCACTGTGCCGCGGCTCGAAAGCACCATCACAGCCTCGTTGGCGGACGTAGGCCAATGGCCGGCAACGACATCGTACTGGCTATCGAGCAGACTCTGGTCGTCAATCATTTCGTTAAAGACCGAGGTCCCCATGGACTCCATGCTCACCGTTGCCGCTGAGCTCGCGCCTCCGCTCATGGCCTCGGTCATAGCGTTGGGGACAAGCCGGACGGGCTTCTCGTCGCCCTCGTTCAAACGATAGACAACCGGCGTCACACCGTAACCATACTGGATAGCGTTGACCTCTTTGTCGATACCGTTGCCGCCGTCGTCAAGCCATGTCTTAAAGCTCGTCATATCGTTAGATTTAACGCTTGCGAACATATCCTTTACGGCCGTGACCACGGGAATCGTATCGGTTCCCTTAGCCTTGCCGCCGGTGGCGCCGTCAGACGAGCCCTCGCCCTTGGACGCCTCCTCATCCGCAGTCCCATTCCCGCCCATCATGGATGACAGGTCATAATCTTGTTTGGAAATCGTAAGCGGGTAGCTCGAGAGCGTGTCCTCCTCGACCTTTTTGATGTAGCCGTTTACGCCGTTGGACAGCGCCAGAATCGCTGCGATGCCAATAATGCCAATCGAACCCGCAAAGGCAGTCATGGCCGTACGGCCCTTCTTGGTCATGAGGTTTCGGGCAGAAAGCCCCAGCGCCGTCACAAAGCTCATCGAGGTTTTGCGCGTGGGCTTGGCCTCGCGACGCGCGGCCTCGGTAGCATCAAAGGGATCTGAATCGTCGGTGATCTTGCCGTCCGCCAGGGTGACGATGCGTGTGGCGTACCTGTATGCCAACTCGGGATTGTGCGTGACCATGATGACCAAACGATCGCGCGCAACATCCTTGAGCAAATCCATGACCTGTACGGATGTCGTTGAGTCCAAGGCGCCGGTCGGCTCGTCAGCCAGCACAATCTCGGGATCGTTGATTAAGGCGCGGGCGATGGCGACGCGCTGCATCTGCCCGCCCGAAAGCTGGCTCGGGCGCTTGTCAACGTGCTCGCCCAGGCCAACTGCCTCGAGCGCCTTGCGCGCACGCTGGCGGCGCTCGGCACGCCCCACGCCCGTGAGCGTAAGCGCCAGCTCCACGTTTTCCAAAATGGTCTGATGCGGAATGAGGTTATAGCTCTGGAACACAAAGCCGATGCGATTGTTACGATAGGCGTCCCAATCGCGGTCGCTGAAGTCCTTGGTCGAGATGCCATCGATCAGCAGGTCGCCGGAATCGAAATGGTCGAGTCCACCAATGACGTTGAGCATCGTAGTTTTACCCGAACCCGAGGGACCCAGGATGGCTACAAACTCGTTATCGCGAAAAGACAGGCTTACGCTGTCGAGCGCTACCTGCGTAAACGACTGCGTAACGTACCTTTTGCAAATATCTCTGAGATCCAGCATGGACGGCAACCTCTCCCCCGCCGTTCGCATCCAACGCGTTTGACCTACTCTATCAGCTTTTTTGTCGGTACCAGCAAGGAATGTAACGAACAGAAAACGGGACGGCGCGCCGCATGGCGCACCATCCCGCACATAGCATCGAAGGTGTGACAAAGGGACAGCCCCTTTGTCACACCTTTGTCACATTCGGACTTACTGTTCGCTCTTCGCGAGTGCCTGATCGATCAGTTTGTTGAGCGCCTCGCGCTGCTCAGCGGAGTTGATGCCGCCCATGATCGGCTCTCCCACAATGTTACCGTTCTGGTCGATCACGTAGGTGGTCGGGAACGAGTACAGGTTGGAGGTGAACTTTCCGGCCTCGCTGTCCGACTTAAACCAGATGTTCTCATACGTCACGCCCTTCTTGGAAAGCACGTCCTTGGCATCGGCCACCTCGTCTTTGTTGCCATCGAGCGTAAAGGAATTAACGCCCACGACCTGGCCGCCCTTCTCGGCAAGCTCCTTGTTGAGCTTCTCCAGATCGCCCAGCTCTCCCACGCACGGCTTGCAGGTGGTAAACCAGAAGTTCATGACGGTGACCTTGTTCTTGGAGAACAGCTCGTCGCTGTTTACATCGTTGCCGTCCAAGTCCTTGCCCTTAAAGCTGGGGAACTTCGTCTCCCCGCTCTCGCCGTTGGTCATGCCTGCGGTCGAGGCATCGACGCTCTCCCCCTCGCCGGGCGTGCTGCCGCATCCGGGAAACTCCTTCTCCAGCGCCATGAGCTTATCCTCGATCTCCTTGACCTGCTGTGCGCCGGCCTTAAGCGTCTTGAGCTCGTCAGCCGTAAACTGATCCTTGGCGCCCTCGATGGTATCAAGCAAAAAGTCGCCGTAATTGCTACCGTCCTCAATCATTGCCGAGTCTTTATTTGCCGCATTGAATACCTTTTCCCATAGGGCGTTATCGCTCGCAAAGATCTCGTTTTCCTTTTGCAGCAGCTGCTGGTACAGCTCGGCCGCCTCCTCGGCGCTCGACGGCTTTTGTGCCACAAGCTCGGCAATCTGCGCATCGCCGCTCGTGGCATCCTTCGCGTCGCCCTTGGGGGCAGAGCACGCCGCGAGAGTCAGCGCCAGCACGGGCAGCATCAACAGGGCCGCAATTTTCGACAGTTTCATGGTTCCTCCGTTGTATCGAAGCTTAATAGGTACCTATTTGTTTTCGCAGTCCTGCGCGGACTGCGCGGTCTTGTCGCCCGTCACGCCTAACCCGTAGCGAAAGCTAATGGCATCGACGGGGCACGCACCCACGCATTTGCCGCAACGGATGCACTCGGCATGGTCGGGCGTACGCGTAACGTCCACGTCCATCAGACACACCTTGGCGCACTTACCGCACGAGACGCATTTGCACTGGTCAACCTGAATCCCCAACAACGACACCTTGTTCATGAGCGCATAAAACGCACCGAGGGGGCAGATCCATTTGCAGAAGGGGCGGTAGAACAACACGCTCAGCACCGCAACCGCAATGAGAATCGCGAGCTTCCAGGTAAAGAGCTTTCCCAGCGCGGAGCGGATTCCCGTATTCATGATGGACAGCGGAATCGCACCCTCGAGCACGCCCTGTGGGCAGATGTACTTGCAAAAGAACGGGTCGCCCATGCCCACATCGTTGACCACCAAGACAGGCAGCAGCACCACGGCAAACAGCAGCACGGCATACTTGATGTACGTGAGCGGCTTGAGCTTTTTCGTTGATAGCTTTTTGCCGGGAATCTTGTGTAGAAGTTCCTGCAGCCATCCAAACGGGCACAAAAAGCCGCATACAAAACGCCCCAACAGCACACCGATCAGAATGAGCGTTCCGGTGACGTAATACGAAAAGCTAAACTTAGACGAGCCCACCACCGACTGAAACGAGCCGATGGGACACGCACCCGAGGCCGCCGGACACGAGTAGCAGTTGAGTCCCGGCACACAGACGGCCTTGCCCGCCCCTTGGTAAATGCCTCCCTTGGCAAAATTGGGCAGATGAATATTGGTCGCAAGCGTCGCCGCCGCCTGAATCAATCCGCGAAATCGCGCCAAAAGATGCGATCCGGTGTTTTTTCTTTTATCCAATTCCGATACACTCCAAGCACAGCCTGATTGCCTTGGCCAGCACGGCATCCGCCTCGCCGCGCATAATGCCAAAGCACACCATGGCAATCCCGGCGATCAGCAAAGCGACCTGTACCACGGGTTTTACCGCTTTGAACAACACGACCACTCCTTTCGTTACGCGACCATTGGACCATATCGGCTATAAAATCCGTGTTAAGCGCGATATGGAATGTGCAAGGAGACTGTTATGCGTATTTTGATCGTCGAAGACGAGCGAGCACTGTGCGATGCAATCGCGCGCAGCTTGCGAAACTTGGCGTACAGCGTCGACTGCTGTCACGATGGACAGGAGGCGCTCGACCTGCTGGGCGTCGAAGTCTTTGACCTCGTGGTGCTCGACCTCAATCTCCCCCGTATCGACGGCATGACCGTGCTCAGGAAACTTAGGAAAACCGACTGCGAGACCAAGGTACTGATTCTGTCCGCACGTGGCGAAGTATCCGATAAAGTCGCCGGACTCGATGCCGGCGCCAACGATTACCTTACCAAGCCGTTTCATCTGGACGAACTTGCGGCAAGGATCCGCAGCCTTACCCTCAGGCGCTTCGCACAAAGCGACATAGTATTAACCTGCGGAAAGCTCAACTTTGACACCAAGGCGCGCATCGCTTCCGTGGACAGTGAGGCTCTATCTCTTACACGCAAGGAAACGGGAATCTTGGAATACCTGATGCTTAATCAGGGGCGTCCGGTAAGTCAAGAGGAGCTTATCGAGCACGTTTGGGATAGCAGTGTGAACAGCTTTAGCAACGCAACCCGCGTTCACATCTCGTCGCTCCGAAAAAAGTTGCGCGGCGCTTTGGGATACGACCCGATTCGCAATCGGATTGGAGAGGGCTACGTTATGGAGGATGGAGAATGAAAGGGCTTTCGCTGCAATGGCGCATAACGATTATGACGGCACTGCTCACGTGTGCGGCATGCGTGCTGACGAACTGCCTGGTCGGCTATACGGGCATGCGCTACATGGATGCCATCGGCAGCGACATCTCGGCCTTTAACGCAACCGGCGAAGATTCGCTCCAGGCGTTCGACCCAACGAAAGCAGCCCTCGATGACAAGGTCACGATCGTCGTAAACGACGCACAGGAGTCTTTTGGCGCGACAGCCTGGTACATCACGGCTGGAGTCACACTCCTTGGCGGCGCGCTGGCATACTTTGTGAGCGGCCGTGCACTCAAACCGCTACGGGCTTTTGCAGCTCAGGTTGAGCGTGTGCAACCTGACAACCTAAGCGAAATCAGACTCAATGAAGATGTGCCCACCGAGCTACAACGATGCAGCGCCTCTTTCAACGACATGATCGCTCGTCTTGGCGAAGGGTTCTCTGCACAGCGTCAGTTTACCGGCAACGCCGCACACGAGCTGCGCACCCCGCTCGCCCTTATGCAAGCACAGATTGAACTATTCATCTCCGAACACTCCGGTTTGCAACCCGAAACAGCCGAGCTGCTCGGCCTGCTACAAGAACAAACCGAGCGCATGTCTCGAATGGCCAAGGTATTGCTCGAGATGAGTGAGCTGCGCAGCGTTCCTTGCGAGGACGATGTGGAACTTGGTCCCTTGTCCGAAGAGGTCCTCACCGACCTTGCGCCACTTGCCGAAAATAAGGGCATAGCCCTCAATTGTGCTGGAGACGCTTTAGTAATCGGGAGCGACACGCTCCTCTATCGGCTGGTGTTTAACCTGGTCGAAAATGCCATCCGTTACAGCCGCCCCGGCTCGACTGTCAACGTCTCCATCTGCGACAACGACAGCCACGTGTTCCTGCGAGTCAAAGATGAGGGCTCGGGAATACCCAAGCAGTACCGAGAGAGCATCTTCCAGCCGTTCTTTCGTCTAGACAAATCCCGCAGCAGGGCATACGGCGGCGCAGGACTCGGACTAGCACTCGTTTGGGAGATTGCAGCGCTTCACGGTGGCGCTGTAGAGGTCGAAGCAAGTTCCGAGAACGGGACCACTATGCTCGCAAGCCTTCCAAAACGATCCGCAGAATTAACCGAACAGTAAAACGAAAGGGGTCCCGCACACGTTTGCGCGGGACCCCTCTCCGTCAATGCAATTCGCCCAAAAGAGTAGAAGTTTACTCCCACTCGACCGTGCCGACAGGCTTAGGCGTGAGGTCGTAGCACACGCGGCAGATACCGGGGACCTCCCTTTATACGTTCGGCACAATCGTAGGCGATACCCACAAATTCCAGTCCCGAGCAACAAGAGTACAATTGCTGCTAGTGTTGCCAGCTGTTGGGAGATGGAAGATGGACTGCGATGGCTACCCATGCGTTCCCATGCCGTTGATGTGCACCGCCTTTGTGCCGGGGCAGATTGACGCTGCGGTTGCAGGCATTTCCGACCCCGATTCACGCGCCATTGCCACGGCAGAAGCGCTGTACTTTCGCGGACAGGCCACCCTCGCTGCCAAGACGGCGCACCCCTATCTTGACGTCACCGATCCCGCGCTGCGCTATTCCGCATGCTTTATCTGCGGATACGCCAGTCTGTCGCTCAACCGTATCGCCGACGCCCGCCGGTGCCTTGCGGGCATCCTCGATACGCCGGCCGATGAGGAATCGCCCGCCGTCCACGCCACGCATATCCTGTTCGCCTCGGCCGCGAGCGTCCTGCTGCACTTGCCTTCCCCGTATTCTGCCGAAGAGTTTTATCCACTTGCGGCGCGCCTACCCGAAGGCCTGCGACTGTTCGCCAGCTACGTGATGGCGCACGCCTTGTATCTGCGCGGCGAATACGGCCGCAGCCTGGGCATGGCGGAAAACGCCCTGATTATGAAACAGGGAAGCTATCCCATCTCGGAACTGTTCCTGCACCTGGCAGCTTCCATGGCATGCATGAGCCTCAAGGACATCGACGCCGCAAAAGCGCATTTTGGAGCCGCTTGGGACCTTGCGCGCCCCGACGGCCTTATCGAGCTCATTGGCGAGCACCACGGCCTTTTGCAGGGGCTTATCGAGGCATGCCTAAAATCACAATACCCTGACGATTTCGCACGCATCATCGAGATCACGTACCGCTTCAGCTACGGCTGGCGGCGCATCCACAACCCCGATTCGGGCGAGGACGTTGCCGACGATTTAACGACCACAGAGTTCACCATGGCCATGCTCGCCTGCCGCGGATGGACCAACGCCGAAATCGCACGCCATATGGGAGTATCGCCGGGCACCGTCAAAAACCGCCTATCCGGCGTATACGCAAAGCTTGGCATCGGCACACGCGCCGAGCTGGTCGCACACATGTTGCGTTAGCGACCGGGCTGCCAAGCGCATCGAACGCGTTCCGGAACCCGGCGCTTCGCTCGAACAATTTGGACATTTTGACCCTTGAACGGCACTACCACCACGGGGCACCTTCTCGCAAAATTGGATTATTTCCACCGATAGTTGCGGGATGGGAGCCCAAGATGCTTGATCGCCGTTCGTTACTTGTTGCCGGAGCGTCCTCGCTAGCGAGCATCATGTTGCCTCGCGTGCCGGGAAGCGAAAATGCCTTCCTGCTGCCGTTCGCGCCCACCGCGGCCTATGCCGACGAAAAAGACCCCTTCAGGGTGCTCGTTCTCTCGCGCACCATGTTTGGTGTGGTCGTGGTCGACGTCGCCAACAAGAATATGCCCATCAAGGGAGCCCAGATCACGCTCGCGTCGCGCTATGCCGCGGGCAAGCAGCTCACCGCCACGACCGATGACGAAGGCACGGCCATCTTTGAGGTCGCGCCGCTTTCGGAAGGCTACGTGGACGAGGCAACGCTCCTTGACGCGTACGACTTTAACGGCGGCATCTCCATTAGTATGGCGGGCTACCGTGATGTCGAGATTCCCCTTGCGCGTATCCAGGGCGGCACCGCTATAACCGCGCCCACACGTCCGCTTTCCGACGGCGAGCCGTACTTCCGCCAGCTCACATTCGACGAATGGGACATCCAGTACGCTGAAGCCACGTTCATGGCATTGCCGAAGGACGACACGGCAAACGAGCAGCCCGATACGCATGCGTTTACCGTTCAGGCACATCTGCCACAGGGCGGACAGGCAACGCTGTGCATCAACAAGGTGACGCCTGCCGCGGGCAGCTCACCCGAAACCGTCACGCAGATCGGTCAGATCAAGGCCAGCGCATCGGGCGCGGATAATCTGGCGACGTTCACACTCGAAGACAAGTTTCTCGACGCGGCATCGGGCCTTCTGGAAGAAGGGTGCAAGCTGCGCTTTGTCCTCGACTATCAGGGCAAAACTTACACGCTCTCATCCCCTATGGCCATTGTCGCCGCGCCGGCCGCAAAGGCGGAATCGGGCTCGACCACCATCATTCCCACCACTATGGACCAAGAGATCACCCCGTTTGATTTCCCAGCGGCGTTTCCCGGCATCGGTGGTAATAAGTTCACGTGTTGGATGCCCACATTTCCGATCCTCTTCGATTTCTCGTTTGCCGGGTACGTACTGTTTGGCGGAGGATACAAACCAGCCAGCTATATGAACGATTCGGGCAATCCTGATCCGGAGTACTGGAAGAAGTCACCGCGTGAGTCGGGCGCCAAGCAGGCAAACCGCTACCTCGATGAGATGGAGGGGAAGTGGAATCAGTACAAGAGTATGAGTGCCGGTTCGGGTACCGATCCAAGAAACACCAAGCTCCTTCGCCACCATTGCACGCTGCTGTTCACGATGGATATCGCCACGCAGCTGTACGGCTCGCTCGCCTACGATTGGGTGGGCAAAACCTGGGGCAACAACAACGACCCCGCATACGGCAATATTAAGGCCCTCTTCCAGGTAAGAACCGACCTCAATTGGACCGAGCAGTTTACCCTAGGACCGGTGCCGTTTTTCCTAAACGTCAACCCCTGGGTGCTGGCGAAGCTGGCGCTCGCCGTAGGTGCCCACACGCACGGCAGCGGCGCGGCGTTTTTTAAAAACATTTCGCTCGACTATTCAAACACGTCGGGCTCGTTCACCATCCAGATCGGACTTGCCGTCACCTTTGGAGCCGGCGTTGCAGGCGTCGCTTCGTCCGCCGTGCGCGGCGCCGCATCCCTCACGCTGTTCATTGGGTACGAGAAGGCAGATGGACACCAGCTTCCGCGACTGCGCGTAGGTGCAGACGTCGATGTCGACGTGATACTCCAGTTCGTGATGTTCAAGTGGACCACCAAGGCCTGGTCGGGGTCGTGGCCCACACTCGCCGATTCGTGGAATATGTCAGCGAACAATGGCGACCAGTATGTACTCCAGCGCTCTGAGCTGGCCTTGGGTGGAGATACGCCTTATACGCTGGATGCCCGCTTCGGCACGCCCGGCAACATCGAGGCGGGCGGCGTGCCGCAATTTATCGCATCGGCCGCCATCGTCACCAACGCCGAGCTACTCGCACGCGCCGAGGTTAAGGCCACTGCCGTAAACGTCGCGCCTGTCGTGCGCGATTGGGATCAAGCGGTCACGCGCATTGAGCTCGAGGCGGATGCAGAAAGCGACGACACGGGACAGGTTGAGCATTTCGTCCACGCACTGATGGAAAACGACGAAAACGCCGCGCCGATGTACGAGTACACCTACATCGGTCAGGCAACGAACGCCGTTGCGGACTCGAACGCCAATTCTGCCGGCGTGTCAGAGGACGAGCGTGGCGGCATAAAACCCTCGAGCGACAACGTACTGTTTTCCGGCGTGCTCAGCGAAGCCCACATGAAGCTAATGATGATTGCCGGCGTGGAGTGTCTATTCCGTATCGCCTCGGTGCGCTACGGCGACCTTGGCCGCTCGCGCCTGGTGGTGCACACAAAGGCAAACGGCACGTGGTCCGCTCCCACGCCCGTGGACTTTCCCCTTGGGTTTGGCGAGGGCGACGTGGAGCGCGACGGCATATACGATTACGACTTCGACGTGGTGGAATACACGGACGGCAGAGGAAACCGGGACGCCTACGTGCTGCTGGTCTCGGGCGAGCGCCCCGACGGCGACAACACCCTTTTCGATACGGCAAGCACAGCCGGCATACTGTCCGTCGTGCGTCTGCGCATAAGTAATGACGAGACCAGCGTGGTGTCGCATACGTCATGGCGCAGCATCTCGCGCGGCCGCCTGCAAGAGGATGGCTACCATTGCCTGCAGTGCCCGCGTATCACGGTGGGCAAGACGCTGGTCGACGGACGCCTGTCGGGTGCCTACCTCCACCGCCGCGGAACCACCCCAGAAAAGGCGCTCGGCAGCGAGGCTGAGGTTGCGCTGGAATGTTTCACCCTGTGGTCGGACGTTTCGGGCGACAGCCTCACGTTCCGTCAGGTCCTCCGCTTTCCGCAGGCACCGTCGAGCATCGAGCTGGGCGAGCCCGAAAATATCAACGGCAAAATGGTGGTGCCCGTTGCGTACGAGACCGCAGACGGTTGCGGCTGCGCATCGTACGCCGTGATCGGCCAGTCCATTGCAGGCTGGGGCGTTATGTCACCAGACGCCACGGTACCCCGTGCGGTGCCGTGGCCACGACATTCGGGCTTTTTGGCAACCGTCAACGAGCAACTGCAGCATATTACTTGGACGCGAGGCGCATCGGCATTTGCAACGCAGCCTGTGGGTGCCGCAGGCTGTGGACCGGCATCGTTTAGCGTAAGCAACAACGGCAGATGCGTGCTCTATGTAGAGAACACCGACGGCAAGGTGGGACAAACCTACGACGAAGAAGGCAACCCGGTAGCAGTGATGGGCAAGCACTTCCGCATCTTCGCCAGCACCTTGGCAGGCGATCTGTTCACGGAACCGTTCGTGATGTGCGAGCTGGACCATCCCGTCGATCAAATAACGACATTTTTGACGTCGGGAGGCATGCTCTCCACGCTCGCTACGCACATTGTGAGCGCGGAGAAGAGCGAGGCAGAGCTACGCGGCATCGAAGTGCCCTTGGTAGCGTGTGCCACTCCGACGGGCGCGGTCGCCACCTCGGGCGCAGTGGTGCCCGGAGCAGCAGGCGAATCCTTCATGGTCACGGTGCGAAACGACGGCAACACCTTGCTGACCGCCGGCACGATCGATCTGTATCGAGAGGGCTCCAGCCAGCCGTTCTCCAGCGCATCCATCGGATTCGGAGTGAACGCACGTATGGCATCGATCTACGATCCAGAGCTTGCCGAGGACGCTTCGGCCAACGACATGGCACACGTGAAGTACGCACTCGAGACGCTGGGCGAACATTTTGCGACGCACCCGCTGGTAGCCGACAACGGCAACGCCGTGCTGGCACCGGGTTGCACGGCACAGTTCCGCATGAGCTTCGCTATCCCCGAGAGTTGGAGCGACGAGGTGGGCAAACGCGTAACGCTGTATGCGAAGGCACGTAATCTGGCGGCGCTCGATCCCGTGACGCTCGAGGAGATCCGACCGGGCGCAAACTCGGCGCTGAGTGCCGTTCTGCACGAGCTTCATGTGCCCGACGCGGCATGCGAACGCTCAGAAGTTCAGGTCGGCGTATGCGACAGTGCGGATACGACAGGACTTCACGACGCCCCGATGACAGCAGACGGCGATGGTGGCTCGAGTGGCGGCGGTACTGACGAGGGCGGCGGCTCCGGCGGAAGCAGCTCCGGCAGCGGCAAGGACCACGGCAATAACAAGCGCTCCGGAAAAGCGGGCGCACTTGCGGGCACGGGCGATGTCAACGCTCCCCTTGCGGCAGCCGCTGCAGCACTCGCCGCAGCTGGTGCCGGCCTTGTCGCCTACAGCGTCCGCCGCACGGCGCTCGAAAAAGACACCGCCAATGAGGTCAATTCGGATAGGCCTCGCTAGCTCCTAGTTACTTTTGTGTGAGACGCCGACTCGGCTCATCGAACACCAAAAGGGGCTGGCCCCGATAACTCGGAGCCAGCCCTGAGTCGCCTGACGTAAGAATCGCGGCGTTACTTGAGCTTCAGTGCCTCCATCATGGGCACGGCGGCATCCCAGTCGATCTTCCAGCCAATCGACACGCGGACGGTCTCGCCCGTCGCGGGAGCCGTCGCAAATAGCGTATGGCCGTTGTCGGGACCGGTAAAGCGCAGCCACGTTATGCCGTTGTACTCGACCTGGTCGGTTGTCGTTTCCTTGCCTTCATAGATCTGCTCCAGGCTTGCAACTTCCTCCTCCGGCGAGCGCGGGAAGATGCTGATGTTCAGGCGTCCTCCAGTCTCGTCGTGGAAGAAGTTTGCCTTTTCGCGATCTTCGTCGGACGAATCCAGCGTGTACCCATCGGCGGCCTCGATGCTGTACGATGCGCAGTCGATGCCCGTTAAATCTGCCTTCTCGCCAGAATCGGCCACGCCGCCGGCCGCCTTGAACTCCTTGGTCTCGCATCCCGTGGTGTCAAAGTGCATGGCCTCATGATTCTTGGCGGGGGCGTAAGCGTCTACGAACTCGACAGTGATGGGCCCGTAGTACGCCGTCTTGGGGGCCCAGAAATACACGTACTCAACGGTCTCGCCCGGGCCGATATCTGGCCTCTTGGAAAGATCGATGCCCTCGTGAAGCTCATCGGGAGCCTCGCTTGCAACGTAGTCGAGCACGGCCGCCTTGCCGGAAGTAAACAACGGGTCGCCTGCCTCAAGATCGCCCTGGGCAGCATGCACGTTAAAGGAACTGAACGTCCTGTTCTTTGTGTTGTTGTTGGTAATCTTGATGTGCAGGTAAAAGCCGTCCTGCTTCTTGGCATCACCGCGATAGAACGTACCGTGAGCCACCGACTCATAGGTAATGCCTGCCACCTCGACCGTCTGCGACTCATAGGCCTTGGGCTTCTCGGCCTTCTCCTGCACAGGTGCGCTCCCGCCCGAGCCACTCGGCGCATTACCGCCGCAGCCGGCCGCCGTACATGCCAGCACGGCCGAAAGCGTCACGGTGGGAATTCCTAACAGCAGCTTCTTCGTCATGGGCTTCATCATCCTCACCGCTCCTTTCGGCTTGCAGCTCATCCGTTGCCCGAGTCCCAAGTCGACCCCGTGGCATCGGCTTCCACTATGAGCGTATGACGAAACGCGGCGCCGGCGAAGTGACCCACGGCCCAAATAACGACCCGCCAGAGCTCCTTATGGGCCAAAGGGACTCGCACACGCACGCCCGTGGCCCATAAAACGAGACGCTTGTCCCAATGTTCGATTCGATCCATCCGCAAACAAGGTAGGGCGCCTCCGGCCGCCTTCAAACTTACTCGGACAGAGCCGACTCGGTTTTGTCCGAGTAAACGAATCTCCATCGAACTCCGAACGATTGTTCGATGGATTTCGTGTTGGGTGGAATCGTCTGTGGGCTGGGCTATGCTACCTTGACTATCTATATGACTTAAACGCAGCAAAGGAGCACCGAGAGAGCGAGTATGGCAAAAAACACCGCAAACTATGGTAACGACAGTATCCGCCAGCTCAAGGACGAGGAGCGCGTACGACTGCGCCCCGCCGTCATCTTTGGCTCGGACGGACTCGACGGTTGTGCGCATGCCGCCTTCGAGATCCTGTCCAACGCCGTTGACGAGGCGCGCCAGGGCTACGGCAAGCTCATCACCCTCACCGCCTTTCGCGATGGCTCTATTCAGGTAGAGGACAACGGCCGTGGCTGCCCGCTCGACTGGAACCCCTCCGAGAAGCGCTTTAACTGGGAGCTCGTCTTTTGCGAGCTCTACGCCGGCGGCAAGTACAACAACAACCAGGGCGGCGACTACGACTTCTCGCTCGGCACCAACGGCCTGGGCTCCTGCGCGACCCAGTACGCTTCCGAGTACATGGACGTCACCGTTTGGCGTGACGGTAACAAGTACTCTCTGCACTTTAAGAAAGGTAAGGTCGTCGGCGCCAAAAAGAAGGCGCTCGAGATTGAGCCCAGCGACGAGAACCGCACCGGCACCACCATCAAGTGGCGCCCCGATCTTGAGGTCTTTACCTCGATCAGCATTCCCCACGACTGGTATCGCGAGACCATGCGCCGCCAGGCCGTGGTCAACGCCAACGTGACCTTCCGCCTGCGCATCGAGGGCGACGACGGCGAGTTTTCCGAAGAGGATTTTTGCTATCCCAAGGGCATCGAGGACTATGTGCTCGAGAAGGTCGGTACCGACTACCTTACTGAGCCCTTCTTTATCGAGGCCGACCGCCGCGGTCGCGACCGCGAGGACCTGCCCGACTACAACGTAAAGATCACCGCGTGCATGTGCTTCTCGCGCACCTTCATGATGCAGGAGTATTACCACAACTCATCGTGGCTAGAGAACGGTGGCTCGCCCGAGAAGGCGGCCCGTAGCGCTCTGACCAGCGCCATCGATGCCTACATCAAGCAACAGGGCAAGTACAACAAAAACGAGAGCGGCATTAAGTGGCAAGACGTCCAGGACTGCCTGGTACTGGTGACCAACTGCTTCTCCACCCAGACGTCCTACGAAAACCAGACCAAGAAGGCCATCAACAACCGCTTTATCCAGCAGGCGATGACAGCATTCTTTAAGGAGCGCCTCTCGACCTATCTGATCGAGAACAAAGACGCCGCCAACAAGATCATGGAGCAGGTGCTCATCAACAAGCGCTCGCGTGAGAATGCCGAAAAGACGCGCCAGAGCATCAAGACCAACCTGCAGCAAAAGACCGACATGGCCAACCGCGTGCAGAAGTTCATCGATTGCCGCTCCAAAGACAAGAGCCGCCGCGAGATCTACATCGTAGAGGGCGACTCGGCAGCAGGCGCCATTCGCACCTCGCGCGATGCCGAGTTCCAGGGCGTCATGCCCGTCCGCGGCAAGATCCTCAACTGCCTGAAGGAGGACTATCCGCGCATCTTTAAGTCCGACATCATCATGGACCTCATGCGCGTGCTGGGCTGCGGCGTGGAGATCAAGGACAAGCGAATCAAAAACCTCGGTGCCTTTGACCTGGACAACCTCAACTGGAACAAGGTCATCATCTGTACGGACGCCGACGTCGACGGGTACCACATCCGCACGCTCGTGCTCACCATGCTCTATCGCCTGGTGCCCACGCTTATCGACGAGGGCTACGTCTATATCGCCGAGTCGCCGCTCTACGAGATCAACTGCAAAGAGAAGACCTACTTTGCCTACACCGAGCTCGAGAAGAACGGCATCCTCAAGGAGATCGGCGACCAGAAGTGCTCGATCAACCGCTCCAAGGGTCTTGGTGAAAACGACCCGGACATGATGTGGCTCACCACCATGAACCCCGAGACGCGTCGCCTGATCAAGGTGGAGCCCGAGGACGTCACCAAGATGGAGACCATGTTCAACCTGTTGCTGGGCAACGACGAGGCGGGCCGCAAGCGCCATATCTCCGAGCACGGCAAGGAATACCTGGACCAGCTGGACCTGCAATAGCAACAAATCGACAACGACGGCCCACAAGAAGTTCAAGAGGATATCGTGGCAAAGAAGAAGACGAAGAACCAGCCAAAGAAAAAGCAGGTCAACGCCGAGAACGTCATCGGCCTGCACTCCGAGGTCACCGACCAGCCGATCACGCAGACGCTCGAGGTCAACTACATGCCCTACGCCATGAGCGTCAACGTCTCGCGCGCATTCCCCGAGATTGACGGCTTTAAGCCCTCGCACCGCAAGCTGCTCTACACCATGTACAAAATGGGCCTGCTCAAGGGCGAGCGCCAGAAGAGCGCCAACATCGTCGGCCAGACCATGAAGCTCAACCCGCACGGCGACGCCGCGATCTACGAGACAATGGTGCGCCTGGCCACCGGCAACGAGGCACTGCTCGCCCCCTTCGTTGAGTCGAAGGGCAACTTTGGCAAATACTATTCGGGCGACCTGAGCTACGCCGCCTCGCGTTACACCGAGGCAAAGCTCTCCCCCATCAGCGCCGAAATCTTCAAGGACATCGACAAGGACCCGGTCGACTTCGTTGACAGCTACGACGGCGCCATGAAGGAGCCGCGTCTGCTGCCCACCACGTTCCCCAACATCCTCGTCTCGGCCAACAAGGGCATCGGCGTCGCCATGGCGTCCGATATCTGCGGTTTCAACCTCAACGAGGTCTGCACCGCCACGATGCACTACCTGCAGGATCCCAACTGCGACCTGCTCGAGTACATGCCCATGCCCGATTTCTCCACCGGCGGCGAGATTATCTACCGCCGCGAGGAGATGGAGAAGATCGTCGAGACCGGCCTTGGCAGCTTCCAAATCCGCTCCCGCTGGCGCTGGATTCCCGAAGAGCGCATCATCGAGGTCTACGAGATCCCCTACACCACCAAGACCGATGTCATCATCGAGCGCATCGTCAAGCTCTCCAAGGAGGGCAAGGTCAAGGAGATCGCAGACATTCGCGATGAGACCGACCTTTCGGGTCTGCGCATCGCTATCGACCTTAAGCGCGGCGTCGACCCCGACAAACTCATGGCGAAGCTCTATCGCTCGACCACGCTGCAGGATTCGTTCTCGTGCAACTTCAACGTACTGGTCGATGGTTACCCTCGCGTTATGGGCGTGCGCCAGATCCTGCACGAGTGGGTCAAGTGGCGTATTGAGTCCACACGTCGCCGCATCAACTTTGACCTGGGCAAAAAGTCCGAGCGCCTGCACCTGCTGCACGGCCTTGAAGCGATCCTGCTCGACATCGACAAGGCCATCGCCATCATCCGCGGCACCAAGCTCGAGGCCGAGGTCGTGCCCAACCTCATGCGCGGCTTCGACATCGACGAGACTCAGGCCGAGTTTGTCGCCGAGCTCAAGCTCCGCAACATCAACGAGGAGTACATCCTCAACCGCACCAAGGACATCGCCAAGCTCGAGGGCGAGATTGCCGAGCTCGAGGAGATCCTCTCCAGCGAGGAGAACATCAAGAAGGTCATCAGCGACGAGCTGGCCGCGGTCAATAAGAAGTACGTGATGCCGCGCCGCACGGGCAGGATCGAGCCCCATGAGGTTATCGAGGTAAGCTTGGAGCCCGAGGTCGAGGAGTACCCGGTAACCATCATGCTCTCGCGCGATGGCTACCTTAAGAAGATGACGGACCGCGTGCTCAAGAAGGCGACCACGCTCAAGTACAAGGACGGCGACAAGCCCTTTATCGAGTTCCCGTCCGCCAACACGCACGAACTGCTCGTGTTTACCAACAAGAGCCAGGTATACAAGTGCAAGGTTTCGGCGTTTGAGGACACCAAGTCGGCCCAACTGGGCTCGTACCTGCCGACCGATCTTGAGATGGAACCCGACGAGAGTGTCATCTGGGTCATCGACCCCGAGGATTACAAGGCCGATGTGCTGTTCGTCTTTGAGAACGGCCGCGTGGTGCGCGTCGCGCTTTCTGGATACGTCACCAAGACCAACCGCAAGCGCCTCAAGAACGCCATCTACGGCGGCAGCAAGCTGCTGTATGCGCAGGTGCTCAAGGAAGACCGCGACCTCGCGCTGGTCTCGAGCGACTACCGCCTGATGAACTTCAACACGTCGCTGCTCAAGACCAAGACGACCACCAACACGCAGGGCGTCCAGGCTTTCACGGCCAAGAAAGGCCGCTCGGTCACCACCGTCGGCACGACCGAGGAAATCCTTGGCGCCGGCGTCTCGGCCGAGAAGTTCACCGCGCAGAGCCTGCCCTCCGCCGGCGCCCTCATGAAGGAAAATGACATGCCGAGTTTGTTTGACTAAAACAACGGCGACTAAACCGTCATGGTTTTACAAAGCAGCGGGGCCCGGAGCGCAGTAAACGCTGCGCCCCGGGCCCCATGCATTACACCAGCATCATCCCTATAGACAAAATGCCGCATAAAGCGGAACAGACATAAGCCCATCATTCATTCCAAAGGGCTTAGTCGATAGCCTGATAAGGCGCACGCCCGGATGGGTCTTTTTAAGTGAGGACAGACTTCGAGATCTTGTGTTCTCCCCCGCCTTGACTTCAATCGCAGACAAGCATCCCTGCTTCTCTACTACAAAGTCGATTTCCGCACGATTATCTCGCGCCCAATAATGCAGTGGATAACCCATGGCTGAAAGCTGTTGGGCAACGTAGTTTTCGGTAAGTGCACCCATGAATGTGCCGCCGATACCGGCAAGAATATCGGCGCGTTGAGCACCGGCCTTGGAGACCAGCAGCCCTGTATCCGCCTGATAGATTTTAAAAGCAGAAGGGTTAACGAAGGCCTCTAAGGGGCTTTCGATCTGCCCGACTAGGCTGCAGCGCGCCACCGTACCCGACAATACAAGCCAATTGAGAGCATCTCCAAAGAGAGACGCATTGCCCCCCGCTCGCACTACCTTGTATTGAAATTTACGATTCTCTTTGGCAAGCTGCTGTGGAATGGAATCGAAGCACGCACGCGTCTTTGCACTCAAGCGTTCATCAGCATATTTATTGGTGTCGGCGGAATATCCGTCGAGAATAATCCGATGCTTTTCGGCCACATCAATGATTGACTGATCATCGATGTACGTTTGGACCGCCTCGGGCATTCCGCCAACAACAAGATACTGTCGATAGAGCCCAAGCGCCTTTTCATGAAGGCTTGGCGCAAGAGGACCCATTATCTCGAATGATGAGCGTATCTCGTCGACCAGCTGATCGTGCCCCATCGCCCAGAGAAACTCCTCGAAATCGAGTGGAGTCATCTCAATCAAGTCGGTCTTTCCGACGGGGAACGAATACGACTGATGGTTAATGGCAACCCCAAGAAGCGACCCGGCAGCCGCAACGTAATACTCGGGAGCATCTTCGCAAAAGTATTTAAGGGAAGTGAGCGCTTCCTCGCATGCCTGGATCTCGTCAATGAACAGTAAGGTTTTGCCAGGCACGATACGCTGTCCCGTACGAGCCTCGATCGCACGTACGATCGAATGAGGGTCAAGACCGCCCGAAAAATCCGCTCGCGCCGACCGGTCGTTCTCAAGATTAACGTAGACAACCGATTCGAAAAGATCCTGGGCGTACGTTCTGAGCAAATAGGTCTTGCCACACTGGCGCACGCCTTTGACCAGCAAAGGTTTTCTATCAGCTCTGTCTCGCCATTCCCTAAGGAGCTCGTCTGCCTTGCGACGCATACGTAACCTTCCCTCATGAACTTCTATTTGACAATATTTTAACGCGGATTAATTTGTTTTCAGTTATTTTTCTGCGTTTAAAAATTGTTCTATACGGCACTTGAGGGAATTCGCCCCTATCTCTCGGTAAGGACAGCAAGCATTTCCACCAACGCTGGTTGCCATGCGTTCTTCTTGTCCTTAGGCAAGCTTGCGAGCGAGCTCTCGCACCTCTTTCAACTTGGGCGAGGATGCCATGCTGTCGCGCTCGGTCATACCGCTGATGGTGACAATGCCCTGGTCCTCCCACTTGCAGTACGCGCAGGTTGACTTGTACATAGCGATCGCCGCATCATAGACACCCTCGCTGTGGCTATCGAGTAAAAGGGCCGTCTTGGTGAACGGGAATCCCGTGGCACCGAAGGCGTACAGGCGGTCGATGGCGGTCTTTTCCTGCGCAGTGATATCAAACCAGTAGATAGGCGAAGCGAAGACAACCATGTCGGTGTCTTTCAGCGACTCAATCACGTTGGCCATGTCATCCTTCTGCACGCAGACGCCCTCATGGGCGAAGCAGTACTGGCATCCCAAGCAGCCGGCGATCTTCTTGCTGGCAACGCGGATGACCTCGACCGTATGGCCGCCCTCACGCGCGGTCTCGGCAAACGCCTCGACCATGGTATCGGTATTAGCGCCCTTACGCGGGCTGCCGCTCAATACAACGAAATTCATAGGATTCCCTCTCCCTCATGCTGCAGGCGCGCAGCATGCTTTCTTGTAACCAAAACGAATGGTGTTAATCAATCGCCAGCAGGCCATATCTCTTGTTCAAGTTCCCTAAAGAAGCTCAAGACGATTGCGATTGCCTTATACAACGTCGAAAATCAAAGAGGGCCCATAGCAACGCCACCTACCTGAAATGACATGCGGTCAAGACGAGCTACGAGGATCGTGACGAGCCGATACCGCCCGCATGCCCCCTTCGGAATAGGCGCTGAGCAGCTCCTGAGCGTGGGCAAACTCGGGCCCTCGCCTCCAACCGAGCAGGCGGTTGACCGCGAGATTTCCCTGGACGTTGTGGACGAAGAGCAGATAGGCGTCCTCGCGCGAAAGCCCAGTCTCCTCCATGATCGAGGGAACCATCTGCTCGGCGCCGCGCTCGACGACGCGCTGTGCCACCCGGGCGTACGCGTCGTCATCCGAGTAGAGCAGATAATAGTCATCGTTTGCCGGCGGACGCTGGCAGAGGGCACCCGCCTCCGTTCCCTCGAGCGGCGGCACCGCCGCCAAGGCCTCGTCGATAAGCGCGTCGAGCAGGGCGAACTTGTCCTCGTAGTGCAGATAGAACGTGCCACGGTTGATATCGGCGCGGCGGCAAATATCCGCTACCGTCATCTTCGCGAAGCCGACCTCGGCCAGCAGCGCGAAGAACGCCTCCCGTATGACCGAGAGTGTATAGCGTCGGCGACGATCGATCTTCCCCGCTTCCATTACCCCTCCAATTGCAACGCTCGACAATGCCCGGCAAACGCTCGTTTATCGACAGCAGGCCGAAGCTGTTCATTGCTCTTAAGCAAATCGACATGGATACTTTTTATAGACACCTGTTTATAATAGCTGAAAGAAGGTATCCAGTGACCCTGTACGAGCAGCTCGTTATCGAGCTCACCAACCAATCGTTTTCCCTTCAGGCCGCCTACCGCAGCGGCGGCACGCCCTATGAGCTGAGTGACCGCGAGCCCGAGCCCTACGACCAGCAAATCAGGGACTTCGCCCGCATGATCGAGGAAGCCGATTGCGTGCTGGTGGGCGGGGCCTCTGGGCTCTCCGCGGCGGGCGGCGGCGACTTCTATTACGAGGACAACGCAACCTATCGCAGGCATTTCGGCAAATTCGCCGAGCGCTACGGTTTCAAGGGCGCTTTCGAGGGGTCGTTCTACCGCTGGCCCACCGCCGAGGCGCGCTGGGGATACCTCGCCACCTTCCTCGACACCACGCTCAACGCCCCGCTGCGCAAGCCCTACAGGGACCTCGACACCATTATCGCCGAGAAGGATTTCTTCGTGCTCACCACCAACCAGGACACGCAGTTTGTGAAGCTCTATCCCTGGGAGAAAGTGGCAGAGATCCAAGGCGACCACCGCTTCTTTCAGTGCTCCCACTGTTGCACCGACGCGGTGTGGGATGCGGTCGAGCCGGTCTCCCGCATGGTAGAGGCCATGGGAGACGGCCTTGAGGTTCCGACAGAGCTCGTGCCGCGCTGCCCGCACTGCGGGGCAGAGGCGTTCCCCTGGGTTCGCGGCTACGGCAACTTCCTGCAGGGCGAACTCTACGAGGAGCAGTACCGCAAGGTGTCCGACTGGCTCGACGCGCACGCACGGCAGAGGATCCTCTTCCTCGAGCTGGGTGTGGGCCGCATGACGCCCGCGTTTATCCAGGAGCCGTTCTGGGCCCTCACGGCGCAGTTACCGCAGGCCAGCTACATCGCCGTAAACAACAAGACGCAGTTTCTCCCCCGCGCGATCGAGGATCGGGGGCTCGCCGTTCGCGCCGACATCGCCGACGTGCTTGCCGACGTGCGCAAGACGCTGGGGAGGTAGCGCATGGAGACGGCGAAAGCAGTTCGCATAGGCAGGGCGCTAGCCGAAGCGGATCTTGTCATCATCGGCGCTAGCAACGGACTCGACATGGCGGAGGGGCTCAACCTTTTCTGCGCCGATGCTCATTTCCAAGAGGCGTACGGCGACCTCGCTCAGGCAGACGGCATCGGCTGCATACTGCAGGGGCTCGCTTCCCCGGATGCCAGCGTGCGACGCCGATGGGCCGAGCGGTTCCATCAAAAGGAGTATCTCGAATATGAGCCCGGCTCGCTCATGAACGGGCTGCGGCGTCTTACGGAGCACGCCGACACCTTCGTGGTCACATGCAACATCGACGGGCACTTCGCGCGCGCCGGGTTCGACGAGGAGCGCGTGCTCGAGACTGAGGGGAGCACGCGCACGTTGGTTGACGAGCGGCGCCTCGCCCATCCAGACGCCCTCGCCATGACCCAGCTCGAGGAGCTCGAGCGCCTTGTGCAAGCCCATCGCAACGGCAGGGTCGCCATCCTCGAACTTGGCGTGGGACTGCGCAACGGCATCATAAAGCACATGCTCGCCCAGATCGCGAACGTCTGCGAGCACGCCACCTACATCGTGTTCAACTACAGCCAGGCTATGGCGCCCGATGCATCGTGCGAGACGATTCTCGTTGACGGCGATATGGCCCCGGCTTTCGAGGAGATTGCCCAATGCCGTCTCTAGAGAGGGAAGCGTATAGGCTTCGAAGCCTTATCGACGATGCCGACGCCATCATCGTCGGCATCGGCTCGGGCATGTCAAGCGCCGCCGGGTTCAACCA
>CABPXT010000010.1:0-24098 GCA_902461405.1 uncultured Collinsella sp.
GGGGGAGCCGGTAGGCGCGACGTCGGCCGATGGCAATGCGGCGGTCGATTACCTGATTGATGCCGCGCGTACCTATGGTCCCGATCTGGTCTACGTTGCGACCGGCCCGCTCACCAATCTGGCGCTTGCCCTGGAGCGCGATGCGGCGGCGATGATGTCCATCGGCCGCGTGGTCGTGATGGGCGGTGCGCTTACCGTGCCCGGCAACGTGAGCGCGGGCGCCGAGGCCAACATGGCGGGGGGGCCCGGGGCAGGCGGCGGCGCGGGGCGGCAGGTCGACATCGGCCGATCTCTCGGGCCGCAATCTCACCATGGTGGGCTTGGATGTGACGCACCGCGTGGTGCTCACACGTCGCGACGTTGCCGGCTGGACGGGCTCGGGCACTATGGCTGGCTGCGCGTTTGCGAGCATGGTCGAGCACTATATCGGTTCGTACGAAATGAACGCGCCCTACCTGGGCGGCTGCGCGCTGCACGATCCGCTGGCGGTTGCCGTGGCGATTGATCCCACGCTCGTGGGTGCGCTCGGCTGCAATCTTCGTGTCGACCTGCTGGGCGAGTACCGCGGCCGCACTATCTGTGACGAGCACCGTCTGTCCGATCCGGATAAGAGCGCGCTCGTGGCGCTCACCGTGGACGCCCCACGTTTCCTCGCGGAGTTTAAGGCACGCATGGCTCGCATCCTTGGCTAAACGGTTTCTGTGCCCCGATCCAGATTAGCTACCGAGCAAATGTGCCCGTTGGGGGAATAGTCGGGCCACTTCGCTTGACAACAGGCTAAACTAGCTATTAAACATTTACTATTCTGTTTAGATTGAATTTGCGGTCGTTTAGTTGTCGAGTCACGGGGCGGTCAGGCCACGATGCTCCGCCACGACCGTTGCTAGGGGGAACAATGGCCAAAGCAAGTGTTCGCGAGATCAGCCGCATCACCGGTTTTTCGCCTGCGACCGTGTCCAACGCGCTCAACCGCAAGCGCAGCGTGAGCGAGGAGACCGCCAAAGTCATCTTGGAGTGTGCGCAGTCGCTCGGCTATCAGCAGTCGACGCAGCTCGAGAGTATCCAGTTCGTGCTTGCGCGCAAGACGGGCGCCATCCTGGACGAGAGCACCTTCCATCCCGCGGTTATTGAGGGCGTGGAGCGTCAGGCGCGTCGCCACGGCATGAGCACGAGCTTTGTCTCGCTCGACTTTAGCGACCTGGACGCCGTTCGCCCGCAGGTCGAGGGCCTGATCGCCGATCCGTCCGCCGCCATTGTGCTAATGGGTACGGAGTTGGGCGAGGAGGACTACGCCCTGTTCGCTAACGCCGCCGCCCACCTGATCGTGCTCGACGGCTGGAGCGACCGCCAGTACTTTGATGCCGTAGTCATTGCCAATACCGATTCGGTGCTGCGCGCCGTGGACTACCTTATCGAGAAGGGTCACAGGCAAATCGGCTATCTGGCAGGCGATCTTCGTATCCGCAACTTTAAGGATCGCGAGCGCGGCTATCGCCAAGCACTTGAGGACGCGGGCCTTGAGGCCAATCCGGCATGGCGCGTCACGCTGGGCACCACGCTCGAGGGCGCTTATCGCGACATGGGCGCGTGGCTTGACAACGCCTCGCGCGAAGATCTGCCAACGGCCTTCTTTGCCGAAAACGACGTGCTCGCCGTGGGTGCCATGCGCGCGTTCAACGAGCACGGCATTCGCGTGCCCGATGATGTCTCGATCATCGGCTTTGACGACCTGTCGTTGGGCGCTTTCTCCAACCCGCCGCTCACCACGGTTCACGTTCCCAAGCACGAGGTGGGCGAGATCGCGGTGCGCCGCCTGGTGGGCAACATCCGCAATCCCAAGAGCTACACCTGCAAAACGGCTGTGTCGACCTATTTTGTCGAGCGCCAGAGCGTGCGCGAAATCTAGGCGGAGACGGCATCGTCTGCGGCGTGTCAAAGCACGCCAGGGCGGTAAACATAACGCTACCAAGAGAGGATCCTTCGGGGCCCTCTTTTTGTTGCCCTTGTATGTTCAGATTGTTTACATACCGTTTAGGCTGATTTCTCTACCGTTTACGAGACTTTCGCGCTAAACTTTTAAACAAAAGAGTAAAACATTTAGTAAACAGAACAAAACGAAACATGCGTCTGTTTACTGAACATGTGACTAGGGGAGGACGTACATGGACAAGATCAAGCTCGGCTTTGTGCCCACGCGCCGCAGTATCTTTAGCGCGCCGGACGCGATCAAGTATCGCGGTCTGACGGCTGATCGCCTGCGCGAGATCGGCGTCGAGATTGTGGATATCGACGACATCAACGACGAGGGCCTGCTGTTCGACGACAGCCATATCGCGCCTATCGTCGAGAAGTTCCGCGCCGAGGGCGTCGACGGCATCATGCTCTGCCACGCCAACTTTGGTACCGAGTATGTCTGCGCCCGCCTTGCCCGCGAGCTCGGCTTGCCCGTGCTGCTGTGGGGGCCGCGCGACGAGCGCCCCGAGCCCGACGGCACCCGTCTGCGTGATAGCCAGTGCGGCCTGTTCGCCACCGGCAAGGTCCTGCGCCGTTTCCAGGTTCCCTTCACCTACATGACCAACTGCCGTCTGACCGATCCCGAGTTCGAGCGCGGCGTCTGGGACTTTTTGGCCGTGTGCAACGTGGTCAAGACCTTCAAGCACACCCGCATCCTGCAGATGGCCACCCGTCCGTTCGATTTCTGGTCGACCATGTGCAACGAGGGCGAGCTGCTCGAGAAGTTCAACATCCAGCTTTCGCCCATCCCCATGACCGAGCTTGTCCAGGCCGTGCGCGACGCCCAGGCCGACGAGCAGGCCATGGCAGCCATGCTCGCCCACATTGGCGACAGCTTTGAGATCTGCATCCCCGAGGACAAGGTTCCTGCGGTCGCAGGACTCGCCATTGCCATGAAGCGCCTGGTCGAGAAGTACGGCTGCAACGCCGGCGCCATCCAGTGCTGGAACGCCCTGCAGGACGAGTTGGGCATTATGCCCTGCGCCGCCAACGCAATCCTCAACGAGATGGGCATCCCCATCGTCTGCGAGACCGACATCCATGGCGCCATCACCGCGCTGATGGTCGAGGCCGCCGACCTGGGCCGTCACCGCGGCATGTTCGCCGACTGGACCGTGCGTCATCCCGATAACGAGAACGGCGAGCTGCTGCAGCACTGCGGCCCCTGGCCCTGCAGCTGCGCGGCCGTCAAGCCCAAGCTCACTTACCCGCTGGCTTTCGATCACCCCGGCGCGCTGACGGCCGAGGCCAAGCACGGCGACCTCACCCTTGCCCGCTTTGACGGCGACAACGGTGAGTACTCGCTGCTGCTGGGCAACGCCCGCGGCATCGACGGCCCGGCCGGCATGGGCACCTACCTGTGGGTCGAGGTCGACAACCTCAAGCGCCTCGAGGCCAAGATCGTCGAGGGTCCCTACATCCACCACTGCGTCGCCATTCACGCCAACGTGGTGCCGGTGCTCTACGAGGCGTGCAAGTACATCGGCATTGTTCCCGACCTGTACGACCCCATCGAAGAAGACGTCAAAGCTTACCTGCGAGGAGAGTAGAAATGGCAACTATCGAAGAGCTTGAATCCCTGCGTTGGGACCTTCGCCGCGATTGCGTCGATATCATCATGGCTGGCGCCGGCGGGCACATCGGCGGCGACATGTCGGTCATCGATGCGCTGATGACCCTCTACGCCAACCACCTCAACATTTCGCCCGAGACCGTCGACGATCCCAACCGCGATCGCTTCGTACTCTCCAAGGGCCACGCCATGGAGGCCTACTACGCGGTGCTCTGCCACGAGGGCTATCTGGACCTCGACGACGTCAAGGCCCGCTTCTCTAAGTTCGGCAGCCCCTACATCGGCCACCCCAACAACAAGCTCAAGGGCATCGAGATGAACTCGGGCTCGCTGGGTCATGGCCTGCCCGTGGCCGTCGGGATGGCGCTTGCCGGCAAGATGGATGGCCGCGACTACCGCGTCTACACCATCATGGGCGACGGCGAGCTTGCCGAGGGCTCGGTCTGGGAGGGCGCCATGAGCGGCGGCAACTACCAGCTCGATAACCTGTGCGCGCTCGTGGACCGCAACCGCCTGCAGATCAGCGGCAGCACCGAGGACGTCATGAAGCAGGATTCGCAGGAGGAGCGCTGGGCCGCCTTCGGTTGGAACGTGCTGTCCATTCCGGGCAACGACGTCCAGGCCATCGACGCCGCGCTGACGCTGGCCGCCGAGACCAAGGGTAAGCCCACGGTCATCATCCTCAACACGGTGAAGGGCTACGGCTCGCCGGTTATGGAGGACAAGGCCGCCTGGCATCATCACCTGCCCAACGATGAGGAATATGCCCAGATCATCGCCGATTTCGCTGCCCATAAGGAGGCTATCAATGGCTAACAAGATCGCCAACCGCAAGGCTATCTGCGACACGCTGCTCGAGGCCGCCGCAACCGATAAAGACATCGTCGTCTTGTGCTCCGACTCCCGCGGCTCCGCATCGCTCACGCCGTTCTTCGATCAGTATCCCCAGCAGTCCATTGAGGTCGGCATTGCCGAGCAGGACCTGGTGAGCATCGCTGCCGGCATGGCCTCGTGCGGTAAGAAGGCCTGGGCCGCCTCGCCGGCGTCCTTTGTGACCACGCGTTCGTATGAGCAGTGCAAGGTCGACGTTTCGTACTCCAACACCAACGTCAAGCTCATCGGCATCTCGGGCGGCGTGTCCTATGGCGCCCTGGGTATGAGCCACCATTCTGCGCAGGATATCGCCGCTATGAGCGCGATTCCCAACATGCGCGTGTATCTGCCGAGCGACCGCTTCCAGACCGCCGAGCTTGTGCGCGCCCTGGTAGCCGACAACAAGCCGGCCTACATCCGCGTGGGGCGCAACCCGGTCGAGGACGTGTACACCGAGGACGAGTGTCCGTTCCAGATGGATCGCGCCACCTGGGTGCGTCGCGGCACCGATGTGACGCTCGTCGCCACCGGCGAGATGGTCCGCCACGCCGTGGACGCCGCCGATCTGCTGGCCGAGCAGGGAATCCCGGCAACGGTGCTCGACATGTACTGCGTCAAGCCGCTCGACGCCGAGGCCGTGATCGAGGCCGCCGGCGCCACGCGCGCCGTCGTGACCGTCGAGGAGCACAGCCCCTTCGGCGGCCTGGGTTCCATGGTCGCGCAGGTCGTGGGCGAGCATTGCCCGCGTCCGGTTAAGTGCCTCTCCCTGCCCGACGCGCCGGTCATCACCGGTACGAGCCCCGAGGTCTTTGCGCACTACGGCCTGACGGGTGCCGGAATCGCGCAGACCGTCGCCGAGTTCTTGCCCGCAGAGTAACTGGAATGTGACAAAGGGACCGCCCCTTTGTCACATTCGTTTTGAAAGGGGTGGCCATGGGCCGCTACATCATCGGAATCGATCAATCCACGCAGGGCACCAAGGCGCTGCTGGTGGACGAGGGCGGCCATTTGATTCATCGTGCCGATCGCTCGCATCGCCAGATTGTCAACGAGGCCGGCTGGGTGAGCCATGATCCAGCCGAGATCGCCGCCAACGTGCTGGCCGTGGCGCGCGCCGTGGTGGAGGAGACCGGGGTCGATCCGGCCGACGTCGCCGGCATCGGCATCTCCAACCAGCGCGAGACTACCGTTGCCTGGAACCGCACGACGGGCGAGCCGCTGTGCGACGCCGTGGTGTGGCAGTGCGCCCGCGCCCGCGAGCTGTGCGACGAGCTGGCCGCGCGCGAGGGCGTGGCCGAGCTGGTGCGCGACACGACGGGTCTAGTGCTCTCGCCCTACTACCCGGCGGGCAAGATGGCCTGGATCCTCGCGAACGTTCCCGCGGCTGCCGAGGCCGCTGCAGCGGGCGAGCTGTGCCTGGGCACCATCGATGCCTGGGTGGTCTGGACGCTCACGGGCGGCGCGGAGTTCCGCTGCGACTGGTCCAACGCCAGCCGCACGCAACTCTTTGACCTGCGCCGTGGCTGCTGGAGCGAGCCTGTGTGCGAGGCCTTTGGTGTCAATCCGGCGTGCCTGCCGCAGGTGACCGATTCCGATGGCCTGTTCGGTACAACGGACCTGGGCGGCTTTTTGCCGGCGCCCGTGCCCATTCACGGCGTGCTCGGCGACAGCCATGCCGCCTTGTTTGCCCAGGGCTGCCATAGCCGCGGCATGGCCAAGGCGACCTATGGCACCGGAAGCTCGGTCATGATGAACGTCGGCGACGAGTTCGTCGCCAGCTCGCACGGGCTTTCGAGCTCGCTTGCGTGGCGTATGGACGGTGTGACCGAGTATGTGCTCGAGGGCAACGTGAGCTACGCCGGCGCCGTCAAGACCTGGCTGCGCGACGACCTGGAGCTCATCAACAATCCCGAGGAAGTCACCGACCTGTGCTACGCCGCCAATCCGGCGAGCCGCGTCTACTTTGTGCCGGCGTTCACTGGCCTGGGAGCGCCGCACTGGGCGAGCGATGCCGAGGGCTGCATCTTTGGCATGACGCGCACCACGGGCCGTGCGGAGTTCGTAAAGGCCGCTGACGAGTCGATTGCCTATCAGATCTTCGACGTGATCGATGCGATGGTCGAGGATTCGGGCGCGGCGCTGGCCGAGCTTCGTGTTGACGGCGGTCCCACGCGCGACGCGTACCTGATGCAGTTTGAGAGCGACTTGGTTGGCTCGCCCATCCGCATCGCGAGCAACGACGAGATGAGCGGTCTGGGTGCGGCCTGGGCCTGCGGCATTGCGCTGGGCATGTACACGCGCGACGTCGTTGACGTCTACGGCGCCCGCGGCATCGTGGAGCCCGCCATGTCTGCCGACGAACGAGCCAAAAAGATCGCCGGCTGGCGCCATGCTGTCGACGCGACCATCTCGTACGCTGCCTAGAGTGATTTTTCTGGGACGGGGATTAAAAAATCATTCGGCCCCCGTCCCGGGTAGCTCATTTGGGACGGGGCTTTTTTGACTGGTATGATTGGTGCGACCATTCGAACCAGCTAAAAGAGCCCCGTCCTAAATTGACTACCGAGAGGATCTGCCATGGAGCGCATCGCGAGTTTTTCCGTTGACCATCTGCTGCTTGAGCCCGGCGTGTATGTGAGCCGCATCGACCGCGATCCGGCGACCGGCGCCGCCGTCACCACCTTTGACCTGCGCTTGACCACGCCCAACAAAGAGCCGGTCATGAACACGGCCGAGTGCCACACCATCGAGCATCTGGGCGCGACGTTCCTTCGCAATCATGCCGAGTGGTCGAGCCGTATCGTCTACTTTGGGCCCATGGGCTGCCGCACGGGCTTTTACCTGGTTGTCTTTGGTGAGCTGACGAGCGAGGAGATCTTGCCGCTCGTGCGCGAGCTGTTCGAGTTTGTTGCTGGCTTTGAGGGCGATATCCCCGGCGCCGCTCCCGAGGAGTGCGGTAACTACCTTGACCAGAACCTCCCCATGGCAAACTGGCTTGCGCGTCGCTATCTCGACCGCGACCTGGCCAATATCGACGAGAAGCACCTGCACTACCAGCAGGCGTAAGGGCTTTATCGCCCAAAGCGCGCGCATTGGGCGCCTTCGCTTATGCGGGGGCGCCTTTTTGTTGAGTGGTCGGGACGAGCGTTCAAAATCGCTCATGTTTGTTCTAGAATGTTCGTATAGTCACATTTACGAACATGAGCGAACATGCACATCTATTCTGTCAACGATCCCGAGTTCAAATCCTATGGCAACGTTTGGGATGACGTTCCGTCCGAGCTCACGTCGCTCGTGCTCGAGGCGCTCTCTGCCACGCCCATCCCCGAAGGCAGCAAGTACGTAGCAAGCGCGCCGGAGCTCGAGAGCGTCAAGGGTGCCGATAAACTGGGCTTTCTCATGTTTGGCGGCCGCCCCTTCCAGCTCGGCTGGTGCAACGGCCACAACACACGCCTCAACTGCCTGGAGTATCACCGCGCCAGCGAGTTTAACCTGGGCGCCCGCGACTTTATCCTGCTCGTGGCGCATCGCTGGGAGATCGAGGACGGCAAGCTCGACACCGCGTGCGTCAAGGCGTTCCGCGTGCCGGCGGGTACGGTCGTCGAAGTCTTCAACACCACGCTCCACTACACGCCATGCATGGTCGACGACGGCGGCTTCCAGGTAATGGTTGCGTTGCCCGCCGGCACCAATGGTCCGCGCCCCGAGGCCGCAGCCGACGTGCCCGCGGTCGGCGACAGCTACTGCTACTGGAAGGCTGACAAGTGGGTCCTCTGCCACGCCGACAGCCCCAAGGCAGCCGAAGGCGGCTACGTGGGCCTCGTCGGCAAGAACCTCGACATCACCGTGGACTAGGGGCTTTTGTTTTAATCTGTAACACCTGGCGGGCTAAATCGTCTCTACCTGTTACAGATTGAGATAACCGCAGAGGGTGCCCGAAAGATCTCGATCTGTAACACCAGGCCCGGTTTTGGCGGTCTACCTGTTACAGATCAAGACAAACCGGCCCAAGCCACCACAAAGGGGACAGGCACCTTTGTGGTGGTTGTCTAGAGCTGGCTGCGCAGATAATCGGCCATATATGGGACGGCGAAGCGCACGTAACCACGGCGCGCCTGCTCGATAACGCCGGCGTCAATGAGGCGCCGGCGATATTTCTGTGCATAGTCGGGCGTGACCGACATGCGCTCCGCCACATCAGAAATACGCGACACAGCGCCTTCGTCGTCAGTCATTGCGGTGAGAAACGCGACGTCTTGGTCCGATAGCGCGGCGAGCGTCGTTTCGCAAACATCGTTTTCGAAGTCGACCTTCGAAGCTTCGATGGCTCCGTCGATTTGCCCTTGCGCTGCGCGTTCTCCAGCCTTGCAGCGATTGGCGATGTTATAGCCGATCAGCTGCAGCATATAAGGGGAGCCTTGGGTTGCGCGAGCGGCACGGAGGCGAAGATCGCTTGGAATGTCAATGCTGAGCTCTTCGAAAGCCCGCTGGTAATAGGCGTCGACATCTCCGACCGAAAGCGGTTCGAGCGTGACCTTGCGAGCGCGGTTGAGAAATGTCAGCACGCGGTCATTGAGTGTTGCGCAGACGGCTCCCGGAAGGCCTGCCATGACGAGCGCGACGTTGAGTCGTTCGCCGACCAGTTCTTGATAGGCGGTGACGAGCTGTCTGATCTCGGGTGAATTCGCTTGGAGCTCGTCGATGAGGATGAGGATACCGTGTCCCTGCTTGGTCAGTTTGCGCGCGAGCTGTGTGAGTTTGAACTGAAAGCTTTTGGTCTCCTGCACGTCTCGTGTGAACTCGAGGCCTGCCGAGAACCCAAAAACACTTAGACTGCCGCTCGTGAGTTTGGGAAGGCGGCGTTTATTGACGTAAGGCTCGCCTGCTTCCTGGATCTTCTCAACAATGCGCTCGAGCATATCCTCGGAGGCTACGGTGGGCGTAGCGACAACAAAGCCGAGCTTGCGTGCGCGGTCGGCAAGTTCCCACAGAAGAACCGTCTTGCCGCTGCCTCGCTGTCCAAGCATGAGCATGGCTCGGTCGCGATTGCCCGCCTCTTGCTCAATGCCAGATACGAATGTCGAAATTACCGCTTCGCGCCCGACTAGATAAGAGGGGCGATTTCCAAATGAGGGGGAGAAGATGGTCTCAGTCATAAGTCTCCTTTCCTTTTTTTCCTATTTTTTCCTTTTTTTCCTATTCGGTCAAATGACCTGCTGCCGAGGGCGGCTACGTAGGCCTCACCGGCAAGAACCTCGACATCACTGTGGACTAGGGTCCTTGTCTCAAACCACCACAAAGGTGCCTGTCCCCTTTGTGGTGCGCCTTTGGTTGCCTTTGCCTTGGGGGGGGGTCAAGGGATGAACGGTGGAAAAACAGGGGCGAACGGTAACTTCTATAAAATCACTTTAATAACTCAGCAAAACCTCTATACTGGCAACTGCACCGCGTTACTCCTCGGGAGGCGCCACGAGCACATGTCATAGCAACCGCCGACTCGAGAGCCGGTGTGGTGAGATGTCCAAGTGGAGCCCAGGGGAGTTTTTTCATGCTGATAACCAAGGCAATAAACAACAACGTTGTCCTTGCGGAGGACGATGCCGGGCGCGAGCTCGTGTTGTTTGGCAAGGGCCTTGGCTTTCGCGGCGCCCCTTCCTATATTGAGGACGAAAGCTCCATCCAGCGGAGCTTCCGCGATATCAGCCCTGAGATGTACGATGCTGTCGCATCGCTTTCGGACGATGTCATCATTATCGCGTCGGGTATCGTGGATATCGCACGCAACGAGCTCAACTGCACGCTCAATCCCAATCTAGTCTTTACGCTCGCCGACCACCTTCAGTTTGCCATCGACCGCGCCCGCAAGGGAGCTTCGATCAAGAACCCGCTCTACGAGGAAGTCCGCCTCGTCTATCCGCGCGAGGCCGAGGTCGGTCGCCGCGGCGTCAAGCTCGTTATGGCTGTGGCCGAGGACGTTGATTTTCCTGAGACCGAGGCCGCTTCGATTGCGCTGCATATCGTCAACGCCGAGATGGTCGATGACGAGAACGCGGGCGCAAAGGGCAACATGGACTTGGTCGTAAAGAGTACCGAGGTCATCGATGCGGTTACCGGGTTTATCGAGCGTACGCTTGGCGAGACCATCGACCGCTGCTCATATAGCTATGCGCGCTTTGTGACCCATATGCGCTTTCTTATCAGCCGCCTTATCAAGGGTGAGGACGAGGAGACGCGCAATAGCGATCTTTTCAAACGAGCGACCAGCGAGTTTTCAGACGCGTACGCCTGTGCACGCGCAATCGACGAATACATGAGGGCAACCTGCGGCTGGCACTGCACGGACGAAGAGCTGCTCTATCTGATGATGCATATCAACCGGCTCTGCCCGGGACATTGATACGGAGGCCGGGCACCCGTCTAACTGCCCAACTGGCCGGCTTTGCGTCGGCAGACATCGCGGCATCGCCGCGCAACCTGCTGTTAAGCTCCAAGGCGCCGGGGCTGCAGATATCTTTGTAACGAGTGAAACAAGGAGGTTTCACATGGCACGCGATTACGAGGCTCTCGCCCGTACCATCGTTGAACTCGTCGGTGGCGAGGACAACGTCAAGTCCGTCACCCACTGCATTACCCGTTTGCGCTTTACCCTCAACGACGAGAAGAAGGCCCAGACCGAGAAGCTCAACCAGACCGAGGGCGTTATCTCCGTTCTAGTGGCCGCCGGTCAGTACCAGATTGTTATCGGCAATCACGTTACCGACGTGTATGACGCCCTGCCCAAGGTTTCCAACATCCAGCTTGGCGGCGAGGTCGAGGACGAGGCCGGTGGCAGCATCGTCAACCGCGCCATCCAGCTCATCAGCGGCATCTTTATGCCGATGCTTCCCGCCATGTCCGCCGCCGGCCTTCTCAAGGCCTTTGTGATCATGGCCAACTCCTTTGGTTGGCTCGCGGCCGAGTCCACCACCTACCAGCTGCTTTACGCCATCGGCGACGGCGTGTTCTACTTCATGCCGGTCTTCCTTGCCCGCACTGCGGCCAAGAAGTTCAAGTGCAACGACTGGACGGCCATGGCCATCGCCGTTGCGCTGTGCTACCCCACGCTCTCCACGCTCTTTAGCGCCGGCGACCCGGTTGACCTCTTTGGCATCCCGGTAACGCTCATCAGCTACACGAGCTCGGTTATCCCCATCATCTTTGCCGTGTACGCGCAGTCCTGGATCGAGAAGGGCCTCAATAAGGTCGTCCCCGATATCCTCAAGGGCTTGATCGTTCCCGTCGTGACCCTCGTCGTGGCCACTGCGCTCACCCTCTACATCATCGGCCCCGTCACCGACTTCATCGGTGGTCTCATCGCTAACGGCCTGGTTTCCCTGCTTGAGGTTGCCCCGCTGCCCGCAGGCTTCCTCATCGGTCTGCTTTGGCCCTGCCTCATCATCTTTGGTATGCACTGGGCCTTTATCCCCATCATCCAGATGAACATCGGTATGCTCGGCTATGACGTCATCCTGCCCATTACCGTCGGCACCAACTTTGCCATGGGTTTCGCGGTCCTTGCCATCTTCCTCAAGACCAAGAACACCGAGCTCAAGGAGCTCGCCGGCGCTGCCGCCATCTCTGCGCTCCTCGCCGGCATCACCGAGCCCGCCATCTACGGCGCCGTCCTCAAGTACAAGCGCCCGTTTGTGATCGCAATCGTCTCTTGCGGCATCTGCGGTGCCATTGCTGCCACTTTTGGCCTGCACCAGCCCGCGCTCATGACCACCTCGCTCATCACCATCCCGGCCATCATCGGCTCGGTGGGTATGGAGGACGTCATCGCGCTCGCCGTCGCCTCCGTCCTCACCTTTGTGGGCACGCTGACCTTCGGCTTCAACGACGACATGATCCTCGAGAACAACTAGTTCTGGGAAACCGGCGTCTTTGGACGCCAGCACACGGGGCGCGGCGCCAGATGCGCCCCGTGTGCCCTTATGGGAGGGCGCTGACCCCTACACGAATCCGGCGTCCTCCCATAAGGGCACACAACAGAAACGAGGTAGCCATGAAGCAATCCGAGCTCGTTGACCTTTTGGGGCGTATGACCCTGCGCGAGAAGATCGGGCAGTTGGTGCAGCTTGACGGTGGGTGCTTTGGCACCGATGCCGTAGCGGTTGGTCCGCGTGCCAAGCTGGGCGTGACGCAAGAAGATGTTGACGTATGCGGCAGCGTGCTCAACGTGTTGGGCGCCGAGGAAGTGCATCGTATCCAAGATGCATATCTTGAGCGCAGCCGTCTTAAGATCCCGCTCGTCTTTATGGCCGATGTGATCTATGGCTATCAAACCTGCTATCCAATCCCCCTGGGCCTGGGAGCCACGTGGGACCCAGAGCTTATCCGCGAGGATTACAACCTTATTGCCGAAGAGGCCGTGGCCGATGGCTGCATGGTGACCTTTAGCCCGCCGGTGGACGTGGTGCGCGATGCCCGTTGGGGTCGCTGCCTGGAGATGCCGGGCGAGGATCCGTACCTAAGCAGCCGCTTCGCTCGCGCGATGGTCGAGGGCTTTAAGGGTGACGGTACGCCGCAGAAGAGCTTGGCCAGCTGCGTCAAACACTTTGCGGGCTATGGTGCGCCCGAGGCGGGTCGCGAGTACAACACAGTGGATATGAGCGAGTGGCGCCTGCGCAACGAGTACCTGCCTCCGTACCGTGCGGCGGTCGAGGCTGGTTGCGATTTGGTGATGACGAGCTTCAACACCATCGATGGCATCCCCGCCACGGCAAACCGCTGGCTCATGCACGACGTGTTGCGCGACGAGTGGGGCTTTGACGGTCCCATCATCACCGATTACGCGGCGATCGACGAGCTCAGGGCACACGGTGTGGCGGCAAACCGTCGCGAGGCGGCCAAGCTCGCCATGAATGCCACCGTGGACATCGACATGAAGACGCCCTGCTACGCACATGAGCTTGAGGCCCTCATCGAAACGGGTGAGGTTTCGCTCGAGCAGATCGATACCGCCTGCATGCGCGTGCTAGAGCTCAAGAACAGACTCGGCCTGTTTGAGGACCCGTATCGTACGTGCTCGCCCGAGCGCCGTACGGAGGTCACGTGCACGCCGGAGCGTCTTGAGAGCGCGCGTAAAACGTGCGACGAGGCCCTCGTGCTCCTTAAAAACGAAGGTGGGCTGCTACCGCTTACGACCGGGGGCAACGCTCCGCGCGTGGCGCTCATCGGTCCCTATGCCAACAGCCGAGACATCATCGGCATGTGGGCGATTCATGCCGATAAAACTCATTCCGTAACGCTTGCCGAGGCATTTGCCGAGGTATTGGGCGACGACGGCTTTGCGTGGGCCCAAGGCTGTCCCACGCTCGACGACTACAGCGAGCTTGGGGAGTTTGGCAAGATTCCCGCGTTCGGTGCGCCGACGGGCGAGGGCGCGGATCTAGAGACGATGGCTGCCGAGGCGCTCGAGCTGGCCGCATCGAGCGACGTGGTGGTCATGGCGCTCGGAGAACACATGCTGCAGAGCGGTGAGGGCGGAGCGCGTACGGACATTACCATACCGGCTCCGCAGAAGCGCCTGCTCAAGCGCGTGCGCGCGCTCGGCAAGCCTGTGGTGCTTGTGCTCTTTAACGGGCGTCCTCTTTCCCTCACTGACGTGATCGATGATTGCGATGCAATCGTAGAGGCGTGGTTCCCCGGTACGGCTGGTGGGCGTTCGGTAGCCGACGTGCTCTTTGGAACGGTCAATCCGAGCGGCAGGCTCACGGTGAGCTTCCCACATAACGTGGGCCAGGAGCCGCTCTACTATGCGCAGTTCTCCACCGGACGTCCCGTTAAGACATCAACGCATAGCGGTCGCTTTGTGAGCCGCTATATGGACTGCCCTAACGATGCGATGTTCCCCTTTGGCTACGGACTCTCGTATCATACGGCGCGCTACGATAACCTGCGCCTGAGTGCGGACGAGCTTACGGCGGACGGTGTCCTCGAGGTCTCAATCGACGTGACCAATGAGGGCGATATTGCTGGTACTGAGGTCGTGCAGCTCTATATCCACGACAAGGTGGCAACGCGCGTGCGCCCCATGCTCGAACTGCGTGACTTTGCGCGTGTTGAGCTTGCGCCGCGTGAGCGCCGCACGGTGACGTTTATCCTGCGCGAGGAGGCTCTGCGTTTTTGGACGCCCGAGCACGGCTGGGCAAGCGAGCCCGGCGCGTTTGAGGTCATGGCGGGGCCTAACAGCCGCGACCTGTTGGTGAGGGAGTTCGAGCTCGTCTAGCTGCATTTGCTTAACGAATGGTGCACGCGGTGCGCGGCAGGCGTTCGGTCTTGTCGCCGGCGTCCGTCCGGTACCGCGCCCGATATCGATAGGAGGGGTCTGACATGGCTCATATCGCAACCAATCCGTATCTGCCGGGATGGGAGTATATCCCCGATGGCGAACCGCATGTCTTTGGTGACCGAGTCTACGTGTATGGAAGCCATGACGCACCCGAGGGCACCGCATACTGCCCGGGTGACTACGTGTGCTGGTCAGCTCCGGTGGACGATCTGGGCTCCTGGACGTTTGAGGGGACCATCTGGCGCAAAGAGGATGACCCGGCCAATGTCGATCGAACCGGGTACGGCGCGCCCGATGTGTGCCGGGGTGCCGACGGGCGGTTCTATCTGTATTACTTCACGCTAAGCATGACGAGCGGTTGCATCATGTCGGTCGCCGTGTGCGATGAGCCGGCGGGACGCTACCGCTATCTGGGCCCTATTGCCAAGCCCGACGGCTCGCCGTTTGCGGGCGAGGAGGGCTGGGGTATGCCCTTTGACCCGGCAGTCCTTCCCTGCGGGGACGGGGGTTGCTGGCTCTACTATGGGTTTGGCGCCAAGAAGCCGAGCTCGCGCATGCCCGCATGTTCCATGGAGGGCGGCTACGTGGTGCGGCTCGGCGCCGATATGCGCACGATGGCTGCGGCACCCAAGCATCTGGCTCCGGCAGTGACGCAGGCGGCGGACACGGGTTTTGAAGGGCATGCCTTCTTTGAGGCCTCGAGCATCCGCGTGCTCGACGGGCGCTACTACTTTGTCTACTCGAGCGAAAACGGACATGAGCTCTGCTGGGCCACGATGCCAACGCCGGAAGGTCCGGTAACCTACGGCGGCGTGCTCGTTTCCAACGGCGATGTGGGCCTGCCCGGGCACGAGGCCGAGGGCGCCGCTGTGATGGACCTGGGCAACAACCATGGCGGCATGGCGCGCATTGCCGGGCGCGACTACATCTTCTATCACCGTCATACGCACGGTGCGCAGCACGCGCGCCAGGGGTGCGCTGAGCCCATCGAGATTGCTTCCGATGGACATATCGAACAAGTAGAGATAACGAGCTGTGGGCTCAATGGCGGAGCGCTTCCTTGCGGGCGCGCGTACCCGGCGAGTATTTGCTGCTACTTGGTGGGGCCGGCCGGCGCGGTTCACTATTCCGGCAATCTGGAAATCGCCGATAACCATCCGGTGATTACCCAGGAAGTCGATGCGGGCTGTGTGACTTCGGCACGTACCCATGTGGCCAACCTCTGCGATGGAGCGGGCGTGGGCTACAAATACCTGGCGTTTTCCGGTGCGGAGCGCACGGTGGAGCTCGAGGTGCGCGGGGATCTTGCCGGTGTGGTGAGTGTACGCTTGGACGCGCCGGATGGCGCTGAGTTGACGCGCGTCGAGCTCGTGCCAGGCGAGGGCTGGTGCACGGTGGTCGCATCCCTGACGAAGACCGTTGCCGGTGACCATGCACTCTACCTGGTTATCGAGGGCGTCGGTTCGGTCGATCTCGCCTCGTTTGCCGTCCTTTAACCCATCTCCCATCGGAGGGGCGGGCTCGCACGGACGACAGGTAGGCCCTGGTCGCGCGTCCGGTGCTCTCAACACGGCTCGGCCCTCAGGGGGTTGAAACAAAACGGAAGAATGGAGTTGCCATGGCGGAGATTCCGCAGTTGTACACCTGTGCTGGCGGCGGGCAACGCCTGATGGTGGACGGCCGGCCCTATACGCTGTTTGCGGGCGAGTGCCATAACTCCGCCTCGGGTGGGCGCCGCGCTTTTGCGGATGCTCTCGATCGCGCGCGGGCGCTCGGTATGAATACCGTGCTCGCCCCGGTTACCTGGGAGCTTTTGGAGCCCGCAGAGGGCGAGTTTGACTTTGGCCAAGTGGACATGATGCTCGAGCTTGCCCGCGAGCGCGGGCTGCACCTGGGCGTGCTGTGGTTTGGCGCGTACAAAAATGCGCAGTGCTACTATGCGCCCGCGTGGGTCAAACGCGATATCGAGCGTTTTCGCCGTGCGCAGATGGTGCCCGGGCAGAACAAGGTTCGCTATGCCGAGTTCCATAACTTTGAGATCACGGCGCTTTCGCTCTATTGCGAGGAGACGCGCGCGGCGGATGCCGGCGCCTACGCGGCTTTGATGGCGCACCTGCGCGAGGTGGATGCGCAAGATCATACGGTGATACTCGTGCAGGTAGAAAACGAGTGCGGCCAGATGGTCGCGGCACGTGAGCACTCGCCTTGGGCGGATGCCGCCTTTGCGGAGAGCGTGCCTACGGAGCTGATCGAGGCGCTTGCGGTCGATCCTACCTCCCTGGCGTCTGAGCTTGCGGAAGCCCTTGAAGCGGGCGCCGGCTCTGGTTCGTGGGAACAGGTTTTTGGCGAGCATGCCGAGGAGATGTTTACCACCTACCACATGGCTCGCTACGTGGAGACGGTCGCCGCAGCGGGCCGCGCCGAGCATCCGCTGCCCACGGCCTGCAATTGCTGGCTCGACAAGGGTCACAAGCCTGGGCGCTTTCCCACGGGCGGTCCCAACCTGCGCGTGATGGGCGTGTGGAAGCATGCCGCTCCGAGCATCGACATGCTGGGCCCCGATATCTACATCCCGGCGTTTTGCAAGGTCTGCGACGGATATGCGTGCGAGGACAACCCGCTCTTTATCCCCGAGACCGCGACGCACGCCTACGCCGCCGCGCGCCAGGTCTGGGCGGTGGCCCATCACCATGACATGTGCTTCGCTCCTTTTGGCTACGAGGAGATGGGCGAGCCCTTTGGCGATTCGGCGGGTATTCTCTTTGGCATGGATACGAGCGACCCCGCTTTGCTCACGCCTCAGGACCGGGAGGAATATGCGGAGGTCACGCGTGGGCTGGCTCAGTTATTTGAACTTGCCGAGGACGATGCCGCGTACGCGACGCTCGATGCCGTGACGAGTGAGGTGGCAGCCGAGGGCCTGCTCGATATGGGTTCCATAGCAATTAAGGTGAGCTTTGATGAGGGTGCCCTGCCCGGTGCGTGTGCGGCCCTTCGCGCCGCCGACGGCGCCGTGTACCTGCTTGCGCTTCGTTGCGGCTTGGCGCTCGAGTCGCACGCGGCGGGTGAGCCGCATGTGGATGTGGCGTCGCTCGAGACGGGGACCGTTGAGAACGGCGCGTGGGTGCGCGACTGCCGTCTCAACGGCGACGAGGTCGCCATTATGCGCTATAGCTCTCCCGTGCTTCTTCGTTTGGAGGCCATCACGTACGCTTAGCCGCAGTCATTGCCGCCCGGCCCCTCACTTCCTTTCCTTCCCGGGGACGGGTTCCTGTGGAGGAAAAACTTCGAGAGGCGAACCTGTTGCCAGGGGAGGAAGCGAGGTATCAGGAAGTGTCAGTCGCTGCGGGCGGATGAGGCCGTTGGGGCGAAAAGAAGTGTCGGCCTGCGTCGTTGCCGTTGAGTAGCGCGCTGCTTACGGGGATACTGAAACCACGACAAACAGCGTGTGAAAGGATTGATGCATGGCTTTCCGTAAAGACTTCCTGTGGGGCGGCGCGACGGCTGCCAACCAGTGCGAGGGCGCTTACGACGTGGATGGCCGCGGCCTGGCCAACGTGGATGTGGCACCGCACGGCCCCGAGCGCTATGCGGTGGTCTCCGGCCAGCGCAAGATGCTCGACTTTGAGGACGGCTATTACTATCCCGCGCAGACCGGCATCGATTTCTACCACCACTACAAGGAGGACATCGCCCTCTTTGCCGAGATGGGCTTTAAGACCTTCCGCATGAGCCTGGCGTGGACCCGCATCTTCCCCAACGGTGACGAGACCGAGCCCAACGAGGCTGGCCTGGCCTTCTACGAGGACGTGTTCCGCGAGTGTCAGGCGCACGGCATTGAGCCGCTCGTGACCATCACGCACTTCGACTGCCCGATTCACCTCATCAAGGAGTACGGCGGCTGGCGCAACCGCAAGCTCATCGACTTCTACAAGAACCTCGCGACCACGATCTTCACCCGCTACAAGGGCCTGGTAAAGTACTGGCTTACCTTCAACGAGATCAATATGATCTTGCACCTGCCGTTTATGGGTGCCGGTCTGGTCTTTGAGGAGGGCGAGAACAAGGAGGCCGTCGAGTACCTGGCCGCCCACAACGAGCTCGTCGCCAGCGCTTGGGCAACCAAGATCGCTCACGAGATCGACCCTGAGGTCAAGATCGGTTGCATGCTTGCCGCAGGTAGCTACTACCCCTACAGCTGCCGTCCGGGCGATGTGCGCCAGGCGCAGCTCGACAATCAGGACAATTACTTCTTCGTCGACGTTCAGAGCCGCGGCTACTACCCGGCCTATGCCGTCAAGAAGCTCGAGCGTTTGGGCATCGATGTGGGCATGACGGATAAGGACCGCGAGATCCTGGCCGCCAACACCGTCGACTTCATCAGCTTTAGCTATTACAGCACCCGTTGCTCCGCCGGTGCCGATAACCCCGATGTCGAGCGCACCCAGGGCAACGCCTTCGCCGGCGCCAAGAACCCCTACCTGCAGGAGAGCCAGTGGGGCTGGGCCATCGATCCGCTGGGCTTCCGCATCACCCTCAACGACCTGTACGACCGTTATCAGAAGCCGCTGTTTGTGGTCGAGAACGGCCTGGGCGCCAAGGATGTTGTCGAGGAGGATGGCTCCATCAACGACGACTACCGTATCGACTACCTGCGCCAGCATATCGCCGCGATGCGCGATGCGGTGACCGAGGACGGCGTTGACCTGCTGGGCTACACCACCTGGGGCCCGATCGACCTGGTGTCTGCCGGCACGGGCGAGATGTCCAAGCGCTACGGCTTTATCTATGTCGACCGCGATGATGCGGGCAACGGCACCCTCAAGCGTTCCAAAAAGAAGAGCTTCGACTGGTACAAACACGTCATCGAGACGAACGGCGAGGACCTGGCCTAAGGCTTCCCAACAACCATAGCCTCCTAACCAAAACGCCCGGCGAGCAGTTAATGCCCGCCGGGCGTTTTGTTAAAAGAAGTGAAAGCACTCATTGGGGACGTACTTAAATGAGTGCCCGCAGAATGAGAGTGGATAATCTCCCGTTTTTAGCCTGTTTGTGGGCTCAAAGTGGGAGATTATCCACTCTCGCCATTTGGGCGTCCAAAAATCCTCGCTCGTTTTGTCTTAGTCATTGGGGACGTTCTTAAACGACTAGTCGCTGGCGACGTCCCTCGCCGTCGGCGGATTTTGGGACATGTGGCCCGCTTTTTGGGCCCGCCTGTCGGTACACTAAAAGCACTATGGGTACCCGCGAGCGACATATCGGCCACGCGACCGCCCGATCCGCGCCCGTGGCGGATCTTAGGGGCGGCAGGCTCTTCGCCAACACACCCCTCCTTGTTGGCATATCGCATGGCGTGTATCGCCACCGCGTCTTTGTTATCGCCGGCGCCATTACCGCGCTGTTCCTTATGCTTTTGGCAGTCTTGCCGGCACTGTTCGCCTCCGACCCCAAGCTTTCCAACACCGTGCCCGCCTATAGCGAGGTGTCCGAAGAGGTCGTGGATGCGCTCGTCCACTCGAGCTCTCTCCCGCTGCTTGTCGCCGCAATTGCATTTTCAATCTGGGGTGTGTTGGCGTACCTACGCTGCTTGGACTACGTCTTGCGCCGCCGCCTTGTTGCCATCGCCGCCATTTGTGCCCTGTGGATGATCGAGGTCATCCTCAAATATAAGTCGTTCACGCCGTTCTATGCCACCGTGCTGTGGTACCTGTACTACGTGCCCATGACGCTCATTCCGCTGATCTACCAGCTGTGCGGTCTGCGCCTCGCGGGTTTGGAACAGCATCGTATGGGGCGTCGGTACCGCACCGTTTTGTGGGTCATGGCTGTCCTGCTTATCGGCTTTGTGCTTACTAACGATGTTCATCAGCAGGTCTTCCATTTCGATCGATCGAGTGGAACCTGGAGCAACGATTACACATATGGTTGGGGCTACGGTACCGTTCTGGTATGGACAGCCTTTAACTTCGTTGCCTTTTTTATCTTGGTAGGACGGTCCTCGTCTTTTCGTATTCAGCGTTTCTCGGGCACGGCCGCGCTTGTCCTATTGGGCGGCGCGTTCTTTGCCATTTCATATGCGCTGCGTGTGCCCTGGGCATGGAGGCTTAATTTTTCACTTGTCTACTGCGTCCTGTGCGTGGTGGCGATGGAAATCTGTCTCGATTGCGGTGTCATCCCGTCGTACCACGATATCGCCGGTATTTTCGGCACCTTGCCGCTTGACCTCAAAGTTCTAACGCGTGACCTGCAGGAAGTCTATGTCACGCCGGTGTCAAAGCCAATGCCGGTAGGCGTGCGTGAGGAGTTGCGGGTCCAAGAGCACGGGCACGCTCACGCCTTTGCCGTGGCGTCCGATCCCGATGTAATGTATCGCGCCTTTCCGCTGCTGGGCGGATCGGCTCTCCTTGCTCAGGACGTCTCGGAGCTCAACGAACTCAATCGCGAACTGGCGCATCGTCGCATGGAGCTGCAACGCCAAAATGAGCTGCTTGCCGCCGACTACGACCTTAAGACACATTTGGCAGACCAAGAGGCCGAGACCTTACTGGTCCAAGACGTGGACCAAGCGCTTGCCCGTGCGCTCGAAGGGATGTACGACCTGTTGAGCTCGCTGCCGCCGTTGACCGATGAGGCATCTTCGCACGAGCGTTACCGCATGCTGCAGCGCGCCAAGATGCTCGTCGCCTATTGCAAACGCAAGGGGTCGCTCACGTTGGCACAGCACGGGGAGAGCGGTTTTGATCGCGACCGCATTCAGCTCATTGCCAACGAGCTCGCAAGCGACCTGCGCACCATCGATGTCGATTGCGCTTCGATTATCGCCATACGACGCCCGATGCACGCCAGTACGGTAAGCGCCCTGTACGACTGCGTGTATGACTTTGCGTTTTTTGCCTACACCACCGACCATCCGGCGCTTATGTATCACTTGGGCGACCATGACCGGTGCAGTGTCGAGCTGCGCGCCACGCTATTTTCCAACGATGATGAAGATCTTTCGCAGACGCCCGCTGCGCAAGAGCTCGAAAGCGCTCTGCAAGGGCGCAACGTGGCATACCGCCTTGAGGGCGAGCCCGGCCAGCTGCGCATGATCGTCTTGATGCCGAGGGCGGGTGAGTGACGATGCAGATTTCGTTCATCCTTCCCCAAATCGTTGCGCTCGATGTTGTCTTTGCCCTGGCTGCGTGTCTGCAGATGATCCACGTCCCGCTCATCGCATCGCGCCGCTCGTCCTATAACCGTAAGGTGATTTGCGCCTACGAGACGAGCCTTGTGCTTCACCTGATGATTTCGGCGCTCATCTTATTCGCGTCGTCTGGCTCGTATCTGGTGGCGCCGCTTGACGTTTGCGCCAGGGCAATGGGCGGAGTGCTGTGGCTCAATGCCGCGATCTTTGCCTATGGCGTGGTCCTTATGGTGCGCTATCGTCGCCCTGTCATGCTGGCCGAGCTGCTGCTTGTTGGCGCCGTGACACCGCCGGTGGTTTTTGCCATGGGCTCGGTGTGGGCCGTTGTCCTTATCGCAGAGGGAGCGTTCTTCCTGTTCCGTTCCGTCGCGGCGCTCTTGATGGACGTCCGTAACCGCCAAGAGGATATCACCGCGTTCTCGACGATTGAAACCATCAACGTGATTCCCGTGGGCATCCTGTATCTGGACTCGAGGGGCCGTCCACTGCTCATGAACCGCTGCATGCGCAAAAACCTGGTGGAGCTTCATATGCCCACCGACCTAGGCGATATGAGCGGTACATGGAACGACCTGCGCAAGCTCAGCATGCAAATGCCCGAAGGCGGTAAGAACCGCGTGCGAATCAACCTGGACCGCTTTGGTGAGGCGCGTGCGGTGGTCGAGGTTTCTCCCGCCGAGATTCGCCTGTTTGTGTGCGATGACGTTATGGTCTCGGGCCGTTCGTTCGAGCGCATAATCGGTCTGGACGTGACAGAGTATGCGCATGCGCATGACCGCCTGGCGCAGGCCAACCACCTGCTTGAGCTTGCGGGCCAAGAGCTCCAGGCCCAGATCGAAGAAGTCAAAAAAGTTGCCGACAATGCGGCCTATCTGCGCATGCGCGCCCGCGTTCACGATGTGATCGGCCAGCGCCTATCAATCCTTCATCGCTATTTGGAGGAGGGGCGCTTGGACGACGAGTCGCTCGAGCAGATCGACCCGCTGCTGCGCTCAATCGCTGCCGATCTGCGCAGCGGGGGCGACACCGAACCGGCAGAGCAACTGGGCGATATCGTCCATGCTTTTGGCCTGGTGAGCGTGCAGATCGATGTGGAGGGCGAGCTGCCAAGCGACGTGCGTGTCGCCGCCGCCTTTTTGCAGATTATCCGCGAGGCCTCGACCAACGCCACCAAGCATGCGCAGGCGCATCGGGTCCATGTGCGCTTGTGGCAGGGGAGGACGGATGCTGACGCCGTCGCGCACATGACGATTTCTAACGACGGGTCCCCGGCCCCCGTATCGTATCGCGAGGGAACGGGTATCCCAGGTATGAGACATGTCGCGCAAGATCTGGGTGGCAGCCTAGAGGTCCACGCCACCCCGCCCTTTACGCTTACGGTATCCATTCCGCTTAACGCCAACGACACGTCCCAAAGGAGAAGCTCATGATCCGCGTGTTAATTGTCGAAGATCAGGCCATCCTGCGCGAGAGCCTGGCGCGCTCCGTTGGCGACCAGCCCGATATGACCGTCGTTGCCGCGATCGCCGATGCCTCCGAGGCCTTGGGTGTCGCGCTCAAGGAGCGCCCGGACATGATACTGATGGACGTGTGCACCGAACACGATTCAAACGGCATCGTGGCGGCGGCACGCATCAAGGAGCAGCTGCCCGAGTGTCGCATCATTATCATGACAGGCATGCCCGAGATCACCTTTGTCGATCAGGCCCGCGAGGCGGGCGTCGATAGCTTTGTGTACAAGAACGTCGGTATCGACGAGCTGTTCGCCGTGATGCGCTCCACGCTGGCGGGTTACTGCACGTTTCCCAAGCCGCCCGAGAGCATCTTCTCGGGCACGGCGGCCCTCGACGATGTCGAGCTGTCGATCTTGCGCCTTGCCTGCGAGGGTAAAAGCCGCCGCGAGATTGCGGCCGAGCTGTTTATGAGCGAGGGCACCATCAAGCGCCGCATCTCGGAGATCCTGAGCAAGACCGGCTACGACAACATCATGCGCCTGGCCGTGCATGCGGTGACCGAGGGCAGCATCGTTCCCAACATGGAGCGCCCGTAATCGACGCGCTCACCCGTGTTCCGGCGCCGCAAAGATAGGCCGCCCACCGTTTCGCATCTAAAAACGGCGG